>NZ_JBQFPE010000008.1:0-236862 GCF_056534225.1 Ruegeria sp. E1 | reverse complement strand
GAACCGGCATCTCCCAACCAGCAAAATCAACCAGCTTACCGCCGAGCTCAACGTGAAGATCATACAAAGGCGTGCGTTTGGCGTCAGTCATGGCAGATACCTTCTTTTGTTTCTAGTGGTCGGGACGCATGCCCGTCAGTCTGACCCAAGCAGCATATATTGCAACGATTCAGCCTGGAATTTTAGCAATTCAGTTTCACCGGAACAGACCTGTATACGAGCGTATGCACCAACAATGTTCCTATAGGAAACTTTTTTCCGTTAGGCAACATCCCCTTTTCAGAGCCCCGACAAACACGTTACACTCGAAAACGTCGGACAAACTTGAACGCCGCTTACTGAAGGTCAAAGCCTTGGTAAACCAGTATTTTTGCCATGCCTTATTGCGCAGATTGACCCAAAGATCGAACGGCTTGATCCAGAACGTTCAGACCAGCGATCAAGTCGTTTTCAGAGGTGTCCTCGGCGAAATTGTGGCTGATTCCATCAATTGACGGCACAAACAGCATGGCAACCGGTATCAGGCAGGCCACGTTTGTTGCATCGTGCAATGCGCCCGACGGCATATTTCGCCATTTGCCCGGCGCGACATCTTCAGCAGCCGATTCCAGAGCCGCGCGCAGGGTCTGATCCATTGCAATCGGCTCCAGCCCCAGCAGCCGACCGTAAGACACGGTCTGGCCCATTTCCTGAGCGATCTCTTGCGCGGTTGCGCGAATGATCTCCTCCATGCGTGCTAAACGATCACTGTCGCCATCGCGCCACTGCATCGAGAACCGCGCCCGCCCCGGTACAATCGAGGACGCGTTTGGGTGCAGATCGACACGCCCAATGGTCCAGACAGTCTGCGGTGTCACTACGTTCCGGAACCGGTCATTGATCCGGCTGTTGAATGCCGAGACCGCCTGAAACGCGTCTTTGCGCAGGTGCATGGGCGTGGTGCCTGCATGGTTTTGCTGGCCCTCAAAGGTGATGGTCATATCGCGGATGCCGACGATTTCCGTCACTACGCCGATCTGATCGCCCTGCGCGTCCAAGGCGGGGCCCTGTTCGATATGCATCTCGATATAGCCTGTGAACCGATCCGGGTCGATGAACTCACCGGACAGATCGCTCATCGCTGCCCGCGCATCGCTGAACGTCATGCCGGACGCATCGGTCAGCGTATCGGCACGGTCCAGCGGCAGGGTTCCAGACCAGATGGCCGACCCTGTTGTGACGCCAAAGCGCCCCTCTTCATCCTGAAAACTGACGACCGAGACGGGCCTGTCGCTTGCGCGTGCCACTTCCAGCGCGGCGATGACACCCAGCGCGCCATCCAGCCAGCCGCCTTCGGGTTGGCTGTCGGAATGTGATCCCATCAGCAAAGAGGGTCCATTTGCCAGCCCGAACAGGTTGCCAACAGGGTCATAATGCGGCGTCAGGCCAGCCTCGGCCATGCGACCCGCCAGCCAGCGACGCGCGGCGATATCAGCGTCCGAATAGGCGGGACGGACAACCCCCTTGCCAACTCCTGATGCGCCGAAGCGGCGCAATTCATGCAGGTCTGCAAGAAAACGGTTCGGGTTTAATGTCATGGCAATCCTCGTGTCAGTGCGTCTGACCATAGCGGCAACAGGGTTCGAGGCAATCGGTATGCGAGGGGCTTTTTGCCTTTCCGGTGCGAAACCCCTCTGGTCCCGGCCCGGAACCTGCCCTAAGACTTCGGCGCAAGAGGGACCGACATGTCACATATTACACTGGTGCGCCACGGGCAGGCCAATACTGCGGCGCGCGACGAAAAGAACTATGACAAGCTTAGCGATCTGGGGCATCAGCAGGCGCGGTGGCTGGGCGGGCATCTGCGCGACACCCAAGCGTTTTACCCGCGTGTCTATTGCGGCACCCTGACCCGCCATGTGGAAACCGCCGCCAGCATGGGGCTGAGCGAACCGGTTCGTGACGCGCGGCTGAACGAGATCGAGTATTTCACGCTGGCGCAGCTTTATCAGGACCAGCACGATGTTCCGATCCCAACCGACCGCAAGGGGTTTGTCGACCATCTGCCCAAGACATTCAACGCCTGGGCCAACGGGGACATCCGCAACACGCCCGAGACCTTTGAGCAGTTCGAGACCCGCGTGTCCGATGCCCTGCGCGAGATCGGGACCGAGGGCGGGCCGGCGATTGTTGTGACCTCGGGCGGTTTGATTTCGATGGTGGTGCGGCAGGCGATGGGTCTGGATATCCCTTCAATGGCCCGCGTCGCCCTTGCCATCATGAACACATCGCTGCATCGTCTGCATCCGATTGGCGCACAACTCAGCCCAGTTTTGTTCAACGCCGTGCCCCATCTGGAAGCGCCCGACCGGCACTTTGCGCAAACCCATCTGTAAGGAGGCCCCCGATGCAGCTTTATTACGCCCCTCGCACGATCTCGGTCGCTGTGGCAATCGCGCTGGAAGAGGCCAATCTGGAATACGAGGCAATCAAGCTGGATTTTGCCGGGGGTGAGCAGACCAAACCCGCCTATAAGCAGATCAATCCCAAGGGCCGTGTTCCGGCATTGGCGGTGGATGGTGGCATTCTGACCGAAACTGGTGCTTTGCTGGATTATGTTGCCGCGATTGCTCCGCAAGCCGGGCTGGTGTCCAGTGACCCGGTTCTGGCTGCGCGGATGCGTGAGGTGATGTATTACCTCGCCTCGACCATGCATGTGAACCACGCGCACCGGTTGCGCGGGCACCGCTGGGCCGACAAGAAATCCAGCTGGAAGGATATGAAAGACAAGGTGGCGCAGACGATGACCGCGTCATGCGACTATATCTCGTCCAACGGTCTGCGCGGACCGTTTGTACTGGGCGAGGCCTTCTCGCTGGCCGACGCCTATCTGTATGTCGTCTGCAGTTGGCTGGAAGGTGACGGCGTAGATGTATCAGCCTTTCCAAAGATCCTTGCCTTCCGCGACGCGATGGAGGCGCGACCTTCGGTGCAGGCGGTGCGCGCTGCCGGGATGCTCTGACAAAAGGAATGACAATGACACATCTCTGGGTCCGGGCAGAACAGCGCCCGAACGAGGAACGGGTCGGGCTGACCCCCGAAGGCGCTGCCGCGCTGATCTCGGCAGGCATCCGCGTGACGGTCGAGGAAAGCTCGGTGCGTGCCATCCCGCTGGACGGTTACAAGGACGCTGGGTGCGAAATCGCAGCTGAGAACACATGGCCCGACGCCCCGCGCGATGCGATCATTTTCGGCCTCAAGGAATTGCCCGAGGACGGCACGCCTTTGCCCCACCGCCACATCATGTTCGGCCACGCCTATAAGGGCCAGCATTCGGGCCGCGCTCTGTTGCAGAGGTTCAAGGCGGGCGGCGGAACGCTCTATGATCTGGAATATCTGGTGGACGAAGATGGCCGCCGGGTTGCGGCCTTCGGCTATTGGGCCGGGTATGCAGGCGCGGCTGTGACGTTGAAAACATGGGCTGCGCAACAACGTGGACAGGAATGCCCTTCGGTCGGTGTGTATCCGAGCAAAGACGCCCTGAACTCTGAACTGCTGGGTGAACTGGACGCCACCGGCACGCGCCCAACCGCCATTGTCATCGGTGCGCTGGGGCGGGTGGGCACCGGGGCTGCCGATCTGTGCGAAGCGATGGGCATCAACGTCACGAAATGGGATATGGCCGAAACTGCCAGCGGTGGCCCCTTTCCCGAAATCCTGAACCACGATCTGTTCCTGAACTGCATCTTCGCGCGTCCCGGCACGCCGGTCTTTGTCCCGCGCGAGGCTCTTACTGGCCCGCGCAAACTGACCGCCATTGGCGACGTGGCTTGCGACCCGGACAGCGATTACAACCCGGTGCCGGTCTATGACCGCGCAACAACGTGGGATGCACCCGCCTTGCGCGTGGCTACCGATCCGGTGCTGGACGTCATGGCCATCGACAACCTGCCCTCTATGCTGCCGGTCGAAAGTTCGGAAGATTATGCCGCGCAACTGCTGCCCTCGCTACTGACGCTGACCGATCTGGAAAGCGGCGTCTGGGGACGCGCCGACGCAACCTACAAAACACATATCGAAGGGATCTGAGCGATGACGATTCACTGGTGTGGCACCGGCCTCTCGGCCATTCCCGGCCTGCGCCGTCTGATCGAAAGCGGGCATAATGTCGTTGTCTGGAACCGGACCATTGAAAAGGCAAAGACCGAGGTCGGAGACCTGACTGACGACATCCACGCCTTTAACATCGACGCGCTTAGCGCGGTGTTGAACAAGGGCGACGTGATCGTATCCATGCTGCCCGGCGACTGGCACGTCCCGCTGGCAGAGCTGGCGATCTCCAACGGCGCGAACTTCGTCTCATCCTCCTACATCGCGCCCGAAATGCGCGCGCTGGACGACAAGGCCCGCGAGGCTGGCGTGGCGCTGGTCAACGAGGTTGGGCTGGACCCCGGCATCGACCACCTGATGGCCCATGCGCTGGTCGCCGATTATCGCGCCTCGGATGCGTTCGATGCGCAAAACCACCTGAGCTTCATTTCCTATTGCGGTGGCATTCCCAAGAACCCCAACCCGTTCCGCTACAAGTTCAGCTGGTCACCGCTGGGTGTTCTCAAGGCACTGCGGTCCCCGTCCAAATCCATCCGCGACTATGCCCCGCTGGACGTCGCGCGCCCGTGGGACGCGATCAGCAGCTATATCGCTCCGCTTCCAACACCCGAAAGCTTTGAGGTTTATCCCAACCGCGATTCCCTGCCTTTCATGGTAGAATACCAGTTCGAGGATCACTGGACCGTCAAAGAATTCGTTCGCGGCACCCTGCGCCTGAACGGCTGGGCCGATGCGTGGTCGGATGTCTTTACCGAGATCGAAACCCTGTCCGGCCCGGAAGGTGACACCCGACTGAAAGAAATGTCGGATCAGTTCTGGGCCGAGAACGCCTATGACGAAGGCGAACCCGACCGCGTGGTTCTGTGCGTGGGGCTGAAGGCCGAGCGCGACGGCATCCCGGTCTGGCACAAAACCTATGTCATGGATGCATGGGGCGACGCGCGCGGCAGCGCGATGGCCCGTCTGGTATCGATCCCCGTCTCACTGGCCGTCGAAGCCGTCCTGAACCGCGCCATCCCGGCAGGAGTTCACGCAGCCCCCAGCGATCCGAAACTGGTTCAGGGCTGGATGGCCGAGATCGACACGCTGGCGCAGCACTTGCAGGTGGTGGATCATCTGAGCAGCTAGGAACCACTGTTTTGAGTCAAGACCAACTCGGCCCATTGTAGTTGGTTTTGGCGCACATATTCAGGAAACATGCGGTCCAGATCGGACCTAACCCGCTCTTCCAGTCTACCTTTAGGCGACCCATCACTTTGCAAGCTGATGCAGTCCAACGCGCGGCTCAACACGATGGCTTTTGAGGCAAGATTGCTGGCGTTGCGCCCGTCTTCTATGGTGCTTAGGGCATCTAGGTACCGTAGGTAGATCGTGAACTTCACATTGTGTTTGGTATAGATGTTTTCTTGCGGCGCGCTGGCTTCAGGCTCGGTGGACTGAATTTCACGCCAGTCCGGGAATAGTTCTACCAGGGAAATACCTGTGTCTTCACAGCTGGGCATTTCTTTCGCGCCATAGTCATCGGCAAGCATTCGGGGACACTCAGATCCCGCGGCGCGGCAGGCTTCAAAAAACTTCCTGCGGTCATACGTGTTATTGGGCTCAAGCCGCAGCGCTTGCGCAAAGGCAAGGGCAGAGGCGCGATATTCGTGGTCTTGCAATCTGAAATAACCCGCATAGCTCCACGCCCAACGACCTACAGAGTAGTTGTCGACAGCCTCAAACACCAACTGCCTGAGCCCGCCCCATCGACCCTGACTGCGAAACAGCTTGGCTTTGGTTTCCAGTGAATAGTCATTGCCGGGATCAAGTGTCAGCGCCTGATCTATCATATTCAGCGCATCCGGAAAATTCTTCGTGCGGGCCAGGATCAAAGCCTTCCACTGCCACGGGACAGGGCTTTCGGGATCGGCTGCAACCGCCAGATCCGCCTCGTCCAGCGCGGCATCCCAGTCTTCCTGCAGCATATGCACCCGCATCTTGTGCCGGTGGATCAGCGACCGGGTAGACGGTTCATGCGCTGTCCATGTCAGCAGAACATCGCAAGCGGCGAGTTTCTCCTGTGGGTCAGCTTTGCGGAAATTGCAGGTCTCGATCAGTTTTTTGTGCTCGGCGCTCAGGAAGAACACGCCACCAATGGCCAGAAGAACCAAAACGGTTAGCCAACGGATAAGTTTCAATCTGCGTTTCGGGGAACCAGAGGAGTCTTCGGACGTCATTTAATCAACCAAAAGAATATATGCGCCCAACCCTAGGCAGATTGGTTGAAAACTGTCCATGCCATCGCGAACCGATGGCGGAGAAATCCGGACCTGTGTCATCCCTGCCTGTGATCCCTCAGACCCAACTTACTAAAAGGGCCACTCCGCCCATGCGGAATGGCCCTGTGGGATTGGTCCACCGATAGTGCGAAATCAGATGTAACGCTCGATGGTTTCCTCGATTTCGCTGCGGTTCAGCCCAAGCTCTGCCAGATGTTTGTCAGACAGGCTGTTAAGCTGTTGGGCGGCGCGGACGATATCCTCTTTGATCGAGTTGATCCGCCGTGCCCGGTCAAACAGTTGCAGCGCACTGGGTGGCGGGCTTTGGTCAATGAACTGGGGGACATCCAGCATGGGTGCTACCTCGTAAAACTGGTTGCGTTTTGGCCTTTCGCGGAACGCGATCAAGCCTGTGACGGATAGGGGGCGTTGTGATAAACGCTCTGATAGGCGCGCTGCTTGATCTCGTCGCGCGGGATGCCGATATCCTCAAGCTGGTCGTCGCTAAGCCGTTCGAGGTCGCGGACCGTTTTGGAATAGATCCGACGGCGAAACTGCTCGACCTTGGCGTCGGCGTAATTCGAGAACAGTCCGAAAAATGGGGCTTTCCGGGCGGGTGCTGTGTGGGCGTATGCCATGTCGTTTTCCTCCAAGTTTCAGCGTCTGTGCTGATGATGAACTTGATAAAAGAAGTCGACATTAACGCCGCCCGAGAGCGGGATTAACGTTTATTAATGTTGGCTGAATGACCCGATGGCCCTTACATCAGGTCGCTTTCGACGTCCTCTGCCGAAATGCCCAGCGCATCCAGACCGTTTTCCAGATGGTCCGACAAATGCGGTGTTCCTATCAGGTAGTCAGCGCAAGGGGTCGACGCTTCGGTTTTGGCGGTGGCGATAGCCTCGGCCAGATCCTCGGCAAAAAAGCTTTCACGCCCGACCCACATGACGGCAACCAATTCGGCCTGTTCATCCTCGCTCATGCGGTCGATAAAGGCGCGCAGCTCGCCCTCGGCGCGGTCCAGTTCACGCCCCATCATGGCGACCTGAGCGACTTTTCTTACCGAGATTTCCAGCATTCGACCAACTCCTTGCATTCGCGGTTCGGATCCATCCAAACCACCCCGCAAGGGTGCCGTCTTTGATCTTACGCAAACGCGTGCTCATTGCTGCCGCGACCGGGATAAGAGGCGTGCCGGAGCCGGGACCGAACGAAAGGGCACGAAACGCGCTTTTTTGAACCACAATCTGGCGGCCTGCCACAGGATCAGGGTAAAGGCCCGGCGCGCACCAAAGGGCCGTCGCACCAAAGCCCACAGGATCGCGCGATTGCCAAACTTGTGACGCGTGCCGATCAGGGTCGCGATCAAACCGCCATTGTCCCGAGTGTAGTCGATCCAGACGCCAACCCTGTCGGCGCGGTAGTCAAAACGGAACGTATAGGTTCCCTCGATCTTTTGAAACGGCGACACATGCATCAGTTTGTCGGCGACGATCCGGTTGGAAGGATCGATGGGTGACAGATCGGGTTTGTGGCACAGATAGCTGTGCCTTGTGCCAAAGGTATTCGTTACTTCGGCGACGACGGCATATAGCCGTTCTTTTTCGTCGAAGCAGAACCAGAAACTGACCGGATTGAACACATGGCCAAGAACGCGGGGCTGCGTCAGCAGCATGATGCGGGCGGGTTGGGGCAGCTTCATTTCGTCAAATTGCGCCCGCACCCATGCGACCCCGACCCCCTTGCCCGGTTCACCACCATGATCCCGGCTTCGCCAATTGGTTACATTGGTCCGATTGATCGAGAACAACAGCGGTGTACTCGGCTCTGCCTCGGGATCAAAAAGCACATAGTCCACCGAATAGCGAAAAGCGTTTTCGATCGCGCCTTTCCGCCCGTGATAGGTATGGCCTGCGATATGATCCACCTTGTTCATCTTGTTCTGTTCCAATCGCCCCGTAAGATACTCAGGCGCTTTGATTTTCCTTGAGGTAACGTATCAGAGAATACGCGCTCTGGCGCGTCCCGGATTAAAAGTTTTATTGAAAGTGATCCATGCTTGGGCGCGCCGCGTAATGCGGTTATGTTTATCGAAACGGACAGTGCGACCCTGGATATACCGTCGGCCGATCCCGGTCGTGCGAGCCCGCGGACCGCAAAGACACCTTTCAGGGGTAAATCGGTGAACGGATCGAAGAAATCCTGCGATGCGCGGCAAGAGTGGGTTCAACACATCAGGCGTATCCGGGACACGCAGGATCAGGCGGCGTTTGCCGAGTTGTTTCAGCATTTCGCGCCACGGGTCAAAGCGTTTCTGATCAAATCTGGATCAGACGCGACCACGGCTGAAGAATGCGCGCAAGAGGTGATGGCGACCTTGTGGCACAAGTCGCATCTGTTCGATCCGACCCGCGCGACCGTGGCGACCTGGGTGTTTACGATCGCCCGAAACAAACGCATCGACGTTTTGCGAAAGCAACGCCGGCCCGAACCCGAAGAATTGGGATGGGGCCCCGAGGCCGAGCCGGACCAGGACGACGTCATTGCGCTGCAACAGGAAACCGCGCAGCTGCGCACCGCTTTGACAGCGTTGCCAGAGGCGCAAAGAGAACTGATCGAGAAAGCCTATTTTGGTGATCTGAGCCATCGCGAGATTGCATCGCAGACCGGATTGCCACTGGGCACGATCAAATCACGGATAAGGCTGGCGCTGGACCGCTTGCGCCATGCGATGAACTGAGATGACGAAGATGAGCAAGGAAATCAAACATCACCTGACAGACGACCTACTGATGGCCTATGCCGCAGGATCGCTGCCCGAAGCGTTCGATCTAATGGTCGCCACGCACCTGTCGCTGTGCGACCATTGCCGTGCCCGGGCCGAAAGTTTTGATGCCGTCGGCGGTCATGTTCTGGAAGATCAGGCTGCTTCGTCCCGGATGGACGAAGGCTCACTGGCCGCCACAATGGCATTGATTGCAAAGGGTGCTCCGACTGCCAAACCTGCAAGGCCGTCCTGCTCGGTCCTGCCCGCTCCGCTGCAGGATTATGTGGGTGGCGATGTGAATGCGATCCGTTGGAAATCCATTGGCATGGGGGTCAAACAAGCGATCCTGCCAACAACGCGTGAGGCCACGGCGCGGCTTTTGTTCATCCCTGCCGGATGCGCTGTTCCTGATCACTCGCACAACGGCACTGAACTGACCATGGTTCTGCAAGGTGCGTTTTCGGATGAGGTGGATCATTTTTCCCGCGGTGATGTCGAGATCGCCGATCAGGATCTGCATCACACGCCAACGGCTGACATATCCGAGGATTGTATATGTCTTGCCGTTACCGATGCCCCGCTGAAATTCACCAAGCTGATGCCGCGCCTGTTTCAGCCCTTTCTACGGATCTGAGGCTCAGCCCTCGGTCTTGCCCAAAGGTACGACATTGCTGTGATCGTCGGGAGCGAGCTCCTCGAAATCAAAATTATCCAGCCGTTGCGCCCGACGGCCAGCTTTTTCAGCGCTGATCTTGATTTCCGAGATATCTTTGGCCGCCTGCCCAAAATGGCGGTCGAGGTTCGATACGCGATCCCCCAGTCGATCCACATCCTTGTGCAGCATCCCCAGTTCCTTGCGGATCGCGCCCGCCTGTTCACGCATCCGCGCGTCTTTCAGGATCGCGCGCATGGTGTTCAGCGTTGCCATGCAGGTGGTGGGTGAGACGATCCAGACGCGTTTGGAAAAACTCTCCTGCACCAGTTCGGGGAATTTGGCGTGTAGCTCGGCATAAACCGCCTCGGACGGCAGAAACATCAGTGCCCCATCGGCGGTTTCGCCGTCCAGAATGTACTTCTCGGCAATGTCGTTGATATGCTTGCGCACTGTGCTGCGGAACATCTGCACCGCCGCTTTCAACTCCATATCATTGGTCGACCCGATCAGCGCCTCATAGGCTTCCAATGGGAACTTGCTGTCGATCACGATCGGCCCCGGAGGGTTCGGCAGGTTGATCAAGCAATCCGCCCGCCGCCCGTTCGACAGCGTCGCCTGCAGCTGAAAGCTGTCCGAGGGCAGCGCCTTTGACACGATGTCATTCAGCTGAATCTCTCCGAACGCCCCGCGCGTCTGCTTGTTCGACAGGATATCCTGCAGCGACAGCACATCGCCCGACAGTTTGGTGATGTTGTCCTGCGCCTTGTCGATGGCCGCCAGACGTTCCTGCAATTGCGTCAGCGAGGTCGCGGTCTGCTTTGATGAGCCATGCAGAGATTCCTTCATCCGTTCCTGCATCTCGGCCAGCGCACGCGCAGACTTCATAGCGTTGTCCGCCAGCCGGTCATTCATCTGCTGCTGCACCGAGGACAGGCGGGATTCGACTGTCTGGATCACCTGCACCTGTGCGTTGGCCTGCGTGTCCGAGACATGCTGCAACCCGCCCCGCAACTGCTCCTGACCCTGCCCCAACTGCTGCACGTGCTGGCCCAGATGTGCCATTTGACGGGTCAGCGGCTCGGCCATCCGGGCAGATCGTTGCGATGCGCGCAGAGACAGAAACAACAGCAGCAGGATCAGTGCGACCACACCGCCCACGGTCAGAACCACGGGGTCATTTAGCGCATATTGGGTGCCAGCAATCTCGATCATGTCGCCTCGAATGTTCTTGTTTTATTCTTCATAGCGCCTGCGCGCAAAGGGATCAACTCCGCCCGAACAGACGTTCGATATCGGCCAGTTTCAGTTCCACATATGTCGGTCGCCCGTGATTGCATTGGCCGGAATGGGGCGTCGCCTCCATCTCGCGCAGCAGGGCGTTCATCTCTTCGGCCCGCATCCGGCGACCTGACCGGACCGAGCCATGACAGGCCACGCGACTAAGGATCGCCTCGATCCGCGCCTGTACTGTCTGGCTTTCGCCCTGATCGGCCAGTTCGTCGAGGATATCGAGGATCATCGCCCGTGCATCGACCTCGCCCAGAATGGCCGGAGTTTCGCGCACGGCAATGGCACCTCCGCCGAAGGGCTCCAACGTCAGCCCAAGGCGCGACAAGTCTTCAGCAACGGCCATCAGGCGGGTGCAATCGCCGTCGGACAGATCGACAATCTCGGGGATTAGCAGCGCCTGCGCGGCGACACCATTCTCAGCCATCTGCCGTTTCAGCTTTTCATAGACCAGCCGCTCATGCGCTGCGTGCTGGTCCACAATCACCATGCCATCTGCCGTCTGGGCGATGATGTAATTCTCGTGCACCTGCCCGCGCGCTGCGCCCAAGGGCAAGTCAACCGCCGGGGTTTCGGGCGTGGGGTCAGACACAGGTTCGACAACGCGACCGCTATAGTCTTGAGACATCTCCGCAAAGCCCGGTGCCTGCGCCCGATACGCCACCTGCCGCGCCGCAGGCGAAGGGCGGTCCATCTGATAGACCCGCGCCGGTGCAGGTTGCGCCGGTTCGGGCCGCATCGCGCCCAGCGTCGCATTGGCCACGGTCGAAGACGCCCGGTGCCCCGCCTCGGCCAGCGCGTGACGCAGGGCCGAGACAATCAGCCCGCGCGCAACCCCGGGGTCGCGGAACCGAACTTCGGATTTCGCGGGATGCACGTTCACATCCACCAAGGTCGGATCGCAATCAATGAACAACGCCGCCGCCGGGTGGCGGTCGCGGCTGAGGAAATCGAAATACGCCGCGCGCAAAGCCCCTGTCAGCATCTTGTCCCGCACCGGGCGGCCATTCACGAACAGATACTGCGCAACCGCAGCACCGCGTGAATAGGTCGGCAATGCGGCATAGCCATACAGACGGATGCCTTCTCGGGTGGCATCGATCCGCAGCGCATTCTCGGCAAATTCGCGCCCGATCACGCGCGCAAGTCGAGCGTGCAGAGCATCAAACAGATCACCGTTCTCACGGTCGGCGCGGAAGGTTACGCGACCCTCGCCCCCGCCTGACACATCGCGCAGGGTAAAAGTGATGGCGGGCTCTGCCATCGCCAGACGTTTCACGGTGTCACTGATCGCCTGCGCCTCGGCCCGGTCGGTGCGCATGAATTTCAACCGCGCTGGTGTCGCAAAGAACAGATCGCGCAGTTCGACAACGGTGCCCGCGCGCAGGGCTGCCGGTTTGACCGCCTCCATCTTGCCGCCCGCCACAAGCACCTGCGCCGCCTCGGAACCGGGCACGCGGCTGGTGATGGTCAGGCGACCCACCGCGCCCAGCGACGGCAGCGCCTCGCCCCGGAAACCAAAAGTGTGGATATTCAGCAGATCCGAGCCATCGATCTTGGACGTGGCGTGGCGGGACAAGGCCAGGGGCAGATCTTCGGGTGCGATACCACAGCCATTATCCGTGACGCGAATCAGCGTCTTGCCCCCATCGGCAATGTCGATGGCGATCCGATCGGCCCCCGCATCAATGGCGTTTTCCACCAGTTCCTTGACCGCTGAAGCCGGACGCTCAACAACTTCGCCAGCTGCGATCCGGTTGATCGCCGCATCATCAAGTTGCCGTATCACCGGTCGATTTTCGCCGATATTGGGGTTCGCCTGCGCCATACCCCCAAACCTAGCATGAGCGTGAGCGATTCTGCCACCGAATTGAGATAAAGGCTGCGGTAAAAAACAAGATGTCCGGTCGCTGTAATCACGTCGACAAGGGGGAAGCGAACGTGATGATCAGCGACCGGACATTCCAGTGTGAGTGGTGGTCGTCCTGTTAACAATTGAACAATGGTTAACACGTGCCTGGGAATAAATCTCATTAAGAATGAAAGATTGTTTCTGTTTGGCGAAGTTCAGCCGAGGCTCTGCGGAAGCGATTGGCGTGAATATGCCAAGTCAAGTGGTGCTTGGCGCACCAGAGCGGGTTCGGCAGGGCCCAAACAGGGCAGTCAGCGCAAGAATCACTCCCGACATGGTCGCGATCATGCCCGCAGCGCTGACCGCATCGACGCCACCCAGCCACAACGGCCCGTAACCTGCCAGAACATAGCCTGACACAGCAGAGGTGATCGCAAATACCACGCTCCAGCCGATCTGCGCCTCAAGCCGGTTGGTCATCATCCGTGCGGCGGCCGGGGGGCAGATGAACATGGCGATCACAATGATCGATCCGACCGCGTCAAACGCAGCAACGGCGGCGATGGCTGCGGTGACGACCAGCCCCATGCCCAGCGCCCCGGTGCGAATGCCCATGGTGCGGGCAAAGCCTTCGTCAAAGGTCGATATCTTCAGCGGTCGCCAGAACAGCCATGTAAACAGGACAACCCCAAGCAAGGTCACAGCGATGCGGGGCAGTTCCGGCGGCAAGCCTGCTAGGGCAACCGGGTCCAGCAGCGAGGGCCAACCGGTCGCATCCAGCCAGATCAGGCTTTCAAGATTGCCGTAGAGCGCATGTTCCACGTCCAGATGCACGGTCGAAGTATCGGTTTGTTCCAATAACAGAACACCGCCTGCGAACATCGTGGTAAAGACGACGCCCATCGCGGCCCCGGGTTCGATCTTGCCCAGACGCCGGATCGCCTCGATCATCACCACCGCAACAATGGCCGCCCCGGCTGCGCCCAGCATCATCGGCCAGGTTGAGATTGCCCCGGTCAGCAGGAAGGCCAACACAATTCCCGGCAGCACCACATGGCTGATCGCATCCCCGATTAGGGCCTGTTTGCGCAGCACCAGAAAGTTACCCGGCAGGGCACAGGCGATTGCCGCGAAGGTCCCGATCAGCAAAGGCGTCAGGGACAGAGGGACAAATTCCGCGCCACTCATGTCGCAACTCCTTGCGGGCTGCCGATGCGGCGGTCGACCTCGGCGATCTGGTCTCGGGTCAGGACGGTCTCTATATCGCGTAGCCCGTCATACAGCACAGCGGTTGCCTCATGCGTCTGGTCGGCGCGCACGACGGCCCATCGTCTTTCGTCCCGCAGGGCTTTGGCCGCACGGGCCCGTCCCGCTTCGGTTGGCATGCCATCGGCGCGCAGCAGACCGGCGCGCCGCAGCAGACGCAGGGTCAGTGGTTCATAGATCGTCTGCCCCTGTGCCAGCGCCAGCAACCCCTGTCGGATATGCACCCGTCGCTGAAAGCGCAGGTGGCGCAGAACGGCGGCCAGAACACCCCGCACCGGAGCCAGCAACAGCGAGATCGCAAAAAAGCCAAAGCTGACCAGCACAATGATCGGCCCTGTCGGCAGGTTGGGCGCTGACGCGGACAACGCCGCGCCCAGATAACCCGATAGCCCGCCGGTCAAACCCGCCAGCAAAACCACCCGATCCGCGCGTTCGGACCAGAAACGCGCCGTCACCGGTGGGATGATCAAAAGCGCTACGATCAGGATCAGACCCACGATCTTGAGGCCGACAACGGTAACGGCCATGACCAGCCCCATGATCGCCAGATCGACCCGATTGACCGGCACGCCCCGTGCGGCGGCGTATTCAGGGTCAAAGGCCACCATCATCATCGGACGGCGAATGATCATCACCAGAGCCAGCGTCGCGGCCCCTCCGACCGCGATGATCATCGCATCAGCCCAAAGCATTCCTGCGGTTGAGCCCAGCAAAAAACCCTCGAGCCCGGCCTGCCGACCAACGCCCATGGTTTGAATGACCGTCAGAAGAACGATGCCAAAGCCGAAGAATACAGACAGCACCGCACCGATGGCGGCATCCTCGGCCAGTCGCGTGTTGCGGGTCAGCCAGTTCATGCAAAGCAGCCCGACCCAAGCCGAGATCGCCGACCCCGCGAGCAGGCCCAGAAGATTGCGCCCGTCGCCTCCCAGCGCGACCAGCACCATGAAGGCAAGACAGACACCCGGCAGGGTTGCATGACTGATGGCGTCGCTGACCAACGCGCGTTTGCGCAGAAACAGGAATGTCCCCGTCACCCCGGCAGATATGCCCAGCAACGTCGCACCGATGGCGACCAGCGTGGCGTTATAGCCAAGCTGCAGGGTCAGAGCGTCCCACACCATGTGCTATCCCAATGCGCGCGAAATCTGGTCGATCTGAGCGGTTGCCAGACGACCTCCGTAGGCGGCTTGCAGGGTTTCGGCGGTAAAGGCCTCAGCCACCGGCCCCTCGGCCACTTTGTGCGTGTTGATCAGGAACACATGGTCGAAATAATCAGTGACTGTCGCCAGATCATGATGCACGGCAACCACGGTCTTGCCGGACTCTTTCAGGGATTTGAGCACGGCAATGATCGCCTTTTCGGTCGCGGCATCGACCCCGGCAAAGGGTTCGTCCAGCAGATAAAGGTCTGCGTCCTGCGCCAACGCACGGGCCAGAAACACCCGTTGCTGTTGGCCACCGGATAGTTGCCCGATCTGCCGGTTGGCAAAATCGCGCATTCCCACCCGGTTCAGGCAGTCCATCGCGCAGGACATGTGCCGCGCACGGACACGACCCAGCAAGCCAAGCTGTCGCGACAGCCCCATCAGGACCACATCGATCACGCGGGTTGGGAAATCCCAGTCGACACTGGCCCGCTGAGGCACATAGGCGATCCGCGCGCGCTGCTGCTCCAGCGGCTGACCAAAGACCGTCACCTGGCCCGATAAGGGCTTCACAATTCCCAGCGCAGCCTTGAGCAGCGTCGATTTACCTGCTCCGTTCGGCCCGATAATCGCTGTCATCGCGCCGGGTTCCACGGTCATATCCACCGAGAAGACAGCAGGCTTTTGCCCGTAGGAAACAGTCAGCCCGCGGATGGCCAGCGGGCTGGTCTCGGGCCGCTGGTCTTCGACAGGTTCGCCCAGATCACTGACCAGATCCAGCATCCGTCAAAACCCCACTGACAGTTTTGCATCCATTCCGGCGGCGGGAACATCTCCGCCCAGCGCCCTGGCTATGGTGGTGATGTTGTGATCAAGCATCCCGACATAGGTGCCCTCATAGGTACCCGCCTCGCCCATCGCGTCCGAGAACAGCTCGCCGCCCACTTTGACCTCGTGGCCTTTGGCTGCGGCCCCTTCGATCAGCGCCCGCATGGATCGATCCGAGACCGAACTTTCGACAAACACCGCCGAGATTTGACGGTCGACCAGCAGATCAACCAGTTCACCGATCCGGTTCAGGCCCGCTTCGGACTGCGTCGAGATGCCCTGAATGCCCAGAACCTCGAATCCGAAACTGTCACCGAAGTAGCCAAATGCGTCATGCGCAGTGACCAGCACCTTGTTGTGTTCAGGCACGCTGCCCAGCGTTTGCTGCGCATAAGCTGTCAGCCGGTCCAGATCGGTCAAATGCGCCTCAGCGTTGGCCGCAAAGGTCTCGGCGGCTTCGGGCCGCGCCTCGGTCAGGGCTTCCTGCACTTCGGCCACCACATCGCGCCACAGATCCGGCGTCATCCAGACATGGGGATCGTATTTGTCGGCATAGTCGTCATGGGCGCGCAGGTTCGCCGGATCGATCCCTTCGGCCACCGCAACGACGCTGCGTTTTTCGGCGAGATTGTGGAAAAAACCCTCCATCTGTGCCTCGAGATACAGACCGTGCCACAGAACCAGATCGGCACGGGTCATGGCCACGATGTCGCTGCGGGTCTGGCGATAGGCATGGGGATCGACGCCCGGGCCCATAAGCCCCCTGACCTCGACCTGATCTCCGCCGACTTGACGTGCGGCGTCGGCAATCATGCCGGTCGTGGCAACAACCTGCAAAGGTGCCTGAGCCCAGGCAGCGACGGGCAAGGTTGCCGCAATTGCCATAGCCGCAAGAAAACTGCGCCGAATCATGTTCGACCCTTTCTCTGAGTGACGTCTTTGGAATGAATATGCGAACCATTCGCAACTAAGTCAATGCTATTGAGAATAATTCGCAAGAAGGCGCCTATTTTGTCCATTTGGTCAAAAAATTTTCCGATCCAGCGCCTGCGCATCTTCCATTCGGACGCGTCCCGTGCGATTTTGGCGCAAATCTCCCAAAGGACGCGATGATGGAAACGCAGAGCCCCGTGCGCACCGCGCATCTGCCACAAGTGACCGAACCCCGGAACCCGGGCATGGATCTGGACCTGGACTGGGTGCGCGCCGTGCAGGCCAACACCTCAGCCATCGAACGCAGGGCTGCGACACTGCCCGGTCGTCGGTCGGTAAAGAAGGACTATCAGGCCGCGTGGCTGCTGAAGGCGATCACGATGATCGACCTGACGACACTGGCAGGCGATGACACAGTAGGCCGCGTGCGCCGCCTGTGCGCTAAGGCACGCCAACCGGTTTCGCCCGCAGTGTTGCAGGCTCTGGATATGCCGCCGATTACGACCGGAGCCGTCTGCGTGTATCACGACATGATCGAAACTGCGGTCGAGGTGCTGAAAGGCACCGGCATCCCAGTGGCGGCTGTGTCCACCGGGTTCCCGGCGGGCCTGTCGCCCTTTCACCTGCGCGTGGCCGAGATTGAGGAAAGCGTAAAGGCCGGGGCCGAGGAAATCGACATCGTGATCTCGCGCCGCCATGTCCTGTCGGGTGATTGGCAGGCATTGTACGATGAGATGAAGGCCTTTCGCGCCGCCTGCGGCGACGCCCATGTCAAGGCAATCCTCGCCACCGGAGAGCTGGGCAGTCTGCGCAACGTCGCCCGCGCCTCGGTCGTGTGCATGATGGCAGGGGCGGATTTCATCAAGACCTCAACCGGCAAGGAAAGCGTCAATGCAACTTTGCCCGTGTCGCTGGTAATGATCCGCGCGATCCGCGATTTCTATGATCGCACCGGGTACCGCGTCGGCTACAAACCGGCGGGTGGGATTTCAAAGGCCAAGGACGCGCTGGTTTACCTGTCGCTGATCAAGGATGAACTGGGCGACCGTTGGCTGGAACCGGACCTGTTCCGCTTTGGCGCGTCGTCTCTGCTGGGCGATATCGAGCGGCAGTTGGAGCATTATGTGACGGGCGCGTATTCCGCCGGTCATCGTCATTCACTCGGCTGAGCCTCTGACAAACGTCAGGACAGTGAGTATTTGGGAAAAGATGAAGTCATGAGCGTTAAAGAAATCTTCGAAACCATGGACTATGGTCCTGCCCCCGAAAGCGCTGCCGAGGCTCTGGCCTGGCTGGTCGATCAGGGTGACAAGTTCGGTCACTATATCGACGGGGCGTTCACCAAGCCCGGCAAAGGCTTCGAAAGCCGCAACCCTGCGACCGGTGAGGTTCTGGCCAAGTTGACCCAGGCCAAGCAGGGTGATGTGGACACCGCCGTGGCTGCAGCGCGTAAGGCGCAACCCAAATGGGCGAAGCTGGGCGGTGCAGGGCGGGCGCGGTATCTTTATGCCATTGCACGGCTCTTGCAGAAGTATTCCCGCCTGTTTGCTGTGCTGGAAAGCATGGACAATGGCAAGCCGATCCGTGAGGCACGGGATATAGATATCCCGCTGGCGCAGCGGCATTTCTACTACCACGCGGGCATGGCACAGTTGATGGAGAGCGAGTTGCCTGACGCTGAGGCTTTGGGCGTGTGCGGGCAGATCATCCCGTGGAACTTCCCCCTGCTGATGCTGGCCTGGAAGATCGCGCCTGCAATTGCGATGGGGAACACGGTGGTTTTGAAACCGGCCGAGTATACCTCGCTGACCGCCCTGCTGTTCGCTGATATCTGCTCGCAGGCCGGGCTGCCCAAGGGCGTGGTCAACATCGTCACTGGCGACGGCGCGGTGGGTGAGATGATCGTAAACGCGGACGTGGACAAGATCGCCTTTACAGGCTCGACCACCGTAGGTCGGCGTATACGTGAGGCGACCGCAGGCTCGGGCAAAGAGTTGACCTTGGAGTTGGGCGGCAAGTCGGCATACATCGTGTTCGACGATGCTGATATTGACTCAGCCATCGAAGGTCTGGTCGACGCGATCTGGTTCAATCAGGGGCAGGTTTGCTGCGCAGGCTCGCGCTTGTTGGTGCAGGAAGGCATCGCTGATCACTTCCACGACAAGCTGCGCGCGCGCATGGACAAGCTGCGCGTTGGCGATCCGCTGGATAAATGCATTGATGTGGGTGCGGTTGTGGACCCGGTGCAATTGCAAACCATCAAGGGCATGGTTGACAGCAACACCGCTGGCCATGTGCATCAGGCGGCCTGCGATCTGCCCGAGAACGGCTGCTACTACCCGCCTACGCTGATCTCGGGCCTCGAAACGTCCGATCCGCTGATGCAGGAGGAGATTTTTGGCCCTGTTCTGGTGTCCTCCACCTTTCGCACGCCGGAGGAAGCGGTCGAACTGGCCAACAACACCCGCTATGGACTGGCCGCGACGGTCTGGACCGAGAATGTGAACCTCGCGCTGGATATCGCGCCCAAGCTGGTTGCCGGTGTGGTCTGGGTGAACGCGACCAACCTGTTCGACGCTGCAGCCGGATTTGGCGGTGTGCGCGAAAGCGGCTTTGGTCGCGAAGGCGGCTGGGAAGGGCTGGCGGCCTATACCAAGCCCAAAGGCAAGGCCAAGCCGTTGGCGCGGGTGGAAGCGGTGATGGGCGAAGGTGCCCCAGTCGATCCCATCGATCGTACCGCCAAGATGTATGTCGGCGGCAAGCAGGCGCGGCCCGATGGCGGCTATTCGAAGCCTGTCTGGGGCAAATCTGGCCTGTTGGGCCATGTCGGTCTTGGCAACCGCAAAGACGTGCGCAACGCGGTTGAGGCTGCGGCGGGCGCCAGGGGTTGGTCCAAGACTACAGGCCATCTGCGAGCGCAGATCCTGTACTACATCGGCGAGAATCTCTCGGCCCGCGCGGGTGAGTTTGCTGCGCGTATCGATGCCATGACCGGCAAGAAGGGCGGTGCCAAAGAGGTAGAGGCCTCGATCCAGCGCCTGTTCACCGCTGCGGCCTGGGCCGACAAAAATGACGGTCAGGTCCACGGCGTGCCGATCCGGGGCGTGGCGATTGCGATGAAGGAACCGGTGGGCGTTATCGGCGCGTTATGTGCGGATGAGGCACCTTTGCTGGGTCTGGTTTCGGCCATGGCACCCGCGATTGCGATGGGCAACCGGGTGGTGCTGGTGGCATCCGAGCCCTATCCGCTGGCCGCAACCGATTTCTATCAGATCCTTGAGACCTCGGACGTGCCTGCGGGTGTGGTCAACATCCTGACCGGCACTCATGCGGAACTGGCGAAACCGCTGGCCTCGCATCTGAACGTGGATGCGGTCTGGTCCTTCTCTTCCACAGATCTGTCGAAAGAGATCGAAGCCGTATCTGCCGGGAACCTCAAGCGCACATGGGTCAATAACGCGACGGCAATTGACTGGAGCATGGACCATTCCCGCCGCTTCCTGCAGGCTGCGACCGAGGTTAAAAACATCTGGGTGCCCTACGGCGAGTAGGGCTCCCGTCAGCGGAGGCCCACATGGATTTCTCAGGAAAAACCGTCATCGTCATCGGCGGCACCAGCGGTATCAATCGCGGCATTGCCGAGGGTTTTGCGGCCTCGGGTGCAAAGCTGGCGGTGGCAAGCCGGTCGCAGGAAAAGGTCGATGACACCATTGCCGCGCTGAAAGCCGCAGGCGCAGAGGACGCGATCGGGGCGGCGTTTGATGTACGGGATCCTGAGGCTGTCGCTAAGGGCCTCAAGCAATTTCACGATGCATTTGGTGACTTCGACGTATTGATCTCGGGCGCGGCGGGGAACTTTCCGGCACTGGCCGCCGAGATGTCGGTCAATGCGTTCAAGACGGTGATCGATATCGACCTGATGGGCACAATTCATGTGATGAAGGGGGCCTATCCCTATCTGAAACGCCCCGGCGCCAGCATCATCAATATCTCGGCCCCGCAGTCTTATCTGCCTTACGAAGGTCAGGCCCATGTCTGCGCCGCCAAGGCAGGGGTTGATCAGATCACCCGTACGCTGTCGATGGAATGGGGCGTTGAAGGCATTCGTGTGAACTCGGTCGTGCCGGGGTTCATCGAAGGGACCGAAGGGGCCAAACGCCTTGCGCCCACACCCGATGCCGGAGAAGCCCTACGCCGCGATGTGCCATTGGGCCGCTGGGGGCAGCCCCAAGACGTGGCCAATGCGTGCCTGTTTCTAAGCTCTGATCTGGCGAGCTATATCAGCGGCACGGTTCTGGCCGTGGACGGCGCGCTCTATCAGCGTGGATCGGGCAAATTTGGCCAGATGATGGGACAAATGCTGCGGGATATGAAAAAGGGCTGAGCAACGCTCAGCCCCCCTGTTCAATTTGTGGTCTCAAGACCCACCGGTTTGCCTACCACGGTGAAATGCAGCCCATCCGGATCCAGTAGTTCAGAGGCGACGCGATTTACGTCATCCAGAGTTACCGCATTCACCTTGTCGTTGCGGGTGGCGATGTAGTCGATGGGCAGGCCCTGCATCTGCATTCCAACCATGATGCCAGCGATTTGTCCGTTGCCATCAAACCGCAGCGGATAGGCCCCGGTCAGATAGGTCTTGGCATCGTCCAACTCCTTCTGTGTCACACCTTCGGTCGCGGCGCGCGCCCATTCGGCGCGGATCACCTCGACCGCGTCGGCGATCCGGTCATTGGCGGAAGACACCGACCCCAGATAGACCGAGGCCAGATCTTTGGGCACCAGAAATGTCGAAACGCCATAGGTCAGGCCGCGCTTTTCGCGCACTTCCTGCATCAGGCGGCTTTCGAAACCGCCGCCGCCCAGGATGTGGTTCAGGATGAACGCGGGAAAGAAATCGGGATCGTCGCGATCAATGCCTGCGTGCCCGAACAGCGCGACCGATTGCGGTGTATCGAATTCGACAACACTGACACCGCCCGGGATGGTAACGTCAGCCTTGCCGGGGATCGGTTTGCCCGCTGCGGGCAGGTCGGCCAGCAATTCGTCCAGCAACACGCCAAGCTCCTCGGCGGTAATATCGCCAACAGCACCGACATACATGCGGTCGCGGGCAAAGACACCGTCATAAGCGGCCACCACATCCTCGCGCGTCAGGGCCGATACGCTTTCGATCGTGCCCTTTCCTTCGGTGCCGTAGGGATGATCGCCATAAGCCATTTCCGCGAAATGACGCCCCGCGATGTCATTCGGATCGGTCTGATCGGACCGTAAGCCAGACACGACCTGCGCCTTCACCCGGTCCACAGCGTCCTGATCAAAACGCGGCTCGTGTATCGTTGTGCGCAGCAGATCAACTACCTCATCGCGGTTTTCAGTCAGGAACCGGGCAGAGATCGACACTGTGTCATCTGTCGCGTTATACCGGAACGACGCCGCAAGCGATTCCAGCTCGCGCGCATAGGTCCGGGCGTCCATGTCGCCCGCGCCTTCTTCGATCAGGCCGCTCATCAAATAGACCGCCCCGCGCTTGTCCGGATCATCCAACGAGGTACCCCCGCGGAACCGCAACTCGAGCGCGGTGAAGGGGATCGAGTGATCTTCGACCAGCCACGCTTTGATACCTGCAGGCGAAGTGACCTCTTGGATTTCGATCTCGGCCCATGCGGGCAGAGCAATGACGAAAGCAATCAGCGTTACGAAAAGCCGTTTCATTGAGTCACCTCATCATCGCGCATCAACCATCCGGTGACGGATGTTTCGGGCTGGATCACCTCGCGGGCGGCGGCGATGATATCCTCGCCCGTCACCGCCTGCAGGATATCCGGCCAGGCCTGCACATCCTCGACCGTCAGGCCGCTGGTCAGCGCGCGGCCATAGCGGTTGCCGATGCCGTCCACGTTATCGCGGGCATAGGTCTGGGCTGCGCGCAACTGCATCTTGATCCGGTTCAGATCGTCTTCGTTGACGCCCTCAGCGATGAAATCGGCCACAACCTGATCCATCGCATCCTCCGCCTCTTGTAGCGACACACCCTCGGCAGGGACGACGATCAGGTCAAACGTGGTGTCATCCAGCGAAACGCCGCGATAGAAGGCACCGGCATAGACGACCTTTTGCTGCTCGAATTGCAGCTTTTCGTTCAGGTAGGATGTGGTGCTGCCGCCCAGAAGGTCAGCCAGCAGGAACAAGGCGGCGGCTTTTTCCTGCGCGCCTGCGTCACGCTCGGGAGCCAGATAGCTGCGCTGCACGTAAGGCTGCGCCACGCGCGGGTCTTTATAGGTCAGGCGGCGTTCAGCAGTTTGCGGCGGCTCTTGCGAGCGGACGCGTTCGGGCAGGTCCGGATTGGCCGGGATCACGCCGTAATACTGTTCCGCCAGCGCCTTGACCGCATCCGGTTCGACATCACCCGTCACAACAAGAATGGCGTTATTGGGCGCGTAATGGGTCTGGTAGAACGACAGGGCGTCATCCATGTCCAGTGTTTCCATCTCGTGCCGCCAGCCGATGATTGGCACCCCATAACGGTGATTGAGGTATTGTGCCGCGCTCATCTGCTCACCGAACAGGGCACGCGGGTTGTTTTCGGTGCGCTGGTTGCGTTCCTCAAGGATCACATCCCGCTCGGTCACGATGTCGCTTTCGGTCAGACGGATGTTGCGCATCCGGTCCGCCTCCATCCGCATCATCAACTCAAGCCGGTCGGCGGCGACACGCTGAAAATAGGCGGTGTAGTCATACGAGGTGAACGCGTTGTCATTACCGCCGTTGGCCGCGACGGTTGCTGAGAACTCGCCTGCTTCCAGATCATCGGTGGCCTTGAACAGCAGGTGTTCCAGAAAATGTGCCACTCCGGACGAACCGATAGGTTCATCTGCCGAACCTGCCCGATACCAGACCATATGCTGCACGACGGGGGCGCGGTGATCTTCGATCACCACCACATCCATGCCGTTGTCCAGCGTAAAGGTCGTGACCGCCTCGTGCCCCTCTTTGGCGAAGACAGGCGTCGCGGCCATCAGGGCGGCCGTCAATGCAAGGGCCCGAACCATGGGGCTTCCTCCGTTTCGTTTCAGGTTTCAAACTACGGTGGTGCGGCCGGTGTTCAAGGGCGATGACGGAAAGTTAAGAATTATTCATCGGGAGGAGATGACGGAGTCTCGATCCCCCGTGCCCGCGCGGCGTCTGTCTGTGCATTCGGATCAATCGACTGACGTTGATAGACCTGCTCATACCTGTCGACCGGGAACAGGCGCAGGCCGGTCCAGCGTCCGCGGCGTTTGCGGAAATCTGCATCGTCCTGTTCAACCACCTGCCGCGTGTTGGCAGGCACACCATACCGGCTTGAGGCCGTGACCAGCGCTGCGTCGCTTGACGGTATAGCCGCATTTGGGTTCAGCGCGGCTTCGCTTCCGCCCAATGCAACAACTGCATCGGCCTTGGGCGTCGGGTCGGTCAGATTGCCGCCACCCGGCGTGGGTGCCGGTAGGAATGCATAATCCTTGGGTTGAGTCAGTGGCTTGACCGGCAGCACCGAAAACTCATCCGGTCCTGCGCCCGGCGGCTGCAAATCCCGCAAGCTGCGCTTGGAACAGCCCGCAACAGCAACGGCTGCAAGTGTCAGAACAAGGATGGCGTGCGGCATACGCATTGCAGTCTCCGGCCAGTTTCAGGCGCTTTTATCGCATATATGCGGACAGGTCACGAGGGCTTTTTGCCGTCAAACAGCACCAGACCCAAAGCTCCCGCAAAAATGAACACATCGGCCAGATTGAACACAAACGGGTTGTTAATGCCGCAGCAGGACATGTTCAGGAAATCCAGAACATAGCCGTAAAGCAATCGATCCACGACATTTCCCAAGGCACCGCCGATCAATAGCCCACCACAGATCTGCATGAATCTGTTCGGCGTATTCCGGCCAAGCCAAATCAGAACGCCGACGCAGATGGCGAGGGAAACGCCAATCAGAACCCACCGCGCTGCATCGCTGTTGCCCTGGAACAAGCCGAAATTGATTCCACGATTCTCGCCGTATTTGAACACCAAAAGCGGCGGCAAAACGTCGATATCCCCCTGCGCCACACGCAGGACATGAACGACCAGATACTTGCTGATCTGGTCGATCAGAAACGCGACCAATCCGGCCCAGAGGAGGAGCGGGCTGCGCATCAGTGCCGGAAATGCCGCATACCGGTGAAGACCATAGCCAATCCGGCCTCATCGGCGGCGGCAATCACCTCATCATCGCGCATCGAGCCACCGGGCTGGATAACACAGGTTGCGCCAGCCTCGGCCGCTTCCATCAGGCCGTCGGGGAAGGGAAAGAAAGCGTCCGAAGCGACAGCCGAACCGATGGTCAGCGGTTGCGGCAGGTTTAGCACGTCTGCCATGCGCTCGGCCTTTTTGGCGGCGATCAGGGCAGAATCCACGCGGCTCATCTGGCCCGCGCCGACGCCAACGGTTGCGCCATCCTTAACGTAGACGATGGCGTTGGATTTGACGTGTTTCGCCACTTTCCATGCGAAAAGCAGGTCACGCATTTGTTCGTCTGTCGGGGCTTTTTGGGTGACGACTTTCAGATCATCCAAACCAACAAAACCATTGTCTTTGTCCTGCACCAGCAGCCCACCCGCCACTTGCCGGACGGTTTTGCCGCCGATGGTCACATCGGGCAGGCCATCGGTTGTCAGCAGGCGCAGGTTCTTTTTGGCAGCAAAGATCGCCTTGGCCTCGTCCGAAGCACCGGGGGCAATCACAACCTCGGTGAAAATCCCCGTGATCTCCTGCGCGGTTTCCGCGTCCAAAGGCTGGTTCAGCGCCACGATCCCGCCAAAGGCCGAGGTGCGGTCGCAATCAAATGCGGCTTTGTAGGCCTCAATCAGCGTCGCGCCTTTGGCCACACCGCTGGGATTGGCATGTTTGATAATGGCGCAGGCTGCACCTTCAGCCGGGTCGAACTCGGCCACCAGTTCAAACGCTGCGTCGGTGTCGTTGATGTTGTTATAGCTCAGTTCCTTGCCCTGATGCTGCACCGCGGTCGCCACGCCGGGGCGGCCAGAGCCGTCCACGTAAAACGCCGCCTGTTGGTGGCTGTTCTCGCCATAGCGCAGGGTCTGTTTCAGCTCTCCGGCAAAGGCGCGGCGGCGCGGGGCCTCGGCGGCCAGAGCATCGGCCATCCAGTTCGACACCGCCGCGTCATAGGCGGCAGTACGTGCATAGGCCGTCTGAGCCAAACGTTGACGGAACGCGTACGAGGTCTGACCCTCATTCGCCGCAAGTTCGGACAGCAGCGCGTCATAATCCTGAACATCTACGACTACGTTTACAAAAGCATGGTTCTTTGACGCCGCGCGGATCATCGCGGGCCCACCGATGTCAATGTTCTCGATACAGGTGTCGTAGTCAGCGCCTTTGGCGACCGTCGCCTCGAACGGATAGAGGTTCACGACCAGCAGATCGATCGCGCCGATGCCGTGTTCGTCCATCGCGGCCACATGAGCATCATTGTCGCGCAGCGCCAGCAACCCGCCATGTACCATCGGATGCAGGGTTTTGACCCGGCCATCCATCATCTCGGGGAATCCGGTGATCTCGGCGACGTCCTTGACCTCAAGCCCCGCATCCCGCAGCGCGTGTGCCGTTCCGCCTGTCGACAGCAACTCGACCCCGCGCTCGGCCAGCGCCTTTCCCAGCTCGGTCAATCCGGTCTTGTCGGAAACGGAAAGCAACGCGCGGCGCACGGGGTGAAGGTCGGTCATGGGTCCAAAGGTCCTTTTGGCGTCAGTCGAAATCAGGCTCGTCCCGGTGCAGATCCCGCACAGCATAGGCTGTATCCTGAGCCTTGCTGAGCGTCCACCGGATGCGCGTCGCATACTCCATTGCGCGGCCAGAGAGAACGATCTGTTTTGTCGCGCGTGGCTTCAAGCGACCTTTTTCAAGATAAACGCTTGGTTCGACTGATAACTTTCCGATGTTGTCATGGCGGAAAACCCAGATCTCACCGCTTTTCAACGCCATCGACACCGCAGCCCCCCCCAGATCCAGCGCCGCATCCACGTCGGGATGCAGGTGAAACCGGATATCAAACGCGATGCCTTTGAGGCCGGTTGCATTCATCGCCTTGTCAAACTGCCGCTTGGCCTTGTCGGTCGCAGTCAGCAGAATATCCTCGCCAATCAACTCGCGCCCGTCAAAACGCAGTTCCAGCGTGCGCGCGTGGGTCAGGCCGAACACCTTGGCATAGCCGTCATGCCCCACCATGAACCGCTGACCTTCAAATGCATCTTCGGTGTCGACCGGCACGCTTTGCGGGCCATCGATCATCGCCTCATGTGCGGACCCTTTGACAGGGTTTGAAAGCCGCGCGCTGGAATATCCATCCACGCAGAGGGTCGAATGCGATGGCGTCGCCCGCCCTGCGCGCCGCCAGTCGGCACCAAAACTGTCCCCCGATCCACAGTTCACGATCAAAGGGCGCCGCCCCGAGGTCAATTCGAACGCCACTGTCGAGGCGTGGGCATTATATGACGCTACGCCTGTCGGCGGCGCGCTGGCATCCACGATCACCGTGGTGCGGGCGGCAGTCATACGGGCAAAGCCCATCGCCAAGCCTTCGGACGGCTTGGGCTTGACCCCGCTTTGGGCCAGCGCCTGATCCAGCCTCCCGTCGACCCCGCGCCCGCCGCCATGGAACCGGGCTAGTGCCCCATCCGCATGACGCAGATCGCGCAAGGTCGGGGCAATACGCTTGATCGCCTCGGTCTGCGCGGCTGGGGTGCCCCGACCAACCTCACTCAGCGCCGCAGATGTCCACGACAACAGTGTAAAGACTTCAAGCAACTCTTCAGGGTTTCGGGTCGGGATGCCGCCTTGCGCGTCCACCTGTTTGTCGCATTCCCGCGCCAGCCCCCGCAGGGCTGGGTCGGCCATGGCTTCCAGACCCTCAAGTGCCAAACCAGCTTGAACCAGACCCGCCAGCGCCTCGAACCGGGGCAAACCCGGCGTCGCAGCGGACCAGCGTTTCGACAGGAACCAGGTTTGCTGCGCCAGTGACCGGAAGAACAGCTTGCTTTGCGCTTCATCCGCGCCGCGCAGCAGAAACAAAGCGTGGTTGATCCAGCGCGTCACCCGGCGACCCGTCAGATCGGGGGCCCATCCCGGCCCCTGCCCGCCGCCATGCGCCGCAATCCAGCCCCAGACCCATCGCTGCGCCTTTTCCCGCGCGCGCATGTCACCAACAGCGGCCAGATCGTCCAGCCAGGCAAACCCGTGGCGTTCCTGATCAAACGCGTCGCTGGGGGCTGAAACATCCCAAAGGTCGGTATCCTCGGCCTCGACCAGAAAGCCCGCAAACAACAGGTTGCCGGCTACCAGTTGCCGACCCCGCGCAAACGAGCCGACCGTGCGCGGCTCGGGCTGGCCGACAAAACCGGCCACGGCGCGCCGGCGCTGGCTGAGCCGCGCGTATAGCCGGTTCTGAAACCGGCCCCATCGGTTAGCCATGGTGTCTGATTGTGACATGCCGCTCGTTACTCTGCCCCTGACGCTCTGCTGGCGCCTGAACCAACGATAGACGGGTCCAAAGGTCAAGTCATCGAAAAGCGTGCATTCAGGCGCTTTTGTTCAGGCAAGCGATGTAGAACCCGTCCATTCCACCCTGATCGGGCCAATAATCCGGGCGCAGGCGCAAGCCGCCCTCGTTGGTGGTCCAACCCTTGTCGACGCCTGCAATCCCCAGCGCTGCGCGATTCACTTGCATGTCAGTATGGTGTTCCAGCGCCTCTTCGATCTGAACCTCGCCCTCATCCGGAAGCAGGGAACAGGTGCAATACACCAGCCGCCCGCCGGGTTTCAGCAATGTCCAGGCGTGCGCCAGCATCTGTGCCTGCAACGCGATCAACCCACCAAATTCGGACCCATCCTTCGCAAAGGGCAGGTCGGGATGGCGGCGGATCGTACCTGTGGCCGAACAGGGCGCATCCAGAAGGATCGCATCGTATTGCCCCTGATGCTCAAGCGCATCCCCGGCAATCACATTGGCTGTCAAACCCGTGCGGGCGAGGTTCTCGCGCACGCGCGTCAGCCGGTTTTCCGAGATATCCAGCGCCGCCACCTTGGCCCCGGCCGCCGCCAGTTGCAGCGTCTTGCCACCGGGGGCGGCACATAGGTCCAGAATGCTCTCACCCGCCTTGGGTGCAAGAACCTGCACCGGCAACGCAGCGGCAGCGTCCTGCACCCACCAGTCCCCGCTTTGGTACCCCGGCAAGGCCGAGACCTGTCCTGCGTCCTGCAAGCGCGACGAACCTGTCGGCAGATGATCACCACCCGGTGCCTGACCGCCCGGTTTCACCGTTACATCCAGCGCAGCACCTGCAAAATGCGCAGCCTCCATACCTGTAACGGCATCGCCACCCCATGCCATGATCAGCGGGTCACGCAGCCAATCCGGCAGGCGCGGGATGCGCATTTTGGGCCATGCCTCGGGCCCTTCTGCCGCGACTTTGCGCAACACGGCATTCACCAGCCCCTTGAGCCGACCATGCTTGCGCGACCGTCCGACAATCTCGACCATCGAGTTTACGACACCATGCGCTGCCGCCCCCTGACACAGCTCAACCGCACCCACACGCAACGCGTTGTGGACCGTCAGAGCGGGTGTCCGGTTCAGATGATTTGCCAACAGGCGATCCGCCCGCTCCAACCCGCGCAGGGTTTCCAGCGCCAGACGTTGCGCCCGCGCGCGATCCTCGGGGTCCAGCCGATCCAAAGCTCCGGCGGCAAGGCATTCGGACAGCAAACGCCCCTCACCCAGAATCTGATCCAGCAGATAGATCGCGCTGCGTCGCGCCGCTGTCGCGCTATCGGACATGTGGTTCGCCTTTCCTGTGACCCGCGCCCGCATTGCCAAAGGCGGACGCGGGCGTATATCAAGCGTGTGCCCGGAAAGGAACCCGATGTCATGAGTGATGACCGCAAAGACCTGCCCCCCGCCGCGCAGCGCGCTTTGGCCGAGGCGGAAGAGCGTCGCCGCAAGGCTGAGGCCGAAGCAAAGGCGATGCCCAAAGAGCTGGGCGGTCGTGACGGACCCGATCCCGCGCGCTATGGCGATTGGGAGAAGAAAGGCATCGCCATCGATTTCTGATCAATGCGACGCCTTCAACGCGGTCAGGAAATCCTCGACAAGGGCCCGTTGCTTTTTCGAACGCACCCGATCCTCGGGCCATGTCAGCCAATAGCCGTCACGGGTTTCAAGTTGCGGCAGGTCCAACCGGCATAACTGCCCTGTTCGCAAATGCCCCGAGGCCAGCGGCACCGATCCCAGCACGACCCCCATACCCTGCCGCGCCGCTGCAATTGCGTGGCCCACCGAATCAAAGCTGACACGAGCCGGGGGCAGGTCTGCTATGTCCGCAACCTGCGCCCAGTCGCGCCAACCCGGACGCTCACCGCGCTGGTCAATCAGCGATGCACCCCAATCCGTGCCCGGAGCAGCCATAGGTGCCAATACTTCCCGTGCGATCAGCGCCGCCTCTCGTCCCGGCCACGTCCCGCGGCCATATCGGATTTGCAGCCACGTCTTTTCTTCATCCAGCGAAGATCGACGGGCGACAGAATCCGTCATGACCTGCACCTTGGGCCGCATCTGCAGAAATTGCGGCAGGCAGGGCAGCACCAAGGCGTAGATATGCGAAGACAGTCCTGCGACCCGCAACTCGCGCGGCGCCTTGCCGAACAGGTCTTCGGTGTTGCGTTCCAGTGTTTGCAAACTGTCCTGCACCAGCGGCAGATAGCTTTCACCTTCTACCGTCAGTGATACGCCCCGCGCCTCGCGTACAAACAGGGTGCGGCCCAGCCATGCCTCAAGATTTCCGATGCGTTGACTGACAGCGGCCTGCGTCAGACCGAACTCCCGTGCCGCAGCCGAGAAGCCACCCAATCGCCCGGCGGCCTCGAACACGCGCAGCCAATCCAATGGTGGCAGTCCGATCTTTTTCTTAGCCATAAGATTTTCCAAGCCTCAGTCGAAATAAGGATTAATTGTGTTAATGCCATGAACGGCATATCTCTTCAACCAAAGCCCGCGCTGAACAGGAGAACCCCGATGCTGCGCACCGCCACCTTCGACCCGTCCGTCGTTACCGTTGAATTCGCCGACGGCACCCAATCCCGCTTTCACGCCATCTGGCTGCGCGACAACGCGCTGGACCCCGAAACCCGTGCGCCGGGCAATGGCCAGCGCCTGATCACCATCGGCGACATTCCCGCCGATATCTCGGTCAGCGCGGCACAGGTGATTGATGGCGATCTGACCGTCACGTTCCAGCCCGAGAACAAGACCGTCACCTTCCCCGGCCCATGGCTGGCGGATCACAGCTATGATCGCGAGACGAGCGCCGAATTCGGCCGCATCGCCCCCGGTATTACCACCTGGGAACGCGGCATCGGCGCGCCCAGCGGGGATTGGAACGAGGTTCATGCCTCGGACTCGGCCAAGCGGAATTGGCTGGCCGCAGTGGCCGAATACGGCTTTGCCAAGCTGACGAACGGCCCGACCGAACCCGAGTCGCTGCTGAACGTTGCGGACCTGTTCGGCTATGTGCGCGAAACCAACTATGGCCCCTATTTTGAGGTCCGCACCGAAGTAAACCCCACCAACCTTGCTTATACCGGGCTGGGTTTGCAGGCCCATACTGACAACCCCTATCGCGATCCGGTGCCGACATTGCAGATCCTCTACTGCCTTGAGAATTCAGCTGAGGGCGGCGATTCCATCGTGGTTGACGGCTTTCGCGCCGCGGAACGTCTGCGTGCTGACAATCCCGAGGGCTTTGCCCTGTTGGCCGGCTATCCCGCGCGGTTCGAATACAAAGGCTCGGACGGCGTCTGGCTACGTTCGCGCCGCCCAATGATCGAATTGTCGCCCGATGGCGAGCTGATCGGCATCCGGTTCAACAACCGCTCCTCCGCCCCGTTCGTCGATGTGCCCTTCGACAAGATGGAGGCGTATTACGCCGCCTACCGCCAATTGGGCGACTATATCGACGATCCGGCCATGGGCGTATCGTTCAAACTGGAACCGGGTGAGAGCTTTATTGTCGACAATACCCGTGTCCTGCACGCCCGTCTGGGTTATTCCGGCGCGGGTTCCCGCTGGTTGCAGGGCTGTTACGCTGACAAGGACGGGTTGCTCTCTACGCTTGCAGCGATGGACGCCCAGCAGCAGGAGGCGGCGGAATGAAACCGGATTTCTCGACCCTGAACCGCGATAATATCGTGGCCTTCATCGGTGACATCTTCGCGCGCCGGGGTGGCGAGGAATATCTGGGCGAGCCCGTGACCATGGCTCAGCACATGCTGCAAGGTGCCACCATCGCCGAGCAGAACGGCCAGTCCGAGGAAATCATCGTTGGCGCGTTGCTGCACGATATCGGTCATTTCACGTCCGAGTTCGGCACCTATCACCCCGACGACACCGAGGACCGTCATCACGAGGATGCGGGTGCTGAGGTGCTGGAACAATTCTTCCCCTCGGTCATCACCGATTGCTGCCGGTATCATGTAGCAGCCAAACGGTATCTCTGCGCGACCAAGCCCGAGTATTTCAACCGATTGTCCGCAGCCTCGGTCCATACGCTTGAACTGCAGGGCGGCCCGATGAATGCCAACGAAGTGGCCGAATTCGAAGCCAATCCAAACCTGAGCGAGATCATTCAGGTGCGCTATCTGGACGAAGCAGGCAAACGTGCGGATATGGAGACCCCTGATTTCGCGCATTTCGCGCCGATGGTACAGCGCATGGTCGACAAACATCTGGGGGTCTCATGAACGCGCCCGAATATATCTTTGAAGCCAGCAGCAAACCTTCGCTGCCCTGGCATGAGGTTCCCCTGATCCGCGCCACGGATGCGTCAGTCAAAGGCTATGGCTGTCTGGTTGATGACCCAGATGGATTTGAGATCGAGATCACCCGATGGCCACAACAAGGCTGGCGACCCATCGACGAAGGTACCGGCGATGAAGGCGGCTGGGTCCAAGGCACCTTTAGCGGTGATTGGAAGGGCGATGTTCTTTATGGCGAGAACGAAGCGGTGGGTGGCCACTACGTCCTTGGCTGGTCCACCGATCCGCAAAAAGCACAGGCTGACCGGCAGACCGCACCTCGCGATCAGGTCTTGCTGTGGCACATGAACTACCACCCGGATGGAGGGCAGTTGTTTTACCCCCTCGACAACAAGCCCTTCATCATCCCCGCCGCCCTGCCCGGTGACAATCTGACCCCCGACAAGGTTGTGGCGTTCTGGTGCGACGGCTCAAAGGGGCTCTATATCCATCCCGGTATCTGGCACGAGGGGATTTTCCCGGTCGAAGACAATCAGCGTTTTCTTGACCGTCAGGGAAAGGTTCATGCCCGCGTCAGTGCCGACATCGGCCAGGAATTTGGTGTCTACCTCGCCTGCCCACTGCGCGCGGACAAGATCAAGGATCTCTGAAGATATCCCATTCTGATCGCGCTTTCAGATTCCCTTAACCTTTGCGTCAAACATCTGCGATACTCTCCTTATGGCTGTATGAGGGAGGCGCAGATGGCATTGAACAGACGGAAACTGGTACAGCTGGGAACCGCAGCCACAGCTGGCCTTGTGCTGCCGCGATTTGCCCTTGGTGCAACCGGTCAGAATGAAGCGTTCGAGGCGCAGTTTGCGCAAACCATCCTGGACCTGCAATCTGCCTTTGCCGAGTTTGGTTTCTCGCGATCCAGCCCCCTGTCGATTGTCACCGGGAATGCCGACTACAACGGCGGCCTGCGGCATGATTTCGACCAGAATGCGCTGTCCACCAACGCATTCGTTATCCAGCCGCTTGCCCGTGTCGGCGATGTGGATGAGAAGACCCGCCCCGACGTTCTACCCTTGTTTCACGAAGTCGGCTGCCACCCCGGCGTGGCCAGTGGTCGTGACACAACCGAACTTATGGTGCGCCTTTTGACGGATGAGTTCGGCCTCGATCTATCCCGCATCGCCTTTGTCAGCGTCCCGCAGGCCGATGATATGCGCCCCGTTCTGGACGCCATGAACCTGCCCTTCACCGAAAAAGTCCTGCTGCGTGACGAGGCCGAAGCGCTGGCCGCCCGCGACGCCTCGGGCTTTTTCTTTCCTGACCCTTTGGGTGAGGATTATCTGGTGACAATGGGCGTCTACTACCGCATCGGCGATCAGATGGAGCCCGCGCCCACCGCCTATCCCCCTTCGGCCAACTGGACCGAGATCGGAGAGATCATCATCGGCGGCGAGGTCGCACCGTTGGGTATTTCAATCGGAGCCGAACGGCTGACCTATGCGCTGACGGGGCAGTTCCCGACATGGGATGAACGTCTGGGCGCGCTGTTTGCGCAGGTTGACCAGGACGGTGCGGAACCACCTGGGCTAGCCGCGTTTCGCTAGAAGGATTTACAACCCCAGCACATCCACCATGTCATACTGACCCGGAGCTTTCCCCTGCCCCCACAGCGCCGCTTTCAGCGCGCCGCGGGCAAAGATGGCGCGGTCGGTGGCCAGATGGCGCAGGACGATGCGTTCTCCTGGCGCGGCAAACAAAACATCGTGTTCGCCGACGATGTCGCCTCCGCGAATGGCGTGAAAGCCGATATGGCCACGCTGGCGCGCGCCAGTGATGCCGTCGCGTGCTCGGTCGGAAACGTCTGCCAGATTGACCCCGCGCCCTTCGGCGGCGGCCTCACCCAACATCAACGCCGTGCCCGAGGGCGCATCGACCTTGTGGTGGTGGTGGCCTTCGATCACCTCGATATCGAAATCTTCGTCCAGTGCAGCAGCGACCTTTTTGGTCAGTTGCACCAGCAGGTTGACCCCAAGGCTCATGTTGCCTGCCCGAATGATCACCGCATGACGCGCGGCAGGTTCCAGCGCCGCAATCTGTTCATCCGTCATGCCGGTGGTGCCAATCACATGCACACAGCGCGCCTGCGCAGCCAGTGCGGCGAACTCCAGCGTTGCCTCGGGCGCGGTGAAATCGATGACCGCCTGCGCCTGCGCAAATGCCTCCAAAGGGTCGTCAGTGACCATAACGCCCAATGCCTGCCCGCCCATAGCCGTGCCCACATCCTGACCGATCCAGTCATGGCCCACACGCTCGACCACGCCAACTAAACGCGCCTTGTCGCTGTCGGACACGGTCTTGATCAGCATCTGCCCCATACGGCCCGAAGCCCCTGTGATGACGATCCCCGGAATATGGGTCATTGCTTTCTTCCCCTGTTGCAGTCGGCTCAAAGCCTCCTACCCGGTTCGCGCCCGCTTGGCAAAGCCCCGCTTTGCGCTTAGATCGGGGTTTATGGCAAAGAACAAATTCCACGATGGCCCCGGCCCGTCCCAGCGGCAACTACGTGTCGGCGAACTGATCCGCCGCACCCTGTCCGAGGTTCTGGCGCGCGGAGATGTCCACGACCCCGACCTGAACCGCATGTCGATCACCGTGGGCGAGGTCCGCACCTCGCCTGATCTGAAAATCGCCACCGCCTATGTGCTGCCATTGGGTGGCAAGGGGCAGGAGGACGTGATCGAATTGCTCGCTCGCAACAAGGGTGAGCTGCGGCGGATGGTCGGCAAGAAGGTCGGCCTGAAATTCTCGCCTGATCTGCGGTTTCGGCTGGATGACACGTTTGACCGTCTGGACGACACCCGCCGCATGTTCGAACAGGACGCGGTGCGCCGCGATCTGGACGAGTGATCCGGACAATCGCCACGCTGTGCGCGGTTCTTTGGGCCGCGCAAGCCGGTGCAGTGACCTGCGAGAAGGTCACCCATGAGGACAAACGCTATACTGTTTGTGAAGCCGATGCGTCTGAGGACCTGCGCCTGTTCCTGAACGATGCGGATGGCGATGTGCTTGGGCATTTTTCCTCGGTTAACGAAGTGCTGGCCGCACAGGGCAAACGTCTGGCCTTTGCGATGAATGCGGGCATGTATCATGACGACCGCTCGCCCGTTGGGCACTATGTCGAGGACGGTCAGGAACAGATGCGCGTCATCTCGAACCCCGGTCCCGGTAATTTCGGTCTGCTGCCCAATGGCGTGTTCTGCATCCGCGAGGGGCGCGCTGATGTGTTCGAAACGCTTGATTTCGTCGAACAGGCCCCAGATTGCCGCTTTGCTACGCAATCCGGGCCCATGCTGGTGATCGATGGCGAATTGCATCCGCGGTTTCTGCCCGATTCGACCTCGCGCTATGTGCGCAACGGGGTGGGCACCAGCGCGGATGGCAGCCGGGTGATCTTTGCGATCTCGGATGACTATGTCACATTCCATGAATTCGGCAGTCTGTTTCGGGATGTGCTGGGCACCCCGAATGCGCTGTTTCTGGATGGCAATATCTCTCGCATGTATGACCGGGCGGGCAATCGGTCGGACCTAGGCTTTTCACTGGGGCCGATTGTGGGCGTTGTCGAAGACACCCCCGCAAATTGACAGCGGTAGAGTGATCCGCTAACTCGCGCGCCTTGGCAAGATTCTGGGTGTTATATGGGACGCAAACGCAAGGGCCGCGATATCTCGGGCTGGCTGGTGGTGGACAAGCCTGCGGGCCTGACCTCAACCGCTGTGGTCAACAAGGTCCGCTGGGCGATGGATGCGAAGAAAGCGGGCCATGCAGGCACTCTGGACCCCGAGGCGACAGGTGTCCTGGCTGTGGCTTTGGGTGAGGCGACCAAGACGGTTCCCTATATCACCGATGCCTTGAAAGCCTACACGTTCACTGTGCGTCTGGGGCAGGCCACCAATACCGACGATGCCGAGGGCGAGGTGATTGCCTCAAGCGAAGCGCGCCCTTCGGATGACGACATCAAACAGGCGCTCGGCCCGTTTCTGGGCGAGATCATGCAGGTTCCGCCCAAGTTTTCCGCCGTCAAGATCGACGGCCAACGCGCCTATAAACTCGCCCGCGACGGCGAGGATGTGGAACTGTCCGCGCGGCCTTTGTGGGTTGAGGAACTGATCCTCGTCGACCGTCCCGACGCTGATCACGTCGTGCTGGAAATGACCTGCGGCAAAGGCGGTTATGTGCGGTCCATCGCGCGCGATTTGGGTGCAGCGTTGGGCTGCCACGGTCACGTCAAGGAACTGCGCCGCATCTGGTCCGGCCCGTTCGAGGCCGAGGATGGTCTGACCATCGAGCAGATCGACGACATGGCCAAGACCACCGCTTTGGACGATTATCTGCATCCGCTGGAAACAGGCCTGTCGGACCTGCCCGAGCTGAAATGCACCGCCGAAGGCGCCACCCGCCTGCGCAATGGCAACCCCGGCATGGTGCTGGCCTCGGACGTGGAATACGGCGATGAGGCCTGGGCTTCATTCGATGGCAGGGCTGTGGCTGTGGGCATCTACAAATCCGGCGAATTGCACCCTAGCCGGGTGTTCGTCACCTTGTAGACCTGCGCTTACCTTTGGTTTCGTCCTGAGACAACACAGAAGCCGCCAAAGATTTAATTTCCCTTTGCGTCGGTTTCTTTTTGCCCGAAAGCACTTTTGAAGCCAAAGTTGAAGTTTTGTTGCCTGATTGCTTTTTCGCTGGCATGTCAGTCTCCTATGGAATCACTACCTCATTTCTAATTAGCACAAAACGAGAACATGATCCACATATCGCGGTATCAAAACGAGAGTTGTATAAATCTAGTATGATCACCCGAACCCATACCAAGGGCGATGCGCCCTCGACCGCGATCTACTCCGATTGCGAAAAGTACCGCTATAGCCTGACCCGCGTGTGGGATACGGGCGGGCGCAAGGCGCTGTTTGTGATGCTGAACCCCTCGACGGCGACCGAAGTGCAGAACGACCCTACGGTCGAACGCTGCGAACGCCGCGCGCGGGCGCTGGGGTTCGGGGCGTTTCAAGTCACCAACATCTTTGCCTGGCGCGACACTGATCCGCGCAAGATGCGCGCCGCTGCGGACCCGGTGGGCCCCGAGAACGACGCGGCCATTCTGGATGGCGTTGCATGGGCGGATCAGGTCATTGCCGCATGGGGAACCCACGGCGCGCATCTGGACCGGGGCCCGGTGGTGGAAAGCCTGCTGCGCGGCACCGGGCAGCCTCTATTCCATCTGGGGCTGACCAAGGACGGGCACCCGAAACACCCGCTTTACATCGCCTATACGCAACAACCCGAGCCGTGGTGACAAAGGGTTAACCACGGCAGCAGGTTGCCTTTGACCAACCCGTTGAGACCATGGGATATTTCACACTCGGAGCACCATGCGTTCGGAGGGATCCCATGTTTCTGATCAGCCTGTTTGGACTGGCAGCAGTTGGCGGCGCGGCTTATGCGATAAGCGATGTTTTTACCGTTGAAGATGGCGATGCTGAGGACGAGGAAGAGCAAAGCGAAGAGGCCGAGGAGATACCAACCGGCAACCTACTGGACCCCGGTGAGAATCTCGATGAGCCGCCCGAGCCAGAGCAGGTTTCCGAGGATGAAATCGATGCGGATCCAGAGCCTGTCGAAGACCTTGTTATCGCCGGGCAGGACGGGCCCGATCACCTGAGCGGACAAGGCGGGGATGATCAGATCAGCGGCGGGGGCGGCAAGGATATACTGCTGGGCGGTGCCGGCGACGACCTTATGTCCGGTGATGACGGGCATGATGTGCTGCATGGCGAAGACGGGGACGACATTTTGACGGGCAATGCCGGGGATGACGCCCTGTTCGGTCATTTTGGCGATGACAAGCTGGCCGGTGGCGACGGCGATGACAAGCTGAACGGTGGTCAGGGGGAGGATCAACTGACCGGAGATGACGGCGATGACGCCCTGCGCGGCGGCGGTGGCGAAGACTATCTGACGGGTGGCGCGGGCAAGGATGTGCTGTTTGGGGGCGATGGCGATGACGTGCTGATCGGAACCGATGATCCAGAGGGACCGGGTGCGGATTTCCTGAACGGCGGTGAGGGCGATGATTTCATCCTTGCAGACAGTAGCGATACCGTCACAGGCGGCGAAGGGGCCGATGACATCGCCATCGGCACGCCGTCAGAGGCCGATCCGGTGACAATCATGGACTTCCAGATCGGGCAAGATAAACTGTTGATTACATGGGATAATCATGATGATCCCGAGATCGATATCGAACCCGCTGACGATCAAGACAACCTGACCCGGGTCATGGTCGACGGGCACGAAGTTGCCCGGCTGCTGGGGGCTGAAGATTTAAGTCTGGCCGACATTCAGCTTGTGACCGAGGCGCAGCTGGCACAATTTGCTGCCACGGGATAAGCCCGCAGAAACCCTTTGCCATTCATGCCAAAAGCGCCTATACGCGCCCATCCGCATCGGAATCGGTGCGGTTTTCTCCATGGGCCTGTGCTGGACGACATCCCGGCCTGCGCCATTAACCTTAACCTTTTACAAGGAGACCCCGATGTCGATTACTGCCGCTGAAAAAGCACGCGTCATGAAAGAATTCGCAACCAAGGACGGCGACACCGGTTCGCCTGAAGTTCAGGTTGCCATCCTGACCTCGCGCATCACCACCCTGACCGAGCACTTCAAGACCCACAAGAAAGACAATCACGGTCGTCGTGGTCTGCTGAAGATGGTTGCCCAGCGCCGCAAGCTGCTGGACTATCTGAAGGGCAAGGAAGAGGCCCGCTACCAGGACCTGATCAAAAAGCTGGGCATCCGCCGCTAAGCGCGTTTTGTCCGTTTTGTACAGGGTCTGAGGACCGTTTCTTCCAATTTGTACATCTCTTGCGCCCGCCAACCCGGCGGGCGTTTTTTGTTGGGGCACGTCAATCCGCCAAATCTCGGGCACCCTTAGTCCGGGTGGGCGCGTTCGTATTCCATGCGGGCGGTTTTGACCTGATCCATCTGCTCGTGCGACCAGTAGACCAGCGGCTTGAGCAAGTCCAACAGGCTGCGGCCCAGAGGGGTCAGCGCATAGGACACCGCAACCGGCGGGCCGGGGTCGACGGTGCGGGTCAGATAGCCATCCCGTTGCAGCCCCCGCAGGTTTTCCGTCAGCACCCGCTGGGTGACGTCACCGATACAGCGCTTGATCTCTCCGAACCGTTTGGGCTCATCCTCAAGCGCCAGAATGATGATCATCCGCCATTTGCCCGTGACGTTCGACAGAACGGAACGGATCGAGCAGTTCGAGGCTTCGGCCTTGCTGATGACGCCGATAGGAAGCATTAGGACCTCTAGTGCGATTTGGATACCTGAGGTGATCATACTACCGAACATGGACGACACAAGGGGTTGTTTTATTGGCGGTATCCTCAAAGTAACTTCGTGACTTACAAGTGCGTAATTGCAACATGGTGCGCTTTGAATACTTACTATCACCACAACACGAATCATCAGGAATTGACCCATGACCCCCAAAGAGCTTGTCCTCGCCCTGTTCTCGGCCGCCTTCATCGACCACGACCCCGAGGCCGCGCGCCAGATGGTGAGCGCCGATTACATCCAGCATAACCCGCAGGTGCCAACCGGGGCCGAGGGGCTGATGGGCCTGATCCCGCTGGTCGCACAGTCTGGCATGACCGCCACAACCCATCGCGTGATCACCGAGGGCGACATGGTTGTGCTGCACAACACCTATGACAATGCGGATGCATTTGGCGCATCCTCGCTGGCTGCGTTTGACATCTTTCGCGTAGAAGGCGGAAAGGTTGTCGAACATTGGGACAACCTGCAGCCCGTTCCCGAAACAACCGCGTCCGGGCGCGGCATGACGGACGGACCAACCGAGATCACCGATCTGGACAAGACGCAGGAAAACAAGGCGCTGGTGCTGGGCTTTGTGCGCGATGTGCTGGGCGGTGCCGCGCCCGAGAACGTCGCCAATTACATGGACCCCGAGGTCTACATGCAGCACAACCCGTCGATCGAGGACGGGCTGTCGGGCCTGATGGCGGCAATCGAGGCCTTTGCCGCGCAGGGTATGGTGATCACCAAGTTCGAGCCTCAATTCGCGGTCGCCGAGGGCAATTTCGTCTTTGTGGCGACGGATGCGATCATGGGCGGTGAGCCTTGGGCCTTCTTCGACCTGTGGCGGGTCGAGGACGGCAAGATCGTCGAACATTGGGACGTTGTTTCGCCCATTCCAGCGGAGATGGCGCATGGGAACGGCAAGTTCTGAGGGGTGGATGCTGAGGCAGACCTGCCACCCCTGACAATTTGGGAAAACGCCTGCCGATCCGGCGGGCGTTTTTTTGTTCCATGCGCGCGATAAGGCACCAAGCCCGGACCGGATGCCACGCGCGGGGAGGCTTGTGAAACGAGAGAAGAGACCAGATAGCGGTAGAACAAATGCTGGGTTTGCCGGGTTTGATCTGCGCGGCCTTACTTCGACCATACTTTGCCCGCAGCAATGAGCCCTGAGTTACAATCCCTTTAGTTACAGTTCTTCCCGACAAATGATTCTGCGCCATAAAATGCGTTTGTTTGCCCTGATTGTCGCCGCCTGCATCGTCGGGATGGTTGTTTTTGAACCTTTCAAGAGGTTGGCTTTTGAGAATGCAAACGCGACCTTTGAAGCTTGTGAAAACGCGCGGAAGACCGAAACCGAAGCCGAAGCCTGCGGTGATGCGCTGGATGCGCTCGACACTGCGATATCGCGCTATGGCAACGATGATCAGGCACCAGTTCTTCTAAGAAACCGGGCATGGGTGAAATACCTGCTGGATGATCTGGAAGGATCGCTGTCGGACACCAACGAGTCGGTGAAACTTGATCCGAATTCTGCCTGGGCCTGGTATTGGCGCGGACGTCTGAGCATGCTGGCCGGGGATGTTGAAACGGCGATTGCTGACTATCGGATGTCTTCGAAGGTAGACCCGCTCTATTGCTGGACAGACGCACGATTGAGAAAGATGGCGTATGTGCTGTGGAGAGTTGGAAGGACCGGTCCGTCAGCGTTGAATGAAATTCTAGAGAAACGGAAATACGTTTCACACGTCGCAGATCTGGCTTTCGTCGAATACTTGGCGAACCACGCAGATGGGCCATACAACGCCTCAGAAGAGGTATTGGATCAGTTGACACAATCAACAGATCGCCCTGAGCACCTGACGCTGCTGCTCGCTCGGATCAATGCCCGCTCGGGTCGACAAGATGTTGCGCTCGAACAGCTTGATACTCTGACAGAACACCCGGATCTTTATGACATAATCAGCGAGCAGATGAGAACTCGGCTGTATGAATTGGAGGCCGCCGGGAAGTCGTGCGAAACAGAACAGTTTTCTTTTCTGAACCGAAAGTACCTTTTTCTGTATCAAGATTCACTGGAACTAGAATTCGACATATTGAAGGATCTAGAGAAGTGGGAGAGCGCTTTGGTTTCCTTGGACGAGCTTATCGTTCACCGACCCACCCGACATGTTTATTGGACCAACCGGGGTGAGGTTCTCGACCGGCTCGGACGAGAAGACGATGCATTAGCTAGCTATTTGGAAAATATCCGTTTGGCGAGGCCCGAGAACGACGGTGCCCTAAGAGGCTCTGCGCCAGAGCTTTTGCAAGCCTTATTCCGCGTAGCGTCCATTTACGAAACGCAAGGCCGATCTGCTGAGGCGCTTGTTATTTGGGACGAGTCTCTGTCTGTAGCCCGGACAAGCGTGATCGGATACGTTCAGGAAATGATGGAACTTGCGGGTCACTATGAAGGTGATCACACCAGAATCTACGATGATGAAACCAAAACCGCCGTGCGCGTGTGCCTTGCCGATGCCGAGTGCAACCGGGTGCGACTTCGTCCTCTGACGCGCTGATCGGCGCAAGCGGCACTTGGTGTCGGGCACGCCACTTTGACCATCGGGTGCGGGTCAAAGGTGAGACGCAAAAAAGTCCTCCATTTTGGTGGGCGTTTTCATTTTCTTGATCCGTCGCAGAAACCCAAAGCTGCGATGCGACCTGTGGTGAACCTGATGCCGTCCCGTTAAAGCCGCCCAACCGAACCGGCTGAGCAGATATTTCATAGCGTCGAGGTATTAGTCAGGCAGGCCAGCTTTTCGCCAACCTTCGCGCCAGTTTTCTGAATTGTTCGGGACGGTGAATACGGGCAGCCTGGCCTGTGGCGAAGACGCGGTGATATCCGGACGCAGTGTTTTCAGGTCGTTTACCGCCATCTGCGCAGCATCCGCATCGGGTAAATGGCCAAGGGCTGCGATGAGCATGAGGTGGCTCATGACAAAGCCAGAGCGAACGGCAAGCGCTTCGCGCGCGGCGGCGGCGGCTTCCTCGTATTCGCCAAGCAGAAACAAGGCGCTGGCGCGCGAGATATGCGCCGCGTGTCGCATCGGATCTTTGGGGCTAAGGTCGACCGAATGGGTTGCGTGTTTCAATGCTTCATCGGGACGGTTCAACATACAAAGATTGATCGAAGCCAGCATGTGAACATTTGCGGCGTTCGGATTTTCGGCCAAAGCCTGTTCAAAAGCCGCTCGCGCGCGCGGCAGATCTCGTGCCAGCATCGAGATCGAATGTGCTGCATAAGCCGTGGCGATCCCATCAGCCCGATCACTTAAAAGCACACGCTCTGCGGCGGCCACGGCGGCTTTGGGCCCGTCGCCGATAGGGTCCAACCCCTGCACAAGCCGTTGAATGTGAAGCCACGCCAACAGCCCGGCTGCAGCGGCGTAGTCGGGATCGCGGTCCAGCGCCAGCGTCGCCAGCCGGATGGCTTCGCGGTTGTCCTCATCCGTCAGAAGATGAAAATGCGACTGCGCCTGAAGGTAAAGCTCATAGGCTTCTAGGTTTTTGGTCGGCTTCGTACGGGACCGTTTTGTTTCGGCGTGACGCAAGGATGGCTCAATCGCGGTGATGACCTCTTGCGTGACCTTGTCCTGAAGATCGAAGATGTCATCCAGCACCCCATCGAAGCGATCCGCCCAGATATGGCTGCCGTTTTCTGCATCGATCAACTGACCCGTTATCCTGACGCGCTGACCGGCGCGCCTGATCGATCCTTCAAGCACATAGCGCACGCCAAGGGTCCGGCCGACCTCGCGGATATCGGTGCTTTTTCCTTTGAAAATAAACGATGAGTTTCTGGCAACCACCATCAGCCAGCGAAACCGGGACAGCTCGGTTATGATGTCTTCGGTGATCCCGTCGGCAAAAAATTCCTGCTCGGGATCGCCTGACATGTTGTCAAACGGCAGAACCGCAATGCCGGGGCGCACATCTGCGAGTGTTGAAAGATTGGCGTTCGATCCTTTGGGCCAGCACCAAACACCAACGCGGCGCGTGATGTTTTTCAGTTCTGCCTTGCCGCCTTCGTCGAACCTGGCGGCATCGCTTCGGTCAAGGCTGTGATGGGATATGTCCGAGATAAGTATCTGATCCGGTTCGGCCAGCGCCTCGAGCCGTGCGGCAACATTGATACCGTCGCCAAAGATATCTTCGCCTTCCGTGACCACCTCGCCGGTGTGGATACCGATGCGCAGCCGAAGGTTTCCGGGTTTTTGGCAGGATTGCAGCGCGATTGCGCAGTCAGATGCGTCAGAGGTTGACGGGAATTCAGCGATCCAGCCGTCGCCCATGCTTTTGATCAGGGTTCCCTGATTGGCATCCAACAGCGGCAACAGCGTATTTTCGCGGAAAGTTTTCAAGGCTGCAAGCGTGGCCGGGCGGTCCTGATCCATCAGCGCCGAATACCCTACCACATCCGCCGCCAGCACCGTCGTAAGCCGTCGTTCCATCGAATTCCCCCATCTGACCGCAGGTTAACGCAGCGCTGACGTTCTGTCAGGTCTCTTTGAGCCATGGCCCCGCGCACAGGTTGGCCTGCAATTCGATCGGTATTTTCGGGCTGTTCAATTCCGACCCGCCCCAGTCGCAAATCTTGCAGATTCTCAGAGATCGAGGCGTCAAATGGGCGTGGTATCGGAGTGCGCGAACATGGATCACGACCAACTGTTTCAGAACATGCTGCGGGCGATTGCCGAGGTCTATCAGGCCGAGGAGAACCCGTTCGGCCCTCATACAGCAAGGACGCTGGTTCAGACACCCGCCCCGCGGGTCTTTTCGGCGACGGTTCCGTGCCTTTTGGATGACGGGATCCGCGCGGTTCTTTCTAACAGCCCCCACCCCGCCGCTGCGGCGGCGCTTGGTGCACAGGAGCTGCTGCCCTGGGGGTCCAACCCGGTTGAACAGAACACCGAGACAAATGTCGCCGCGATGATCAGCGTTGCCACCCTGATGGGCCCGGAAGGGCCGATACCGGCCCCGGATGTTCGGCTGGGTTTGGTTTATATGAGGCCCAACAGCTATTACCCGCTGCATCTTCATGACGCGGATGAAACCTATGCGTTGATCGCGGGTCGGGCGCTTTGGACCGCTGGTGATGATGTCAGGATGCGCGAGCCGGGGGATATGATCCACCACCCCAGCCTGATGCCCCATGCGTTTCGCACCGGTCCCGAAGGGTTCGTGGCGTTATGGCGCTGGAGCGGCGATATCAACACACATTCGTACACGTTCATCGAAGCGTCCGAGACGGAATTGCTGGCCTGACATCGACACGGATCAAACGAAAACGCCCGCCAAATGGCGGGCGTTTGAGGTTTATGGTGATCCGTTTACATCTTTGAGCGTTCCGATTTCAGCGCCAGCCACAGGCAATAGCACATGATCAGAACCACCAGCGTAAACGGGATACCGGTCGAGACCGCCGCACCCTGAAGCGCCGCAAGACCGCCACCCAGAAGCAGGGCAATGGCAACCAGACCTTCGAGCGTGCACCAGAACACGCGCTGGATCACCGGAGCGTCCATTTTGCCGCCTGCCGTAATCGTGTCGATCACCAGCGAGCCGGAATCGGACGAGGTGACAAAGAACACCACGATCAGGACCAACGCGATGGGGGCAACGATGCCATAGAGCGGCAGTTCCTTCAGGAAGCCGAACAGCGCGCCTTCGGGGGCATAGCTGTCGATCACCGTGGCGCGAACGCCGTCTGCTCCGCCTGCGTTCAGCATGTCGATGGCGGCACCGCCAAAGGTCGACATCCACAGCGCACAGACCGCCGTGGGGGCCAGCAGGGCGCAGAGAATGAACTCACGCACCGTGCGGCCCTTGGAAATGCGGGCGATGAACATGCCGACAAAGGGCGACCACGCGATCCACCACGCCCAGTAGAACGTCGTCCAGCCGTGGAAGTAACTGGTGTCTTCACGCCCGAACGGGTTCGACAGTGCAGGCAGATGCAGCACATAATCCGTCATCACGTTGAAGTAGCGCGCGATGGCTGTACCGACGCCGGTGACAACGATGACGAATATGAACAGGCCCACGGCCATGATCATGTTGATCTCACTCAGCCGCTTGACGCCTGCATCCATGCCCATCAGGACCGAGCCCAGCGCGATCAGCGTGATGCCGATGATCAGCAGGACCGTGACGGTCGGGCTGGGTTCGATGCCGAACACCTCATTCAGGCCAGCCGCAACCTGTTGCGCGCCCAGACCCAACGAGGTGGTCAGACCGAACAATGTGGCAAACACCGCTAGCGTATCGATGAGATGGCCCCACCAGCCCCAGACACGCTCGCCCAGGATCGGGTAAAACGCAGACCGCAAAGTCAGCGGCAGGTCGAGGTTATAGGCAAAGATCGCAAGGCTCAGGCCAACGGCCGCATAGACCGCCCAGCCTTCGAGGCCCCAGTGGTGAATCGTACCGACGATGCCGATATATTCATTGCCCGGAACCGCGATATCGATGCCCAGCGGGCGTGCGTTGCCACCTTCGGCAAAGTTGTAATAAACCGGCTCCATCACACCGAAGAACAACAGCCCGATGCCGATACCGGCGGCGAACATCATCGCGATCCAGCCGGCATAGGAATAATCGGGCTTGGCGTCCTTGCCACCGATCCGCACCTTGCCCACCGGCAGGACGATCAGGACCAGACAGAACAGGGTGATTGCATCAACCGACAGGACCAGGAACCAGTCAAACGTGCTGGTCAGCCAGGGCCGGAGCCAGCCAAAGAATGTGGCCGCTGCCTCCTGATTGGCCAGTGCGATCAGGACGAACGCAAAGATCAGGATGCTTGAGATCAAAAAGACCGGGTTGTGGATATCCAGACCGAAGGGCCGGACATTGTCTTGCCCCAGCTCGTATTCGGTCTCGAAATCATAAATCCGGGGATCCGGATCCAGCATTTTCTTGGTTTGTGTCATTCGCTTGCCCCTCTGTTCGCGCAGTGCAAGCGCCAGGGAATTCGACCAGCGGACGGGAAGAGTATGTTATCCCTTGGCGCAGTTCCGTCATGTCGTCCGCGGGTTTCGTGGTAACAGCCTACACGGGCATCGAAATTTCGCAAAATGCATTCCGTGTCACGAATGTTAGCGGCTTAAGCAGGTGCGTCTTGTGTCTGGGCAAATGCGGGGGAAGCGTGTTATTCACCCATATGGTTGACTGAAGCAGTAAAAGGATATAATTCATCCAAATGGTTGAACGAGAGACTCGTCCTGACCTGAGCGCCATACTCAAGGCTGCATCCGACCCGACCCGCCGCGCGATCCTGACGATGCTGGCGCAGCAAGGGCCGTTGCGGGTGACGGATATCGCGCGGCGGTTCGAGATCAGCCTCAACTCGGTCTCGAAGCACATCAAGGTGCTTGAGAATGCCGGGCTGGTGCAGCGCCGGACGGAATGGCGCGAGCATCTGATCGAGGTGCAGATGGGACCCTTGTCAGCCGTGGATGACTGGTTCGCCGGACTGCGTTCGATCTGGGCGCTTCGGCTGGACGCTCTGGAAACCGCTTTGGAGGACCCTGACGATGACGGAACTGTCCCTTGAGATCACCCGCGCCATCCCGCACCCGCCGGAAAAGGTGTTTGATGCGTGGCTGGACCCGAACATGCTGGCCCGTTTCATGCTGCCCGGACCGGGCATGTCGGTGCCCGAGGCGCAATCGGATGCAAAGGTGGGCGGACGGTTCAGGATCATCATGCGCGCGCCCGAGGCCGGAGACCTGCCGCATGAGGGCGAATACAAGGTGATCGACCGGCCCAACCGGCTGCAATTCACCTGGAATTCCCCATACAGTCAGGACGATTCCACCGTCACGCTGGATTTTATCCCCACCGGCAATGGCACCGAGTTGCGGCTGCACCACATCCGCTTTCCATCGCAGGAAAGCCGCGACAATCACGAGGGCGGCTGGACCCGCATTCTTGAGGCACTGGAGGGCGCGCTATGATCAACTGGCTGGCCCTTGGAGCCGGGGTGATCGCGGCATTTCTGCTGGGATGGCTGGTTTATGGCCCCGTCGGATTCCAGAAACGCTGGGCCGAGGGCACGCGGATCGATCCGACCCCGCCGGATGCCCCGCCTTTGCCACAGATGGCGGCGCAAATCGTTTTCCTGATCCTGCTGGCTGCGGTGATCGCGGTGTCCGAGACGACCAACAGTCTGGGTCTGGCAGTGCTGGCCATATTGGCGGTCGCGGCACAGGCGGCCTCGGTCGGGGCGTGGGCGCAGAAAAGCGGTTTCGCCATCGCGGTCGATGCGGGCTATGCGCTGGGCTGTGGCGTGGTGATGATCCTGGCGCAGGCGATTCTGTAAGTCAGTCGGCCCGCACCGCACCGCCGGTCTTGTTGTGGCCTGCGGCAAGGATGCGGTCGATCAGGCGGCGCTGGGCTGCTTCGGCATCCTCGGCGCTACCCAGATCTTCGGCCGCGGTGGCATCCAGTTGGAACGTCGCACGCATCGGCATCAGCCCGTCGACCACGACCATGCTCTGTTCCGACGGCGCAATCGACAGCACGCCGGTCAGGCGCACCGGAGCGTGGATGGCCGGGGGTGTCCAATCGTCGGTCAGCCGGACCCGGATCATCTGGTTTGGCGGCGGCGGAGGCATATGACTGCACATGCCGCGTTCGGGCACCAGATAGGCAACCGGGCGTCCATCTGCATCGGGCGGCGCGGGGATTGCATAGCCTGTCACCGAGACAACCTGCCCGTCATGGGCCGGATTCCCCGCCTGCCCTGCACGTTCCCGCCGGTCGATCACCGCCTGACGCTGATCCAGAAGCCAGTCGACATCGATCCGGTCCTGCGCCAGCGCGTCTTCGGTTTCAAACAGCAGATCCTGCCATTTGCGGCGTTCTTCATGACTGCCCGCTTCTTTTTGCAGACGCGCGCGCAGACGAACCACGAACAGGACATCATCAAACTGTTCAGGGCTGAGATCGCGGAACGGATCGTCAAAGCTCTGCACCGCAGGATCGGGCAGGTCGGACCAGTCGAGCGGCACCGGCGTCGTCGCCAGTGCGGTTCCGCTGGCCAGCAGCATTACTGAAACGATCCATAGCCAAAGAGTCATCCCGTTCCCCTGCACATTTCAACGAGAATTGTAGAGGGATTCACACGCGCCCGTCCACCGCTGGCAGATCACAAGCGGGACAGCCGCTTGGCCGTGTTCGCTTCCCCTTTCCTTCCTGCGCATTCTCATGTATGCGCGCGGTATCTGAGAGGTTGTGCCCTGACCCCGGCACTCAGACGAAAGTAAAAATGGGGTCGGCGGCAATGGGGCCGCCATGCAAACCGGAGACCCGCAGGGGCGGGAGTGCTCCGTTCTAGGATACGCATATGTTTGATGTAACGAAGAAATCAATGCAGTGGGGCGAAGAGACGCTGACACTGGAAACCGGCAAGGTTGCCCGTCAGGCTGACGGCAGCGTGATTGCCACGCTGGGCGAAACCAGCGTCATGGCGAACGTGACCTTTGCACGGGCTCAAAAACCGGGTCAGGACTTTTTCCCGCTGACCGTTCACTACCAAGAGAAATACTATGCTGCCGGCAAAGTTCCGGGTGGCTTCTTCAAGCGCGAGGCGCGCCCGACCGAGAAAGAGACGCTGACCGCGCGTCTGATCGACCGTCCGATCCGCCCGCTGTTTGTTGACGGCTTCAAGAACGAAGTTCTGGTCATGTGCACCGTGCTGTCGCACGATCTGGTCAATGATCCCGACATCGTTGCGATGATCGCGGCATCCGCTGCTCTGACAATTTCCGGCGCGCCGTTCATGGGCCCGATCGCCGGCGCTCGCGTTGGTTTCGTGGATGGCGAATACGTCCTGAACCCGACCGTGGACGATATGCAGGACCTGCGCCTGAACCCAGAACAGCGTCTGGACCTGGTTGTTGCAGGTACCAAAGACGCCGTGATGATGGTGGAATCCGAAGCCTATGAGCTGTCCGAGGCCGAAATGCTGGGCGCGGTGAACTTCGCGCACGCGCAGATTCAGCCGGTGATCGACCTGATCATCTCGCTGGCAGAAGACGCCGCGAAAGAGCCGTTTGAGTTTGAAGCGCCCGACTATTCGGATCTCTACGCAGCCGTCAAAGCCGCCGGTGAAGAGCAGATGCGCGCCGCGTTCGCAATCACCGACAAGCAAGAGCGCACTGCCGCTGTTGCCGCTGCCCGTGAAGCGATCAAGGAAGCGCTGACCGAAGAACAGCTGGAAGACGGCAACCTGGGTTCCGCGATGAAAAAGCTGGAAGCTGGCATTCTGCGCGGCGATGTCGTCAAAGGCGGCAAGCGGATCGATGGTCGTTCGACCACCGATATCCGTTCGATCGTTGCAGAAACCTCGATGCTGCCGCGGACCCACGGTTCCGCCCTGTTCACCCGTGGTGAAACGCAGGCGCTGGCCGTGACCACGCTGGGCACGGGTGACGATGAGCAATTCATCGACGCGCTGCATGGCAACTTCAAATCGAACTTCCTGCTGCACTACAACTTCCCTCCGTATTCGGTTGGTGAAGTTGGCCGTGTGGGTGGCCCGGGCCGTCGTGAGATCGGCCACGGCAAGCTGGCATGGCGCGCGCTGCAGGCGGTTCTGCCTGCGGCGACCGACTTCCCCTACACGATCCGCATCGTATCCGAGATCACCGAATCCAACGGCTCCAGCTCGATGGCGTCGGTCTGCGGCGGTTCGCTGTCGATGATGGACGCAGGCGTTCCGCTGAAAGCACCGGTTGCCGGTGTGGCCATGGGTCTGATCCTGGAAGATGACGGCGATTATGCCATCCTGTCCGACATTCTGGGTGACGAAGATCACCTGGGCGATATGGACTTCAAAGTGGCGGGTACCGAAAACGGCATCACCTCGCTGCAGATGGACATCAAGGTTGCGGGCATCACGCCCGAGATCATGGAGAAAGCCCTGGCGCAAGCCAAGGACGGCCGGATGCACATCCTGGGCGAGATGGGCAAAGCCCTGTCCGAGACCAACGAGTTCTCGGTCCACGCCCCGCGCATCGAGACCATGAACATCCCGACCGACAAGATCCGCGAAGTGATCGGTTCGGGCGGTAAGGTCATCCGCGAAATCGTCGAGGTTTCGGGTGCCAAGGTCGACATCAACGACGACGGCGTGATCAAGATCGCCTCGCCCGATGGTGAATCGATCAAGAAGGCCTATGAGATGATCCACTCGATCGTCGCCGAGCCGGAAGAGGGTCAGATCTATACTGGTAAAGTGGTCAAGATCGTCGACTTCGGTGCGTTCGTGAACTTCTTTGGCAAGCGCGACGGTCTGGTCCACGTGTCCCAGATCGAAAACCGCCGCCTGAACCATCCGTCGGATGTTCTGAAGGAAGGTCAGGAAGTAAAGGTCAAGCTGCTGGGCTTTGACGATCGCGGCAAGGTCCGCCTGTCGATGAAAGTGGTCGATCAGGAAACCGGCGAAGAGATCGTGCCTGAGAAGAAAGAAAAGAAAGAGGAAAGCGCAGAGTAATCTGAGCTTTCATCGCTAAGACGAAAGACCCCGGTGGAAACGCCGGGGTCTTTTTTTGTTGTGCTCGTAAACCGCTCTTGTACACAACAAGCTCGCTTGATGTTTCTTCATACCTCCCAAAACGGCTTGTTGTTCAAAACAGCCCACTTTGGGCACAACAAGCTTGATTGACGGAGTCACATCAACTACAAACCCTTTTGACGTATTCAATCGGGCATTTCGAGCACAACAAATGCAATTCATATCCACAGAAGATGCGATTCAATACCACTACGGGCGATTTCCGCCCGCAGAATTGGATTTCGCCAAACTGATAGACCCTGTTTTCGAGGCAACCGGGGCTCTTGCACGCTATGACCAGATGCTGGCGGCCATGCACAACAGCGAAATTTTATTGGCCCCGCTCCGAAATCAGGAGGCCATCGTCTCATCGCGTATGGAAGGCACCATCTCGACATTGGACGAGATACTTCAGATCGAAGCCGATCAGGAAGCGGGCGATACCGATGCGTTTAATCGTTATCGGGCGGATGCGGTTGAAACCCTGTTGTATGCGCGTGCCATGCGCATGGTCCAACGTAAGATGAACGATGGGCAAGCCTTGTCACCTTTCTTGATCCGGTCGGCCCACCAAATGCTTTTGTCATTTGGCAGAGGTGCAGCCAAATCACCTGGAAGCTACAAATCGGAACAGAACTACATCGGAGAGAAGAGGCGGCAATCCGTCTCTTTTGTCCCGATCAGCCCGGACCGGCTTGAGAATGGGATGAACGATCTGTTTACCTACATCCGGAACGACACGGTCACACCGCTGATCCGGACTGCGGTGGCTCATGTCGAATTCGAGGCGCTACACCCGTTCGAAGACGGAAACGGCCGGATTGGCCGCATCCTCATAACACTGATGTTATGGGAACTTGGGATAATCCGCCAACCGCACTTTTACGTCTCGGCTGTATTGGAAGAGTACAGGGACGATTACATCGACATGATGCGGGATGTATCGGCACACAACGCCTGGACCGAATGGGTCAGGTTTTTTCTGGAATCCCTGCGCGAACAGGCCGAGCGCAACATTTCCACAGCCGAAAGCATCTTCTCACTCTATGACGAGATGAAAGAGCGCTTCCGGCACGAATTGAACAGCCCGTGGGCCATGAACGCCCTTGATTTTATGTTCACTAACCCGCAGTTCAGAAACAATCGCTTCACCAACATGAGCGAGATACCCTCGCATGTTGCGATGAACTTCACGCGCAAATTGCGTGACGCCGATCTTATTCGACAAGTGATACCCGCATCCGGTCGGCGCCCCGCCATGTATGCATTTGAACCACTTATCGAAATTGTCAGACAAGCCTGACACGATCCCCCGCTTCATCTGTCTAAAAATATCCTCGGGGGGAATCGCGCCCTCAGGGCGCGATGGGGGGCAGACAGCCCCCCTGACCCGGTCCAACTCAGGACGGCGCCTTGGTTTTGCGCAGGTATGGAAAGATCGTCTCGAACTCGCCGAATTTTTCCTTGGCTTCGTCATTCGATACCGCAGGCGGAATGATGACATCCTCGCCCGGCACCCAGTTGGCGGGTGTTGCAACGCCCTTAGCGCTCATCTGCAAGCCGTCCAGTGCGCGCAGGATCTCGGCAAAGTTTCGGCCCACGGTCATCGGATAGGTCATCGACAGTTTCAACTGCTTGTCCGGCCCGATGATGAACACGGATCGCACGGTGGCGCTGTCGGCAGGGGTACGGCCATCGGGCAGGTAGGCCTCGGCAGGCAGCATGTCGAAGGCTTTCGACACGGCCAGACCATCGTCGGCGATGATCGGAAAGCCGGGGTTGGCGTTTCCGTAAGCCTCGATGTCTTTCTTCCACTTCTTGTGATCCTCAACCCCATCAACCGAAACGCCGATCACCTTGGTGCCCCGCGCGGCCCATTCGTCGTTCAGTTGCGCCACGGCCGAGAACTCGGTGGTGCAGACGGGGGTGAAATCCTTGGGATGCGAGAACAGGATGGCCCAGCTATCGCCAATCCAGTCATGGAACTGGATTGTTCCCTGATCGGTTTCGGCGGTGAAATTTGGAACGGTGTCATTGATGCGCAAACCCATGGGGCATCTCCTCTGCTGGTATGTGGACCGAGTCGGTTGCTGCAAACTTAGTCACTTTGGCGCTGGGTTAAAGCTTTCAGTCCTGACGTAGGGTAAATTCATATATCGCGATGCCCGGATCAAAGCTTTCCCTTGCCGCGCCCTTGCAGCGGTGACAGAGTGTCCGGTAAAACCGACCGATCGGTCGAATGTAATGTGATGCGGAGGCTCTCTCATGATTGAAAAACGTGATTTCTACATCAACGGCCAATGGGTCTCACCCGCCGCGGCCAACGACTTTCAGGTTATCAACCCGTCGACCGAAGAACCCTGTGCAGTGATTTCGTTGGGCGCGCAGGCCGATACCGATGCGGCCGTGGCAGCAGCCAAAGCGGCATTGCCCGGCTGGATGGCGACCCCGGTCGAAGACCGTATCGCGCTGATGGAAAAGCTGGTCGATATCTACAAGACCCGTTCCGACGATCTGGCACAAGCGATGTCGCTTGAGATGGGCGCGCCGATTGACATGGCCCGCACGCAACAATCGGGCGCGGGTATTTATCACCTGAAAAACTTCATCCGCGCCGCCAAAGCGTTTCAATTCGAGCGCCCCTTGGGCGATCACGCGCCAAACGACCGGATCATTTATGAGGCCGTGGGTGTGGCTGCCCTGATCACACCGTGGAACTGGCCGATGAATCAGGTCACGCTCAAGGTGGGTGCGGCGGCGATTGCGGGCTGCACGATGGTTCTGAAACCGTCCGAGCAAAGCCCGCTGAATGCGATGATCTTTGCCGAGATGATGGATGAGGCGGGTTTCCCCGCTGGTGTGTTCAATCTGGTCAATGGTGACGGTGTGGGCGTGGGCTCGCAGCTATCCGGTCATCCGGATGTGGATATGGTCAGCTTCACCGGCTCGACCCGCGCGGGTACGGCGATTTCCAAGAATGCTGCCGATACGCTGAAGAAAGTGCATCTGGAACTGGGCGGCAAGGGCGCCAATGTGGTCTTTGCCGATGCCGACGAAAAGGCCGTCAAGCGCGGTGTGCTGCACATGATGAACAACACCGGCCAAAGCTGTAACGCCCCCAGCCGGATGCTGGTGCAGCGTCCGATCTATGATCGGGCGGTCGAGACCGCGGCGGAGGTGGCCAACAAGGTCTCGGTCGGGTCTGCCATGGAGGAAGGTCGCCATATCGGTCCGGTGGTGAACGAGGTGCAGTGGACCAAGATTCAAGACCTGATCCAGAAGGGCATCGACGAAGGCGCGCGTCTGGTCGCAGGCGGCACCGGGCGGCCCGAAGGTCTGAACAAGGGTTATTATGTGCGCCCTACGGTTTTTGCCGATGCCAACAACCAGATGACCATCGCGCGCGAGGAGATCTTTGGCCCGGTCCTGACCATGATCCCGTTCGATACCGAAGAAGAGGCGATCGAGATCGCCAATGACACGCCCTATGGGCTGACCAACTATGTCCAGACGCAGGACGGCACGCGCGCCAACCGCATGGCGCGGCATCTGCGGTCGGGCATGGTTGAAATGAACGGCCAATCGCGCAGCGCGGGCTCTCCGTTCGGGGGGATGAAACAATCGGGCAACGGGCGCGAGGGCGGTGTTTTCGGGCTTGAGGATTTCCTTGAGGTCAAGGCCGTCGGTGGCTGGGCTGCGGAATAATTCTTGACCTCAAATGGTGAAAAGGGTGGGGCCAAAAACCCCGCCCTTTGTCATTCGGGGCGCACGATCAGGTGCGGCTCACCATCCGACGTGTGCCGGACCGAGCGGCCATCCCAGCCAACCTCACCTGTGACACGCTGCCGATAAGACGAGAAGCTGTCAAAACGCACAACGTCCACCGGCGTATCAAATTGCAGCGTGATCCTGCGATGGGCACCATCGCCCAGAACCGTCAGTCCCCGGATCTCGGCCTTGAATGGCTGACCCAGATAGCGGCCCGAAACCCGGTCACCGACGCGCAATTGCATCCGGTTACCGGCTTGGGCGTGCAGCGTGTTCCAGTCGCGTGCACCGTATTGATGGGCCAGCATCTCGAGCGCCTCACTGTGGGACAGCTTTACCCCGGTGTTACGCAGGGTGTCCCGCAGCCTTTTGGCCTGCGATTTCAGATCGCCTAGTGGCGGTATGTGGTTTGGTTTCGTCATCATTTGCCTCGTTTCTTAAAACGGGCGCGAATTCAGGACGGGGTTCGCATTGCCATCCGCGCGCCGGGAAGGGGCAACAGATGTAGTGTTCAACCGGGTTTCACCAAAGCCAGAGGCCGCGAACGGCAGGAGACCCGAACCTGCGGCGGCTTCTGACACCAAGGGCCGTCTTTGTCAATCAGGCGTCGGCCTGCGCTGCCTCATAGGCCAGCATCGCGCGCTTCACTGGCAAGCCCCAGTGATAGCCGCCTAAACCACCGGATTTGCGCAAGGCGCGGTGGCACGGGATCAGCCAGCTGACCGGGTTGCGGCCCACTGCCGTTCCCACTGCACGCACGGCCTGCGGGGAACCCACCCTCTGCGCGATCTCGGAATAGGTCGTGACCTGTCCCGAGGGGATGTGCATCAGCGCCTCCCACACCTTGATCTGAAGGGGCGAGCCGATCAGATGCAGAGGTGTCTCGGACCGGTCGGTGCCAAACGCGCCTTGCACCCATGGGTGCAGGCGCGCGGAATTTTCCAAAAATTCCGCTTTCGGCCAACGTGAAACCATATCCTCCATCGCCGCCGCTTCGCCGGTCTCGGACCCGAAGGCGATACCGCAGATGCCCTTGTCAGTGCCCATGACCAGAGCGGGGCCAAAGGGGCAATCGAACCAGCCCCAATAGATCCTGAGGCCTTCGCCCCTGCGGGCATATTCTCCGGGGCTCATGGATTCCCATTTCAGGAACAGATCATGCAGCCGTCCACTGCCCGACAGCCCGACGTTATGCGCGGTTTCCAGCGTCGTGAACCGTTCGCGCAGCAGTGCCTTGGCGTGGCCCAGTGTCAGGTATTGCTGATACCGCTTGGGCGACACGCCCGTCCAGCGCGAGAACAGGCGCTGGAAATGGGCGGGGCTCATGTCCATCTGGCGGGCCAGTTCATCGAGGCTGAGCCCCTCGCCGCCCTGATCGATCAGATCAATAGCCCGGCGCATGACGTTGTAGTGGTATCCGCTTTCGGGGGTCTGGACGTTCATCGGTCTCACCTCTTTGTCTGGGGTAAACCATAGCGCGCGGGTCACGGCCCCGCGACCCGGAACTTGCGCATTGGCTTTGGGCTTGTGTCATGGCCCCTTGGTCGGCATTAAGGCGCGGATGGCAAAGCAACTTGATTACCACACGATCCGCGAGATCTTTACGCGTTTTCACGACGCCGACCCCGAACCCAAGGGGGAGCTGGATCACGTGAACGTCTACACTCTGGTCGTTGCCGTGGCGCTGTCGGCGCAGGCCACCGATGCAGGCGTCAACAAGGCCACGAAAGAGCTGTTCAAGATCGCCGACACCCCGCAAAAGATGCTGGATCTGGGCGAGGAAGGTCTGACCGAACATATCAAGACCATCGGCCTGTTCCGCCAGAAGGCGAAGAACGTGATCAAGCTGAGCCGTATTCTGGTCGAGGACTATGGCGGCGAGGTGCCAAATTCACGCGCGGCGCTGCAATCGCTGCCCGGTGTCGGACGCAAGACCGCCAATGTGGTGCTGAACATGTGGTGGCGCTATCCGGCGCAGGCGGTGGATACGCATATCTTTCGCGTCGGCAACCGATCGGGCATTTGTCCCGGCAAGACCGTGGATGCGGTGGAGCGCGCCATCGAGGATAACATCCCAACCGATTTTCAGCTTCATGCGCATCACTGGCTGATCCTGCATGGACGCTATCACTGCAAGGCACGCAAACCGCAGTGCCCGACCTGTATCATCCGCGATCTCTGCGAATTTGAGGATAAGACCCAATGAAAACCTACCAGCTTGTCGGCATCGGAAATGCCGTGGTGGACGTGATTTCCCAGGCCGATGACAGCTTTCTTGAGCTGATGGGCATCGAAAAGGGCATCATGCAACTGATCGAGCAGGAGCGCGGCGAGGTGCTGTATGCCTCGATGGAAGGCCGGGTACAGACGCCAGGCGGCTCGGTCGCCAACACCATCGCCGGGGCCGGTGCGCTGGGACTGGATGCCGCGTTCATCGGGCGGGTGCATGATGACGCTTTGGGCCGGTTCTATGCGGATGCGATGAACGAGGACGGGGTCGATTTCGTGAACCCGCCGGTCCCGGGGGGAGAGCTGCCGACATCGCGCTCGATGATCTTTGTCTCGCCCGATGGCGAGCGGTCGATGAACACTTATCTTGGGATTTCGTCGGAACTGTCGTCGCAAGACGTTTCCGCGGAAGTGGCGGGCAACAGTCAGATCATGTTCCTTGAGGGCTATTTGTTCGACAAGGAAAAGGGCAAGGCCGCGTTTCTAGAGGCGGCGCGCACCTGTCACAAGGGTGGCGGCAAGGCGGGGATCGCGATTTCCGATCCGTTCTGCGTGGAACGCCACCGGACGGATTTCCTGTTGCTGATCGAGAACGAATTGGATTTTGTCATCGGCAACGAGGCCGAGATCAAGTCGCTGTTCGAAACCGATGATCTGGAAGAGGCTTTGGCGAAGACTGCGGGGATCTGTCCGTTGGTTGTGTGTACGCGGTCGGGTGATGGCGTGACCGTTTTGCATGACGGCCAGCGTGTTGACGTGCCGGTGCAAAAGGTGGTGCCGGTGGATGCGACCGGCGCGGGCGATCAGTTTGCCGCCGGTTTCCTGTATGGCATGGCCACCGGGCGCGACTACGAGACCTGCGCGAAGATCGGCAATGTCTGCGCCCGCGAAGTGATCAGCCATATCGGGCCGAGGCCCGAGGCGAATATGCAGGAATTGCTGCGGGCGGAAAGCTTGCTGTAAAAAGCTGAGCCGCGCGATTGCCAGACCGTGGGATGGCGACCAACCGGCTGAGCGAGGCGCTTTATGCCAGCCAAACACTGCCACGATATTGCTGTTTGCGACGGTGCAAAATCGCCAGCCCGTGCGGGCGGTGTCGTCCATTGGGCTCGAACCAATGGCGCCGCAATGAACGACCGATCGCGCGGCGGCCTGACGGCCTTGATTCCGCGCGTTTATGACCCCGTCGCCGCGTCGTTTAGGGCCCAATCGTATTCATAGGCACTAACCCAAGGCGTTTGCTGCAACCGCACCCGCAGTTCCGGCTCGGCCGCTGTTTCCAGATAGGCAATCACCGCCTTTTGGTTCATCCCAAAATCCTCGCGGAACCAGATGTAGATTTTGGACAGGATCAACCGCCCGCGATCATCGAACCGCACCCCGCGCGGATCGTTGACATAGGCGCGCTCGGCGTTGGCTAGGTCGCGTTCCAGCGTCTGCGCCTGCCATGCTCGGTCCATCAGGTTGGGGCACCCCACTGCGGCACAGTTCAGGGCATAGTGAATGCGTGGCTCGTTGAATGTGGGGCGGATGATGCGGTGTTCGATCTCGTTGAGCGTCAGCGTCTGCCCGGCAACCGTTGCCAGAGGCCGGTCCCATGGACCAAAGGAAAACGCCCCATCGGTGATGTCGCGGATCGAGGCCACGGGGTAGTTCTCGAGGATCAGATCCACCGTCAGCGCATTATAAAGGTTGATCCAATAGGCCAGCTGCTGATTGCGGCCGAGCGTGGCGGGATCAACCGATTGCAGGTCGCTTAAATAGCGGTCCAGCCGCGCGCGGTCGGTTTGCGACACCTGCCCATAGGCCACCCGGTTCACACCCTGCGCATCCGGCGCGACATAGCGGTTCAGAAAGACGCTCCAATCGCGATGATCAACCCGCTCGCCCGGCGGCGGCGCGGCGCGGGTCAGGGCGGCGTTTTCAAGGGGGGCGGCGGCGGGAAGGGCCAAACGCTCGACACTGGCGCAGGCGGCTAGCAGGGGCAAAAGCAGAAGGATCAGCAGGGGTCTCATGAAGCGGCCTTTCGTTTGGCACGGCGCGCGCGCAACTGGCCCTTGAGCTTTTTCAGCGGGGCCTGCGCGGGATCGTTCAGGTCAGGCAGATCCGGGCTTTGGGACAGGTCTTGCGCGGCGGCGTTCCACCAGCGCGGACCATCTGCGCCATCCACCCGGTCGGAGGCCGCAAGATGCAGGTCGCGCTGCGCGTTGTGGGCGCACATCGACAGTGGACCGTTGGCGGTGGCGACCATAAACACGCATGAGGCGCAGCGGTCATCCTCGAGCGCGTCAGCGGCCATGAAGTTATGAATGAACACCGCCTGCCGTCGCACCGGGCCGCGTAGCAAACCAGTGCCCAGCGTCAAGGCGCAGCCCACCAGATGCACAGCGGCGCGCAGGGCCAGAGCCGGATGGCGCAAGACCAGCCGCCGCAGACTGTCGCGGATATCAAGATGACCATCCTTCGATTTTTCCTCTTGCTGCAGCGCGTCGATCACCCGGTGCACCAGACGGCGGTTCGAGAGAACCGATTTTGCCCGGCCCCCGGCGGTCAGCACGCTGGCATAGCGGTTGCAGCGCGAATGGCCCACAGCGGCGGTGTCGAAATGCAGCGGGGTCTCGTACCCCGCTTCGACCGCGCGCATCACGCTGTCCTGCGTGATCGCATCGGGGCGCGCGCGCAACACGCCGCGCCCGGTATCGGCCTGCATCTGGAACGAAACAAAGGCGACCTCGGGCCGGTCGCGCAAGAACCGCGCCAGCGCGGGCAGTTCGTCGAAATTGCCTGCAAAGACGGTGGTATTGAACAGGATGCGCAGACCCAAACCGCGCGCGCGGCGGATATAGGCGCGGCGGACGGTGTTCAGATCCGCCTCGGTTTCGAACCCGCTTCGTTCCTGTGTCAGATCGACGTGAAAGGCCACATCGTCCAGCCCCGCCGCCGCCAGCCGGGTCAGGGCGGCGCGGCTGGCGCGGATACCGTTGGTCATCAGGCATGACCGCATCCCCAGACGGCGGATTTCGCGGCACAGCGCCTCAAGATCCTCGACCTTGCGCAGGGTCGGATCGCCGCCCGTCAACTGCACCGAGACGCCCGGGCCATAGTGGCTGTGGATCGTGGCCAGCCGCGCGAACAGGACCGAGAGGGGGGGATCATAGGTCATCTCGGCCCGGTCCGAGAGGTAGCAGAGCGTGCAATCCAGATTACAGCGCTGCGTTACCTCAAGCGCGACGCAGGCGATGGGATAGAACCGGCCAGCGGTCTGGCCGGGGCCGTATTCGCCTGCGGATGTCAGCCCGCCGCGCAAAGGCGCACGGCGGTCGGTGCCGTGAAACCGGCGGCCGGAGGGGGTGCAGTGGGTGAAAAGGTGATCTGAGGTGTCCTTCATAGGTCATGAGGCTAGGGGCAGGCCCGCTCTCGCGCCACGGCCCCTCACGGCGATTTGTCAGATCATGAGGTCGGGGTGATCAAAGCCGCCCGGGTCAAAATTCTGCCTCAAAACGAGACTAGAAAGCCGAAATTGAATCAAGAGATTGAGATCGCGGATGACAAGACGGGCCGCTTTGCTGGTTGACGGGGATAACCTGAGCCCAACCTATCAGACCCAAATTTTGAAGACGGGACGGCAGTTCGGTCAGATCGATATCGCGCGCGTCTACATGAACGCTCAGCGGTGTTCAGGCTGGCATGACGCGCCCGCCTTTCGCCTGTTTCACAGCGGCACGGGGAAGAATGCCACCGATATCTTGCTGGCGATCGACGCAATCGAGCTTGCCTTGCAAAAGAGTATCGATGTCATTCTGATCGCCAGTTCGGACGGCGATTTCACGCACCTGCATAGCAGGCTGCGCGAGCATGGGCTGACCACCGTGGGCATTGGCGAGGAAAAGACGCCGCAGGCGCTGCGGGTCAACTGCTCGGAATTTGTCGCGTTAGGCCCCGACCGAGGTGCCAAGCCGATTTGCAACGCGGTGCAGCCGCCATCCGATCTGGACAGAAATATCCGGGGTGTGATTGCCGCCAACAGCAAGAACGGAAAAGGCATTCCAATCGCGGACCTGAACATCCGGATGCGTCGTCAGCATGACATCAGGATCAGCACTTACCCCGAGAAGACATGGCACGGCTATCTGGCTGCCCGCAAGGACCTGTATGATCTGGACCCAAAAGGGCCGGACGCGCATGTGCGTTTCAAACCCGGTGGGTTTTAGGGGCAAAGACAACGGCTGCGCGGTAACTCAGCCCAAATATTCCGCAAACGCCGCAACCACTTGCTGATATACCTCGCGCTTGAACGGCACGATTTCGGCGATCAGACGGTCGGGCTCCTGCCATTTCCAGTGGGTGAATTCGGGGTGGTCAGTGGCGATGTTGATTTGGTCGTCGCGGCCTGTAAAGCGCATCAGGAACCATTTCTGTTCCTGCCCGCGATAGCGGCCTTTCCAGATTTTGGGCACGATGTCATGGGGTAGGTCATAGGGCAGCCAGCCGGGGGTCTCGGCGATGATCTGGACAAGGTCAGCGGTCACGCCGGTCTCCTCGTACAGCTCACGCAGGGCGGCGTCGCGCGGGTCTTCGCCCTTGTCCACGCCGCCCTGAGGCATTTGCCACGCGTCCTTGTGGCGGTCGTTGCGCTGGCCCACGAAAATCCGACCGTCGGCATTCATCAGCATCAGGCCGACGCAGGGACGATAGGGCAGTTTGGCGATCTGGTCGGGGGTCATGCGGGGCCTCATGGGTTGTTCGGCCCTTCTGTATCAAGCCCCACCCCGGCGGCAAAGGGTATGACGTTAGGTTTCGCGTGACAAAGGTAATGCGCCCGTCAATCTTGGCCGAAATTCAGGGAGAGTTCGTCATGACCGCGTACCCAAATATGCTGGCCCCGCTGGATCTGGGCTTTACCACGCTGAAAAACCGCGTGCTGATGGGGTCCATGCATACAGGGCTTGAGGAAACCGGCGACTGGAACCGGGTGGCCGAGTTCTATGCCGACCGGGCGCGGGGCGGCGTGGCGCTGATGGTGACGGGTGGGATTGGTCCGAACCTTGAGGGCTCGGTTCTGCCGGGGGCGTCGATGATGACGAATGACACCGAGGTCGCGAACCACTCGATCGTAACGCAGCGGGTGCATGAGGCGGGTGGCAAGATCGCGATGCAGATTCTGCACGCGGGTCGCTATGCCTATGGGCCGAAATGCGTGGCGCCCAGCCCGGTGAAATCCCCGATCTCTCCGTTTCCGCCGCATGAGCTGGATGAGGAAGGGATCGAGAAGCAGATCAGCGATATCGTCAACGCCGCCGTGCTGGCGCAGCAGGCAGGGTATGACGGGGTCGAGATCATGGGGTCTGAGGGGTATTTCCTGAACCAGTTCCTTGTCACTCATACCAATAAGCGTACCGATCGCTGGGGTGGGTCTTATGAGAACCGGATGCGCCTGCCCATCGAGGTGGTGCGGCGGGTGCGCGAAGCCGTGGGCACGGATTTCATTATCATCTATCGGCTGTCGATGATTGATCTGGTGCCCAATGGCTCGACCCATGACGAGGTAGTGGAACTGGCGCAACGGATTGAACAGGCCGGGGCAACGATCATCAATACCGGCATCGGATGGCACGAGGCGCGGATACCGACGATTGCCACATCCGTGCCCCGTGCGGCGTTCGCATGGGTGACGAAAAAGCTGATGGGCAAGGTGTCGATCCCGGTGATCACATCCAACCGGATCAACACGCCTGAGGTTGCCGAAGAGGTTCTGGCGACCGGCTGTGCCGACATGGTCTCGCTGGCGCGCCCGATGCTGGCGGATGCGGATTTTGTGAACAAGGCGATGGCCGGTGAGGCGGCAAAGATCGCGCCTTGCATTGCCTGCAATCAGGCTTGTCTGGATCATACGTTCAGCGGCAAGCTGACATCCTGTCTGGTCAATCCGCGCGCCTGTCATGAGACCGAATTGGTGATTGGCAAAGCCGAGGTTGCCAAGACTGTCGCCATCGTTGGCGCTGGTCCGGCTGGCCTGTCCACCGCGATGACAGCGGCCCAGCGCGGGCACGACGTGACCCTGTTTGATCGCGCCGATGAGATTGGCGGACAGTTGAACATGGCCAAGCAGGTTCCGGGCAAAGAAGAGTTCTGGGGTCTGGTCGATTGGTATCGGGCCATGATCCGCGACCTTGGTGTCCGGCTGGAATTGGGGCGCGCCGTGGGGGCCGATGATCTGATCGGGTTTGACGAGGTGATCGTTGCGACGGGCGTAACTCCCCGCGACCCCGGGATCCCCGGTCAGGATCGCGACAATGTTCTGAGCTATATTGACGTGCTGCGCGGTGGGGCACAGGTTGGCAACTCCGTCGCCGTGATCGGCGCGGGTGGCATCGGCTTTGACGTGTCGGAATTTCTGCTGGAGGACGGCCATAGCGCGACCACCGATCTGCCGTTGTGGATGAAGGAATGGGGTGTGAGCGACCCGGCCGAACATCGTTCGGGTCTGGCCCCGGAAGGTCCGCAACCAGCGGCACCGGCCCGTCAGGTCACGCTGCTGCAGCGCAAGGCGCAGCGGCACGGCAAGGGGCTGGGCAAGACGACCGGATGGATCCACCGCGCGACGCTGAAGATGAAGAACGTCAATTTTGTCGGCGGCGTGAATTACGAGCGGATCGACGATGACGGCCTGCATGTCAGCTTTGGTGAAGCCCGCGAAAACCCGACTGTGATCGCGGCGGATACGATTGTGCTTTGCGCCGGACAGGTCTCGGATCGCGGCCTTGCGGATGATCTGACGGCGCGCGGGATCGCCTGCCATGTGATCGGCGGTGCAGATGTCGCCGCTGAGCTGGATGCCAAGCGCGCGATTGATCAGGGTACCCGGCTGGCGGCGCAGCTATAGCCCCTTTTTCAGCCGCTCCGTGTCGGTATTTGCTTTGAACACGGATGCAGAGAGCTTAGACACATGCAGGTTGATCTGAGGAAAAACCTGCCATGGTGTTCACCACCATCCTGACCGGACTTGCGCCAAGTTTTCTGATGGTTGCGCTGGGCGGATTGATCCGGGCGCGGCTGTCGGACAGTGCATGGCAGGGTCTGGACAAGCTGAACTTTGAAATCCTGTTCCCTGCGTTGCTGTTTGTGGCCGCCAGTCAGCGACCCATTGCCGTATCGGACGTTTTGCAGATCGGTCCGGCGGTCTGGGCGATCCTGATTGTCGCCATGCTGCTGGGATGGCTGGCGCGTCCGCTTGGGCCGCCGCGGTTTCTGGACTTTGCCGGAGCGTGGCAGACCACCTGGCGGTTCAACTCGGCCATCGCGTTGGTGGCGTCCCAGACGATTGCCCCGGGCACGCTGGGCGAAATGGCGGTGGCGATCGGGATGGCGGTACCGGTTGCAAATATGCTGGCGGTGATCGTGCTGTCGCGCGGCGGAAGCCTTGGGTTCGTTCAGACCGTCCTGAAGGTCGTCCTGAACCCGTTTTTGCTGGCGAGTGTGCTGGGCGTCACCGTCGGGTTGACCGGGATCACCATCCCTGCCCCTGTGCTTGCGCCGCTGGACATGGTTGCGGCGGCCGCCATCCCGATTGCCCTGATTTCCATCGGAGCGACCATGAACTGGAGCGCGCTGGCAAAGGTGGATCGGTTCAGTGGGTATGTCTGCCTGACGCAACTGGTGCTGGTACCCGGGGTGACATTGCTGGGCTGCCTGATCATTGGCGGCACCAATGAGCTGGCCCCGGTTCTGGTTCTGTTTGCAGCCCTACCAACGGCGTCCGCTGCACATATTCTGGCGTCCGGGTTCGGGGCCGACAGACAACTGGTTGCGACGCTAATCGCGCAATCAACGCTGCTGAGCGCGGTGACATTGCCGTTCTGGATACTCGGCCTCAAAACCCTGTTCTGAAAGATCCGCGCTTATTCGACGTTGATCGTAATCACATCGGACACAATGGGCGTGGCGTGCGGGACATGTCCGGCGTCGCCCAGCACCAACTGCAGCGTGTGCGGGCCCGGGCTCAGGTCCAACGTTACCTCGGTCTGCCCACCGCCGAAATGCAGGTGATTGTCATCCGAAGGCAGCCCATAGGCCAGTTCATCGGCGCCGTCTTCGCCCTGACCCAGCGGTGGGCGATCAACCAGAAGGTGATGATGACCGGTGTTTTCGGCCTCGGTCCCGGCGGGGGCCACGCCCATGCCGCTGAGGCCAAAGACCACTGTGACAGGCGATGTCACGGTGTCGCCATCAGACAAATTCACGAAATAGACCTTTGCATCCGGATTCGAGGGCGTTTCGCCCCCGGCCCAGGCAAACGGGGCGGCCAGGATCATCGCCAGAGCTATCAGAATTGTTCTCATCATCTCCTCCGTGGTCACAAAAATGCCATTCTCAACATAACACAATTGGGGCGCGGGTTTGAAATTTCAGCCTTTTTTCCGAGCAGGCCCCAATGTTTTCTGCCGCTTTTGCCGTTTCCCAACCGCAAACGATCCGATTCAAAACCCTGATATTATCCCATGTCTGCCCTGTTCTCGCCCAGATTGATCGCGAAAGTGAGACAACGAACAGAAGACCTGGGGTACGAGAATGGATCGACTGACTGAAATGGAGGCCTTTTCCAACGTGGTGGACCAGGGTGGCTTCACCGACGCGGCCAAGAAAATGGGCATCTCCAAATCAGCCGTGTCCAAACACGTCTCAAGTCTTGAGGCGCGATTGGGTGCGAGGCTGCTGAACCGGACCACACGGCGGGTATCCCCGACCGAGATCGGGCTGGCCTATTACGACCGTGCGCGGCGCGTTCTGAACGACGCCGGTGAGGCGGATGCGCTGGTGACGTCGATGCAATCCGCCCCGTCGGGCCTGCTGCGGATCAGTGTTGCGACGGATTTCGGGGTCAATCACCTGTCGCCGGTTCTGTCGGATTTCCTGTCGGCTTACCCCGAGATCACCGTCAACATGGTGCTGAACAACCGCTATGTTGAATTGATTTCCGAAGGGTTTGATGTGGCCGTGCGCATTGGTGAGCTGGAAGACAGCACGCTGCGTGCCCGCAAACTGACCGAAACGGTCAAGCGCATGGTAGCGTCGCCGAAATACATCGAACAATTCGGCCATCCGCAAAAGATCGACGATCTGAACGAACACAAACTGCTTCATTATTCCAGCCAGTCCTCGGGCAGTGTCTGGAAGCTGACAGCACCGTCCGGCGAAAAGCGTCAGGTGCGCACCGCCGGCTGGCTGAGTGTGAATGACGGCCAATCGCTGCTGAACGCTGCAATCTCGGGGCTGGGGATCGCTTATTTGCCCAGCTACCTCTATGCCGAGGCGCTGAAATCGGGCGAGGTTGTGGACGCGATGCCGTCGCTGCCCGACGAAGTACAGGGCGTCTATGCGGTATACCCGCCGGGTCGCTTTACACAGCCAAAGGTCCGGGCCTTCATTGATTTCCTCGTCGAGTCCTTTGCCGAAAAAGGCCCGATGAACTGGTAGAGTTCTCCCACGGCAACTGTAACCCGCGCGGACTTGCGCGGGTTTTTTTTGGACTAGCGCCAGATAGGGTTCAGGGCGCGCCGCCCCCGTCGCCCTGCAGTTCGTCATCGGGTTCAAGGTGAATGACAAAGACCGAGCCCGGGTACAACTTCCCCAGTGCGTCTTCGATATCGTTACAGATATCATGCGCTGCACTGACTGACATTTTGCCGTCGACGACCAGATGAAACTCGACAAAGATCACATTCGCGGATCTGCGTCCCTTGAGGTCATGATATTCCAGCGCAGATCCCAGATTGGCCTCGATAGCACCCGAGACGATCTGCAGGTCATGATCGGACAGGCTGGCATCCATCAGCCCGTCGACTGATGCGCGGATAACCTTCCATCCCTCCCACAGGATGTTGAGCGCAACCAGAATCGCCAGGATCGGGTCCAGGATCAGCCAGCCGGTGGCCAGTGCAAGCAAAAGCCCCACAACAACCCCCACCGAGGTCATCACATCGGTGAAGATATGCCGCGCGCTTGCCTGCAGGGCGGGTGATCCGGCGCGCCTGCCGGTCTTGAGCAACAGATAGGCCCATGTGCCGTTCACGCCTGTCGCGATGATATTGACGGCGATCCCCGCCAGCGGCATGTCATCAAGATGCGGGTTCGGAAGCGCAAGCACCGCCTCGCGGATAATCAGAAACGCCGCAAGGACGATCAGCGCGCCTTCGACTACGGCGGACAGGTATTCTGCCTTTTTGTGCCCGAACGGGTGGTTTTCGTCAGGCGGAATGCTGGCCACCCGCACCGCGAAATAGGCCAGCAGGGCCGCGGCGACGTTGACCGTGGATTCCATCGCATCCGACAGCAGCGCGACCGAGCCTGTCAGCCACCAGGCCAGCAGTTTCAGCGCCAGCACCGCGAGGGACACGGGGATGGACCAAAGGGCAAATTTCTGTGTCATCTGGCCATGCGCCTTGATCCAAGCTTTTGAAGACTGTGCAGACGTTTTGGTGAATGCGTTTTTTAGCAGCCTAACACAAGAGGTCAGGGAAACAGGCTAGGGGCGCTGACCGGGCTGTGCAGGAACGGCTTTCAGATAAGCGGCGATGGCCAGACGATCATCATCACTCAGCCGCGACGTGTTTTCAATCACCTCGGCCATTTCTCCTCCGGCGCTGTCGTAGTCGGGGGTAAAACCGGATTTCAGGTATTCGGCTATGTCAGCCTCGGACCAGTCGAGTTGTTCGGGGGTCAGGCCGGGGATACGCCCCTGCCCGCTGGGGTTTGGGGCGCCAGTCAGCCAGAGGTCACGTTTCAGCCCGCCAAGAGCGTTTCGCGGCGTATGGCATTCGGCGCAATGGCCCAGCGCCTCGACCAGATAGCGGCCCCTGAGTTGTTGGTCGGTCAGATCGCCATCAACCACCCAGTCCGGTTGCAGATGCAACAGCTTCCATCCCCCCAGCCCGCGCCGGATGTTGAAGGGAAAGCCGACCTCATGCGGATCCGCTTTGGCGGCTACGGCAGGCAGGGTGCCGAGGAAGGCGTGGAGCGAGACAATGTCGGCCATCGCCATGTTGGCGTAGGAGGTATAGGGAAAGGCCGGGTAATAGTGCTGCCCGTTGGGCCCGGTTCCGTGGATCAGCGCATTGGCCAGATCCTGCGCGGACCATGCGCCAATTCCTGCATCAGGATCGCTGGAGATATTGGGGGCGATGAAGGTACCGAACTCGGTCGCGAACCGGTGACCACCGGCAAGTGCCAATTTGTCCTCGGCCTTAGGTGCGGAATGGCACGAGGCGCAACCTGCGGCGTAGAATACCGCCTCACCCCGTTCGAGATCCGGGGTGAGACCTGCAAGCTGCGCCTGATCCACGCGCTGAGGTCGGGTCAATACCAGACCGGTCAGAACGATCAGACCTGCAACACTGGCGGCGAACAGTAAAAAGCGCCGCACGGGTCAGTCCCTTTTTAGTTTTTCGGGGCTCTGTAGGCCTTGTGACATGATGAACAGCTTCCACCCAGATCGCCCATTGCCGCTTTGAGGGCATCAACATCCTGCCCTGCGGCAGCCTGCATCGCAAGTGCGGCGTCCGCCATGGCCTGCCCCTTGGCACCGACATCGGCGAAATTTTCCCAGATCGCGGGCAGCGCGCGCGAGGATGGATCAGATACGTTGTCGGACCCAGCTGGCCACATGGCGGATTGGTCAAGCTGCGTCAGAACCACCAGATTGTTGGCCGCCTGAGTTGCCGCTTCGGCGTTATAGTCTACCTCGCCCTTGGCCATGCCGCCAAGCGTGCCCAGATTGAATGCATAAAGCTGCATGATCGAGGTGCGGGCTTTCACGGCTGCATTTTCACTTTCATGCGCGATGGCGGTTCCGATTGCGGCAATCGACAACAGACTTGCCGCGAAGATCAAAGATTTCTTCATCATAGTATGTCTCCCTGCTGAATAACCGGAAGTGTAGCTTGAACGAATTTTCTTGTAATTGTTTGTTATTCGGCATTGCCTGTTAATTTATGAACAATCGCAACTGGGATGACATCCGCTATGTGCTTGCCGTCAGCAAACACGGATCGCTGAATGCGGCGGCGGCGGCGTTGGGTGTGACACATGCCACGGTCCTGCGCCGGGTGGCCGCGTTTGAGGCGCGCAATGACTGCGTGATGTTCCACAAAAGCACAACGGGATATACCCCCCTGCCCGAAGGTCGCGCCATTCTGTCAGCGATGGAAAGCGTCGAGGATGCGGTTCTTTCGGTGGACCGCGCGATTGTGGGGGCAAACCGCGCGCCCGCGGGTCATGTACGGATTGCGTCTACGGACAGTCTTTGCCAGCTTGTCCTGCCTCGCATCCTGACCGAGATTTCCCGGCTGTATCCCGACCTGGAGCTGACCTTGTTAAGCGGCAACAGCCATCATGACCTGTCGCGGCTGACCGCCGATATCGCCGTGCGTCCCTCGGCCCAGTTGGACGAGGGTCTGGTCGGGGAACGTGCGGGCGCGTTGTTGATCGGGGCCTATGATGACGGCCACCCGGACCGCCCCTGGCTTCGCCTTGACGGGGCACTGAACCGCTCGCTTCCGGCGAAATGGCTGGCCGAGCATGTGGATGCCGCAGAAATGGCCAGCGGGGCGGACAGTTTTCTGGTGCTGCAGGAGATGGCGGCGTCTGGCGTGGGTAAGACGTTTTTGCCCAGATTCATTGGCGATGCAGACCCCCGGCTGCGCAGATCGCGCGGGGCGGACCCCGATATCGAGGTGCCCCTGTGGGTCGCGACCCTTGAGGAAATCGCCCGCACGCCCAGATTTGCCATCGTTCAGCGGGCTTTGGCCGAGCGCATCCCCAAGGCGCTGGCCGAGGCGTAGGGCTGGATCGTTTGACGGGCGCGTGCGGTCAGTTCAGCACATCCGCGATGGCACCGATCAGGTTCAGCACCTCGTGCGTTTCGCGGTTCACCTCGTAAACATAATCTCCGGCCCGAACGTAATATCCGTTGCGACGCAGGCCCCAGCGCCCGGGATTGTCGATCGGAAAATATCCATCATAGATGTAGTCGCCCCGGCGATACTTTTTCGCCTGACCGGGCGGAACGCACGGGACCGCCTTTTTCGCCAGACCCGGTGGGCAGTGTCCGGCTTTGGATTTCACCTGAATCGGAGTCATCATACGCGCCTGATCGGCGGCCCCGAGGGTCAAATCCCGGAACCCGCCCCCTGCGCTTGCCACCGACGCGACCTGCGCAGTCAGTGCTATCGTCAAAATCCCAACGGTCTTTTTCATCGTGAACGCCTTCCTGAGTTTCGTGCTCCAGATATGCTTTTGCGCGGGCATTGGCGAGCGCATAGGCGGGGGACCGCCTGCGGACTGGAGCCACCCGATCATCGATCGATCCGTTTGTCCTTATTTCGCGAACAACATTAACTGAACGTGAACAATGTATTCTCAGAGTGTTCAACCAGACTAGTGCATAGTGATCTTGTTGGATTGAACGGGCGATGCCCGATTTGATTGCAAACAAGGGGAAAAGCATGATCAAGCCTGCCTTTGTGACTGAAGACTCCAGCACATCCGCTGTGATGCAGACATCCGGGAAAATTGACCTGGATCGTTTGCCGACAACGACCAAATCGAGCAGTGGTCGCTTCCCTCCTATCGAAAATGCATTAGCAGAGATCGTTACCAATACGCGGCTTTTTGAGGCACAAAAAAACGTCTGAAGGCAGTTCAGCAAACCCCCGCACAATTCCCGATATTCGTCCTAGATACCGGAATTGAAGACTAAACCCCGCCCTGTCCCAGGGGCGGGGTTTCTTTATGTGGAAGGCTGATTGGGGATTCCGAAAGCCATAGCCCGGAAATGATCCGGGCCAGCCGCTTCCCACCCCTGTGAAGCATATGGCTGGCCCGGTTTTCAGCACGTCCGTGAGCAGTCAGCACTGAAAGGTGATATCGATCCCGTGGTCCGTTGACCTGTGGTTACAGGCCCAGAAGCGATCTGACTTCTGCCTCGACGGCATCGGTGACCGGTTTGTTGGCCGCAGCTTCCAGCGCCTCGCGCTCGGCCAGGTTCTGTTCTTCAACCTGATCGGCCAGATCCTGAACCTCTTGCTTTGCGTCTTCGTAGTCGACCGCAGCCTGTCTTTCGTCATTCAGGTTCTGCGCTTCTTCAACCGAGCTATCCAGTTCGGCGCGCGCATCGGCGAGTTGCTCTTCGATCTCGGGGTTGGTTCCACCGGCGTCTTCCAGCGCCTGCTCAAGCTCATTCACCTTTTCCTGATTGTCCTGAACATCGTTCAGAGCGGTTTCCAGTTCCTGTTCGATCTCGGGAATCGTCCGCTCGGGTGGCTCAAGTCCGGTGAGTTCTTCCAACTGCTTGGCAAGTTCTTCGCGCAGGGGCTCTCCGTCCAGAACCGTGTCGCGGTAGTTGGCAATGCGCCCGACGCGCGAGTTTGGCGATGCATTGGCCAGCGCGGTCTCGCTTGCATTGGCGGCATTCAGAGCACCCAACTCTGATGGATGGGCCCCTAGCAGTGCAGCCATCTTATTGCCTTTGGTCCGGATTGCCGGGCGCACCGATTCTTCGACGATCACGGTTTTCGAGGGCGCCTTGCGCGTTGTCGTCTTTTGCTTCGAGCTTTTCCCCGAGGTCGTCGCGGTGCGCGTTTTGCCCTTGCCGTTGAAGAATTCCTTTAGCGAAAAGCCACCGGATTTACCGGATGCGGACCGCGAGGATTTGGATTTGGACCGCCCGCCGCCGGATTTACCCGCTTTGCGCCCCCCGCGGCTTTTGTCGGCCCCGTTTCCGCCACCTTTCTTACCGGCCGAGCTGTGATCGCCGCCACCGCCCTTGCCACCACTATTGCCATTGCCGCCGCCATTGCCCTTGCCGCCGCCGTTACCTTTTTCGCCGCCATTGCCCTTTCCTCCGCCATTGCCCTTGCCTTCTTTGGCAAAAGCAACGTCCGGAGCGGCGATGGTGGCAACAATTGCAGCCGAGCCCAGCAAGGCGATGGCCACGGTCGAAGCTCTCAGCAATCCCAAAGTGGTTTTCATATCGATCTCCTTGTCGGAACGGGCTCGCCGTCCGACGCATTGTGTTCAAGTGTCTCGATTCGCAAACGAATCGACCATCCTTGCCCTCATTTAACTTGAGGGTGCTTGAACGCAGGGCTAACTGCTTGTTCATCGTCGGTTCACGTCAAACAACGTAGTCTTGAGCGCGAAGATTATGAGGGTTCTCATGCGTGCAATGGCATTTCTGATGGCTGCAAGCCTGCTTGCTGCTCTGCCCGGTGGGCAGGCGGCTGCCGACGCGCGCGAACTGAAGCAGGGCGAATTGCGCAGGGCGACGCTGACGGGCAACACCATCGGGCTTAAGCGGGTCATCAAAGGCGTCGAGAAAGCCTATGGCGGCACCCCGGTCGATGCCCGCGCGTTTCAGTCCGATGAGATCTATTATCGCATCCTGGTCAAGAAACCGAACGGGAAGATCGTCAGCGTGATCGTGAACGCGCAAACCGGGGCGGTTGTTTCCAACCGATCCAGCGTGGGCCGCGAGATATCGAAAGCGGCCCGGTCCAGTTCTGCCAAATCCACGAACAATCGCAACACCAACGCTGCGCGCGGGGCTTCGTCCAACCGCGGCAATGCCGGCGGCAACAGCAATCGCGGCGGCAATGGCAATGGCAACGGTGGCGGTGGCAACAGTGGCGGCAACGGTAACGGTGGTGGCAACGGCGGCGGTAACGGGAATGGCGGCGGTAACGGTGGTGGCAACAGTGGCGGTAACGGCGGCGGCAATTCCGGTGGTAATGGGGGCGGAAACTCCGGCGGCAATGGCGGCGGAAATTCCGGTGGCAATGGTAAGGGCAAAAAATAGGGCTTAAACCAGAGCGGTTGTGACTGTAGCTTTTAGAAATGAGAGTACTTCTAGCTGAAGATGAACCGCAGCTTTGCGAGCAGATCAAAAAGCTACTGGGGGCTGAGGGTCGCGTGGTCGACGTTGCCCAGAACGGAACCGACGCCCTGCACATGGGGGCCACCGAACCTTATGACATGATCATACTCGATATCGGTTTGCCCGAGCGCGACGGTATTTCCGTTCTGCGCGAATGGCGCAGTGCGGGCGTCAAGACGCCGGTTCTGATCCTTACCGCCCGGGACGGCTGGAGCGAACGCGTGGACGGGCTTGACGCGGGCGCGGATGATTACATGACCAAGCCCTTTCATATGCCGGAACTGGCGGCGCGCGTCCGGGCAATTCTGCGTCGGCAAAGCGGTCAGATGAACCCGGTTATCGAAATGGGAGAGGTTTCGCTGGATACGCGGAACGGGCGCGTCAGCGTTGGTGGAATCCCTGTCGATCTGACCGCGCAGGAGATCGCGGTTCTGACCTATCTTGCGCATAATATCGGGCGCATGGTGTCCCGGACCGAACTGTCCGAACATATTTACGAGTACGACGGCGACAGGGACTCGAACACGATTGCCGTTTTCATAACCCGCCTGCGCAAGAAGCTGGGCCCCGACCTGATCACGACGGTTCGAGGACGCGGTTACATGATCGATACCGCCTGATGCTATCGCTGCGCCATCGTGCCTTGCTTGGCGGTCTGGCCACTGGTGCACTGTCTGTCGGCGTTGGTACGCTGGTCGTGTTTTCCTATATCAATACGCGCGTTCTGGAACAGTTCGACGAGACTCTGCGCGACAGACACACCCAGCTTGTCGTCGGGTTGAGTGCCACCACGGATGCCCCTGATGCGTTGCGCGACCTGATGTTTGACCCGGCCTATGGCACGCCCTATTCCGGCAGGTACTGGCAGGTTACAGATGGCAACGGGGCCACGTTCACCTCGGCGTCCCTGTTTGACGAAACGATCGCCGAGCCCGTGCGGGCGGGCCAGGACGTTACGGTCTGGAATACCACAGGCCCCGATCGCGAGGCTGTGCGCAGCGCCTTTCAGAAAATCACGTTTGAGGACGGAACCGAATGGGGCGTCACCGTCGCCGAAAGCCGGCTTGAACTGATCAGCGAGCGGCGTGCGGCGCAAAGCAACCTTCTTCCGGTCTTTGGTCTGGTTGGTCTGATTGGTGTCGCAGGTTCGCTTTTGCTGATGTCGGCCATTATCGGCCCCCTGCGAAAGCTGCGCGCGGACGTGATGCATCGCTGGGATAAAGGCGACGATCTGCGGCCCGAAGACTATCCGGAAGAGGTTTCGCCGCTGGTGGAGGATCTGAACCAGTTGCTGACTCGAAATCGCGAGATTGTCACCGGCTCGCGGCGACAGGCGGCAGACCTGGCGCACGCGCTCAAGACACCGACCGCAATACTGCGAAACGAGTTGACCAGCCTGTCTGAGACCGGAGCAGATACCAAGCCGGCCGAGGACGCTCTGGCCCGGATCGACGCACAGCTTACACGTTCGCTTGCGCGGATGCGTGCATCAAACACCGGCGAACTGACCCATTCCAGAACGGACCTGTCGCATTCGGTCGAAAGACTGTCGAGACTGTTTTCCGTCATGACCGAGCGGGAGGGGAAAACGCTTGTTACAGAAAGCGAGGCCGGTCTTTGGGTCAGGATGGATACTCAGGACATCGAAGAAGTGATCGGAAACCTTCTGGACAACGCGCTCAAATGGTGTCGGTCAACCATTCGCATCGCCGCAAAACGCGGCGCAAGCGGCATCGAGATCTGTATCGAGGATGACGGGCCCGGAGTTCCGGAGGAAGCGCGAAAAGGGGTGCTTCGGTCCGGCGAGCGGCTGGATACCTCAGTCAGCGGCACCGGATTGGGTCTGGCCATATCCGTTGACCTGTTGAACGCTTATGGTGGCAAGCTGAAATTAGGCACATCTGCAGATCTTGGCGGTCTGGCTTGCCGGGTCCAAATCCCGACATGAGCTGACCGGGGATTTGCGGCAACAGGCCCGCCCGGTTCCAACGATACGGCCTGGTGTCACGGGGCTTCAAAGGACTGATTTTTGCGCTACAATCGTGAAACTGATCAAACTTATGGGTGCCTGCATAACATTGCATGAATGGTCATAGCGCATGGATGTCGAACGGATCGGAGAAACCTTTGATCATGGTTCCACCAAATGTCTCCAACACGGTTGCCCCTTCCAGCAGGCCGAACGTTTCTTGATCAATCAATATCCGGCTTCCTGTTTTCTGTGTTTCTGACTCAAGGCGCGCAGCTAGGTTTACGGTTGATCCGATACAAGTATACGTGGCCCGATTGTCCGTTCCGGCATAGCCGGCCACGACTTCACCCGTCGCTATTCCGATGCCGATTTTCAAGTCGCTTTTCCCTTCAGTACGCCGTTCGAGATTTAACATCTCGATCATGTTGTGCATTTCATGACCTGCCGCCACCGCGCTTTGCGCAGTATTGGGCAGTGGTTGCGGAACTCCAAAGAGAGCCATCAAACCGTCACCCAACATCAGGCTGACAATTCCGCCATTGCTGGTAACTGCCTCGAACATCAACGTGTAGAACGTGTTGAGCAGGTCAATTGTTTCCTCTGGCGCGAGATTTTCAGACAAGGTCGTGAAACCGCGAATGTCACAGAAGAGGACTGAAGCATTGGCACGCTTGCCACCTATGGCAAAGCCGGACTCTTGCAGGTCTTGTGCGACCTCCGTTGTTGCAAAGCGCTCTAGCAGACGCTTCTGCTCGTCCCGGAGTCTTTTCTTTTCAAGGCCGCTGGAGACGCGCGCACCAAGAAGTGTCTTATTGACCGGTTTTGGCAGGTAGTCTTCCGCACCCAATTCGATACAGCGCACGACATTGTCGAGCCCCTCAACAGATGACGTCACGATCACCGGCAGATCACGCAGGTCGGTGTCTGATTTGATGGCTTCCAGAACCTGAAAGCCGTCCATTTCAGGCATTTCGATATCCAGCAGAAGCAAATCAAACGGCTGGCTAGACAACATCTCCATTGCGACCCGGCCGTTTTCCGCAACCGATGCCTGGTGACCCAAAAGCTCAACGCTGCGCGACAACAGCAAGCGGTTCACCTTGTTGTCATCGACGATGAGCAAATGACCGGGGGCGTCAGACATCAATCAGGCTCCGTAAAGCAGCTGCAGCAATGGTAAGGTCGGTTTCCAACGCCGTCGCGTCTGTAAGGTCTCCGACCTCAGGCAGCTCTCCGAGCTCGATTTTCCTGGCCCGTTCGGCAAGAGCAATCGCCCCAAAGGTATTGGCATTCGACTTGATGGAATGCGCAGCACGGCGGTATCGGTCGGCATCAGCCGCGCCCGCAGCCGCTTTCAATTCGTCAATCATGCCAGGCGCTTCGTCGAGAAAGGTGTTCACAAGCTCGGCTGCAAAATCTTCGCCTGTAGCGTCTTTCAGCTCCATGAAGATTTCATGATCAATTGGGCTGTTTGTCATGGATCACCTTCTTATTCTGGGGGAATTTAACAGGGCTTCAATGAGGACCGGTACGCGGATCGGTTTGGTGATATAGTCGTCCATCCCTGCTTTCAGGCACATCTCACGGTCGCCCTGCATGGCGTTCGCGGTCATCGCAACTATGCGAGGACGACTGCCATCCGGATGCGCTTTGTTGATACGGCGAGACGCCTCAAGCCCGTCCATCTCAGGCATCTGCACATCCATGAAAACGATATCGTATGTTTGCCGGTTGACGCTTTCGACCGCTTCAACACCATTGCTGGCCAAATCCGCGCGATATCCCATCTGTTCCAGCAGTCGCAGCGCAAGTTTCTGGTTCACCAAATTATCCTCGGCCAGCAAAATCCGCAGCGGATGTCGCGTTGCCATATCCGGATCTGTTTGGGGTTTGCCCTGAGGTTTGGACGGCTTCACGCGCACCTTTTCAGTCGCGAACAATGTGACCAGGGTATCGAACAGGTGGGATTGGCGCAGAGGTTTGGCAAGGTTGGCGGCAAAGAGCCCATCTTCCAGATCTATGTCGCGCGGGCCGAGTGAACTGAAAAGGATGAGTGGCAAGCCTGGTTTCTTGGCGCGAACCCTTTTGGCGAGCTCTTCTCCATCCATGTCAGGCATATGCATGTCGAGAATGGCCAAATCGAACTCGACGCCTTCTTCAAGTATGCGCAGCGCCTCTGACGGAGATCCACACGTCGTGGTCTGCGTGCCCCATTTCTCGGTTTGCAGAGAAAGGATTTTACGATTGGTGGCATTGTCGTCCACCATCAAAATTCGCTTGCCTTCGAGTTCTGGCTGAACGCCAACAAGACTGCGAGAAGACGATTTAACTGGCTTTGCAGGTTTGGCCTGGATCTTGAAAACGAAGGTGGACCCGCTCCCTTCGCCATCGCTTTCGGCCCACATGGTCCCGCCCATAAGTTCCGCAAGACGCTTCGAGATCGCAAGACCCAGACCAGTGCCGCCATATTTTCTGGTCGTTGAACTATCTGCCTGGCTGAATGACTGAAATAATCGGCTCATACCTTTTTTTGATAGGCCGATTCCAGTGTCTCGGACTTTGAACATCAGTTCGAGCGATCCCTGCACCTTCGCAGATTGTTCAACAGACAGAACCACTTCGCCGCTCTCGGTGAACTTCACTGCGTTAGAAAGCAGGTTCAGCAGAATTTGCCGCAATCTGGTCAGATCCGCGCTAATCGCCAGCGGTAGAGCGTCATCGAACTCATAGGCTAAATCCAGCTGTTTCTCGGCGGCTTTACCGCTGACTAAGTCGAGTGCGCTTTCTATGCATTCGCGCAGGTCGAACGGATGGTTTTCGATATCCATCTGCCCCGCTTCAATTTTCGAGAAGTCGAGGATCTCATTGATGATACCCAACAGCGCGTCACCACTATCGCGGATGGTGTTTGCATAGTCGCTTTGCTCGGCATCCAACTCTGTGTCCATCAACAGGCCGCTCATCCCGATTACCGCATTCATCGGCGTGCGGATCTCGTGTGACATGGTGGCCAGGAATGCGCTTTTTGCTTCGTTGGCAGTTTCAGCAGCCTCGCGCGCTTCCTCAGCTTCGCGGAAAAGGCGTACGTTTTCGATGGCAATAACAGATTGATCGGCAAATGACTCGGCCATTGCAACATCGTCATCCGAGAAGGGTGTTTTGGATTTCCTGATGAAATAGAGGCCGCCCAGACACTTGCCTCCGCGCATCAATGGTACGCCAAGGAAAGCTTCAAAACCGCTTTCTTCGTGAAGCTTCTTTGCCAACCGCGGCAGGTCACCCGACGACAAATCATGCACATGCATGGTTTTTCCAGACAGCAATACGGACGACAAAAAATTGTCATGCGGATCCAGCGGGTGCCGGGTTCTTCCGAAATCACGTATCAGCCCCTTGGGCGAGGCCAAAGCCACTTGCCACCAGAAACTCTCATCCGACAACGCCGCACCGGCCATGTCGCACGAAACAAGCCGTGTCGCGGAATCTACGATCACCTCAAAAACAGGCGTCGTATCCGTCGGCGATTGACTGATCACCCGCAATACATCAGCGCTCGCAGTCTGACGTGCCAAGGACGCCTGAGTTTCATTAAACAGGCGAACATTTTCCAGCGCGATGATGGCCTGATCCGCGAAGGACTCGGCAATGGCGACTTCATCTTCGCTGAAAACTTTGGCCGTCTTTCGGATGAACACCAAGGCACCGAAACATTCCGTCCCCCGCATCAGAGGCACTGTCAGCGAAGACTTGAACCCTTTCCTGCGGATGATTTCCTGATCGCGTGGGGGTAGCTCATCGGACCGCCACTCGGGCAAATGCAAGGTCTTGCCGTTCTTGATTGCCTTGGACGGCAAATTGTCTTCGGGATCAATTGGCAGGCGCTCGGTCCACGTGATTTCTTCGACGCCATCTGGTGTCGCGGCGGCGATTTGCCAGAGTTCAGTCTTGTTCGCCTGAATAGCAATCGACAGGTCGCAATCTATGAGGGTCGTCGCCAGCGCGACAATCTTCTCGAAAACCGGCTTGGTATCGGTTGGGGATTCAGAAATAACTCTTAGAACGTCCGCACTGGCGGTTTGGCGGGCAAGCGCGGTTTGCGTATCGTTGAAGAGTTGCGAGTTCTGAATGGCGATAATCGCTTGGGACGCGAACGTCTCCATCTGCTTGATTTGCTTTTCGTCAAAAGCCGCAGTGGTTCGGCTTCCCATGCTGATAACGCCAATTGTGTCACCATCTCGGATCAGTGGCACGGAAAGGACGGATCGATAGCCTTCGAGATTGGATTTGAGCAGCGGATCGTAATTGGGGTCAGCTTGCGTATCTTCAACATAGTCGGCCCGTCCATGCAGAAGCGCACGTGCCGTGGCTGAAGTTTCCCCGGGCTCAAAAGGATGCGCCTTCAAAAAATCCGCGAATTTGCCCGACAAATTGTGCCCGGCAAAATAATGGTACTTCCCGTCTTCGGGTGTCTTAAGCGCCACGAAGGCATCCTGCAGGCGACAAATGCGGGACGAAACGGCCAGCAACGCCTCCAGTACGGGCTCCAATGCGTCAGGAGATCGGGAAATAACTTCGAGTACCTCGCTTGTGGCTTTCTGGTACGCTAACGATTCCTCAACTTCCTCGGTTCGGGCCGTCACCTCATCGAAAAGATGCGCATTTCCAAGCGCAATTACCGCTTGCGAGGCGAAGGTTTCAACCAAAGCTATCTGCTTGTCCGAGAACGCCCCAATTTTTGAATGAGCAAGTGAAATCACGCCGAGCGTGATCCCATCCTTTACCAGCGGAACCCCTAAAGCCGAACGAAATCCGGCACCCAGTGCTTCTTCTTTCCAAGCATAATCCGGGTCGTGCTCAAAATCTTCAATATACACCGTCTTGCCTGTCAGCGCGGCGCGTCCCGTGGTCGTGCCCTTGTCTGGAACAAGCACCTGACGGGTTATGACGTCGTAATGAGCTGCGGCAGAATTATGGGTCGCAGCAATGTCGTAGACTCCGGTTTCTTCATTCAGCAGTGCGACGTAAGACGCCTCGGGTTTGCAGATGCGAACCGCCACTTGCAATATAGCTTTGAGTACGGGATCGAGTTCGTTTGGCGAGCGCGAGATCACTCCCAGCACTTCAGACGTGGCTGTTTGATAGTCGAGCGCCTCTTCGACCTCTGCAGTGCGCGCCTGCACTTCTTTGAACAACCGGGTGTTGTTGATGGCGATCACGGCCTGGGACGCGAATGTCTCTAACAGGTTGATCTGTTTTTCACTAAACGCCCCGGATTTCCGGTGTGCCATGACGATAACACCAACGGTCACGCCATCGCTGACCAAGGGGACGCCCAGCGTGGTGAGGTAATCGCCGATCTCTGCCGCCACTTTCCATGTGTAGGTCGGATCCTTGCGCGTGTCTTTGATATAGACGGTCTTGCCATGAAGGGCCGTGCGGCCGATGCACGAACCTTCCTCTGGGGCTATGGGGTTGTCTGATAAATAGCTTAAAAACGCATCGCTCACGTTGTGGGACATGGCCACACGGTACAACCCATCGTCAGCATCCCGCATTGCGAAGAATGCATATTCCGGGTCGCAGATACGTGAGGAAACTTCCAGGATCGCATCCAGAACCCGTGGAAGATCGTTAGGCGAGCGAGAGATGACATCCAATACTTCGGACGTGGCAGTCTGGTATTCCAGTGACTGCACGACTTCGGCAGTGCGTTCCTCGACTTCGCGGAACAGGTTGGCATTCGTAATGGCGATAATCGCTTGGTCGGCGAATGTTTCTAATAACTGAATCTGCTTGGTGGAAAATCCCGAAACCTCGGTTGACCCGACTGAAATTACACCTACGACAACGCCATTCTTGACCAACGGGACGCCGAGCACGGACCTGTATTCCCCGACGCCGCTTTCTTCCATCCAAGTATAAGACGTCTCGGTTTCGACATCTTCGATATAGGTGGTGCGTTTCGACAGAATGGCACGCCCGCTTACACCGCTTTCATCAGGTGAAATAGGATGCGCTTTGACGTATTCCGCAAAAGTCGTGTCCTGCGTAAGTATCGCATGAACATGAAAGAGCTGATCGTCGGGGTTCAGCATCGCTACATAGGCATCCTGCAATTCGCAGATGCGCGACGCTTCTTTGAGGATAGCGTCGAGAACGGGCGCCAACTCATTTGGTGACGCCGAGATCACCCGCAGCACTTCGGATGTAGAGGTCTGGTATTCCAAAGCTTGCGTTACTTCGGCTGTCCGATCCTGAACTTCGCGGAACTGGCGGACGTTTTCCATTGCGATCACGGCTTGAGCCGCGAAGGTTTGGACCAGCGCCACATCATCATCTGAGAAAGGCGCAACCTCACGGCGATAGAGGACAATTACACCGAGACCCAGGCCATCCTTCATCAACGGAACCGCCAGAACCGAGCGGGCCCCTTCAATCTCGACCATCTGAACCCGTTTCGGGTCACGATCCCTGAGGTAAAGGGGATCGTTCGCGATATCGTCCTGGCGAATGACCTCGCCATCGATCATCGGTTTGATCGCAATTAATTCAGTGCGCGTAAGCGGCTCCTCAAAATTTTTGAGCGCTTCGTCAAAATCGGTTCTCGCACCAATATTGGCTGGGATCGTTGCGATTCCGCGTTCGTGATCAGCCACACATAAGAAGGCGAGCGGCGCTTTGCACAATCGGCTGGAGTTTTCGAGAATGCTTTGGAAGACCGGCCCTTCGTCGTCGCGGCTGCGGCTGATGACTTCGAGGATTTCTCGGGAGGCTTTTTCCCGCTCAAGTCGTTCCTGAACCTCGCGAAACTGGCGCGTGTTCTCGATGGCAATGACGGCGTGTTTGGCGAACTCTTCAATGAATTGTACGTCGGGATCAGAAAACGGGCGGACTTCGCGGCGGCTGACCGCAATCGCACCAATCGCCTGTTCCCCTTGCATCAACGGGACTACAACCCGTGACCTGATGCCTTCGACCTCGACCATTTTAACGGCGGTAGGATCACCCGAACGGTAGAAATCGGTGTCAACAATATCGGCAACGCGTACGACCTTACAATTTCGTATCGCTGCGGCAGCCGTGATGGAACCATCAAGCGGCCACTCTTCTCCTAATTGGAGGTCGGTTCTGTTGTGACCCCATGCTCCTGCCAGTCGAATATGGGTTCCAGCAGTGTTGACCAAAAGAAGTGCCGCCTGATCCGCGTCACAGATTTCCGTAGCCTGCTGCAGCACCGCTTCAAAGACGCGTGCATCGTTGTCCCGGCTTTTGCTGATGACACTCAGAACCTCCTGCGTCGCCGCTTGGCGTTCCAACTGGGTGTGCAGCTCTTTCATTTGACGGGTATTGTCGATTGCGATCACAGCCTGGGCCGCAAAGCCCTCGACCAAGGAAATCTCGTCGTCGGTAAAGGGTCGCACCTCACGCCGGTAAATCCCGATGACGCCTACCGGATCACCATTCGACGACATCAAAGGAACTGTCAGAAACGAACGGACGCCTTCCTCGTCAACCAATTGCCGGCGCCAAGGATCCCCGTTGATATAGTGATCAGTCTGGCGCAAATCGACATTGTGAATGACCCGCGCTTTCCGCACGGATTCGGCGATCTGTAAATTTGAGTCCAAAGACCAGCGATCCACGCCGACCTCGTAAGTCGCCAATTGCTCGCCAAAATGGGCCGCATATTCAAGATGCGTTCCTGCCTCATTTAGCAGGCTCAACGTGGCTACGTCTGTTTCGCAAAGCCGGGCCGTGTTTTCCAGGATCGTCTGAAAGACCGGCGCTTCATCGTCCCGAGACCGACTGATCGTCTCAAGCACATCGCGCGTTGCCCCCTCACGAGCCAGACGGACCTGCAACTTGCTAAACTGGCGAACATTTTCAATTGCAATGACCGCCTGCGCGGCGAAGGTTTCAACCAGCTGAACTTGATCGTCGGAGTAAGGTCGCACCTCATCCCGTGCCAGCATCAGACATCCGATTGCACTGCCCGCCACTTTCAAAGGAACAAACAGATTGCTTCTGCACCCATGCGTGTCGACAATGAGCTTAAAGCGCTCATCGCCCGATTTGTGGAAATCGGTGTCGCCCATGTCGACAACACGCCTGGTCTTACCGCTGAGAATAGTGTCCGTCACGATGGAGTTGCCTGGCTCCATCGTGTATTTGCCGTCGAGCCATAGCTGCTGAATATCCGGGTGCAGATTGACGCTGGCAATCAGTTGCTGACGCGCATCCCCTTCTTGCCCGAGAACCAGACCTGCAAAAATGGCATCGCAGAGATCTTTTGCCAGCGTTACAATCAGGTCGCATACTGGCTGAATGTCATCCTTGGTCTCAGAGATCGCCTGCATGATCCGCGCAGTAGCTTCGAACCGCGCCTGCTGATCATCTGCGCTGAGCCCCCCACTTTGCGCAGACGACGCCGAGCTTTTCGTCTCTTCCGATGTCCTCTTTCCACCCACCTGCGTTCGCAGCTCCTGCGCCAACTAATGAAACACACACAAGACCAGAGTTTACTGGGCATAAGATATAAGTCACAGAGTTTCTTTGCAGGCAGTATTCAATGCGCTTCGGGCGATCAGGATATTCTGGCTAGACCCATCGACCCTGCGCCAGCAAACCAGAACTCAATGATCTGTTAATCCGCAACCGGGTTGGACACGACGCAGATCAATAAGGCTACGGTCCTCGCGATCGAACAGGATGCCCCTAACAGCTGCCTCAGATAGGTGGGTCGATAGTGCAGCGGGGCACTGCAAGGATTGAATTAGCTCCTGAAAACAAAAGCACATCAATTTGCCTGATCAGAGAGACTGAGAACACGAAAAATCTGCACAGGATTGCCGATGCCCTTCAGTTCCCGTTCTCCCAGTTCTTCGGTCTCGACATAATCTTCTATGTCCAGAAGCGCCCGTTGGTTTAATAGGATCTGCCCGTCGCTGGCAAAATCGCAAAGCCTTGATGCAGTGATCACCACACCGCCGATAGCGGTGTAGTCGGCACGACCATGAAACCCAATAAGCCCAAGCGTCGCGTAACCGCTGCTGATCCCGATACCCAGGCCCATCGCATGACCAAGTTTCTGCCAGGGTGCTCGTATTCCTTCGAAGGCTTCGTTTATTGCTGTGGCCAACCGCACGGCTTGCAGGACGGGTTTATCGCAGGGAACCGGATCATTGAAGAACACCATCAACCCATCTCCGGCTCGGTATCCAATTGTTCCTTTGTGCCGGGCAACAAGTTGACCAACCTCATCGTGGAATTGCTGCAGAAGAGTTATGACATCTTCCGGCTCAATCGCTTCGGAAATGGCGGTGAAATTCCGGATATCGCAGAAAAGGCAAGAGATATACTGACGATGCGTTTTGAGAAGCTCGTCAGAGTTTTCTTCGACGACAAGCTCTGCCACCTGAGGAGCAAGGAATTGTTTGAGTCGCCCCAGCCTGTCAATCTCGCCTTCCTGGCGCCTTACCTTCTCGGTCAGTCTTTCGTTCAAAGCTTCTATTTCATGCGTCTGGTTTCGAACCGTGTGGTTTAACGCATCGAGAATGAAGTTCTGATTCAGCAATGCCGCAATCACCAAAAGCACATAGGCGAGTGCTTCGACGCGTTCGTCATAGCCGAAATACAGCGTGACAATCAGGATAGCAGCAGCAATCCCACCGAGGACGAGTGGAAGCTCTTTGGCATGTCGTTTCCGATCTCTCCATAAGAAACTAACCGCCAGCAATGCAAACACCCACATGAGCACCGCTTGCGCATGTGGGTTTATGGAAAGTGCATCGTAGCCAATCAGATAGGTCAGCAATATCCCGGAATAGCACGTAGCCAAAGAAGCGAGTGCAGCCACAACGGCTCCGATCCCGATTGGCATCGAAATTCTGAATTCCTCTGTTGCCACACCCATACCATCGGCTACAGCACGCGACGAAGGTTCCGCGGCAGAGTTATTTCTGTATTCGGGTTCAGGCATGGTCCTCGTTTGCGCTTGGTTGCCGATAGAGTACGTTTGAATTGAGGTTGCGTCAAAAAACAAACCTGCATGAGGCAGTTGAGGGTTTCATCAAATCAACAACGACCAGCGAAACGACTTCAAGCTTCACAGAACAAACTTGCAATCACCCGTCTCGGCGTTGTCACCTAGGACATGGGGACGGAGGAAGCTGATGGTCCGATGGAAGTTCGTGGTTTGTATTTTATGCGCGTTGACCCTTGTTGCTTGCGCTCCCAAAACGCGCACCTATGAAAAGACGGCATCGGTTTCGCTGCCTGCAGACTCGCGCTCAGCTCTTGGTCGGGCAGCCAACCGGCTTGGCGATCCCAAAGACGGTCGGTCGGGGGTCAAGCTGATCAGTGACGGCGAGGAAGCTCTTGTCTCAAGGCTTTTGCTGGCTGCCGCGGCCGAGAGAACGATAGACGCCCAATACTACCTTCTGCACGACGACCCCACCGGTCACCTGTTTGCCGCCAGTCTTTTGCAAGCGGCAGATCGGGGTGTTCGTGTCAGGTTGTTGCTGGACGACATGGATACGTCCAGCTACGACGCGATGACCGCGGCGTTGGACAATCACAAGAATATTGAGATCAGGTTGTTCAATCCGTTCTGGCGGGAACAAAGCCTGTTGATCGCGGGGCTGACGGATTTCAAACGCATCAATCGAAGAATGCACAACAAATCCATGACAGCCGACAACGTGTTCACGATTGTGGGTGGGCGAAATATCGGCGCCGAGTATTTTCTTGCACGGGAAGAAATGAACTACGCTGATCTGGATGTGCTGGCCGCAGGCCCCGTTGTACGCGAGGTGTCGCGCAGCTTTGACTCTTACTGGAACAGCGAGTTCGCGGTTCCGGCTCGTGTGGTCGTTGGAGAACCTCAGGATTTTGACCTTGGCGATGCGCGCAGCAGGTTGAACGAACTGGTCGAGGAAGCGAAGCAAACCCAGTACGGTGCGGCCCTCAGAAAGTCTGCACAAGAAAACTTTTCAGATGGTGCCCTGTCACTGGATTGGCTGCCTGCGAAACTTTATGCTGATCCACCTTCAAAAGCCGCGGGGATTGAGAATTCTGGTCCTGTTCTTGCATCTCAACTACTTCCGTATTTTGAGAATGCCAGCAGTGAGGTGAATATCGTCTCTGCCTATTTCGTGCCGCGCAACGACGGTGTGAAATGGCTGACCGAACTGGAAAGCCGCGGGGTCAACGTAAAAGTCGTAACCAATTCGCTTGCATCCAACGATGTTGCACCCGTTTACGCGCATTATGCCAAGAAACGCCGAGCACTTCTGCGCGGTGGAGTAGAACTCTATGAGCTGCGACCGGACGCCTATCAGGTCCAACGCCGAGGTATTAACTGGGCTCAATCCAGGTCAGGCCTGCATTCCAAGGCATTTGCAGTTGATGGCCGATACTTGTTCGTCGGGTCATTCAACTGGGACCCGCGGTCTGTCAACATTAACACCGAGATGGGAATTTTGATTGACTCGCCAGCTTTGACTGCACAGTCCATGGGTGCCTTGGACGACGCGCTACCCGCATACACATATAACGTGACGCTCGAGAATGCGGGTCAGCTTAAATGGGCGACAAGAGGCGACGATGGCAACGTTATCGTATATCACTCAGAGCCGACAGGCTCGACCTGGGATCAAATAGTTGCAGGATTTCTAGGTATTTTGCCTATTGGTTCACAGCTTTAGGTTTTTGGCGGATATGGGGTGCGCGAAGTGGTATGCGCGCACCTACAACGGCTTCAGAAATCGAGATTCTCGACGCTTAATGCATTCTGTTGAATGAACTCGCGTCTTGGTTCCACGACGTCGCCCATCAGCTTGGTGAACAGGTCATCAGCCTCGACCATGTCATCGACGCGCACCTGTAGCAGGGTGCGGGCGTCGGGGTCGAGGGTGGTTTCCCACAATTGATCGGGGTTCATTTCGCCCAGACCCTTGTAGCGCTGCAGCGACAGGCCCTTTTCGCCCTCTTCCAGAATGGCACGCAGCAGGTCCAGCGGGCCGTGGATGATCTGGCTGCGGTCGCGGCGGATCAGGGTGGCCGAGGTGCTGTAGACCTCTTGCAGGCTTTGGGTGAAGCTGCCGGTCTTGCGCGCCTCGCCCGAGCGCAGCATGGGGCCGTCCAGCGTGCGGACCTCTTCAACGCCGCGCAGGATGCGGGCCAGTCGGATGCCATGGTCCTGCGTGATCCGACCTTGCCAGCCGCGCTCGTACTCCAATGCGATCAGGTCAAGCCGGGCGGCAACCTTGTCAGCGACACCTTGCAGGTCGGCATCCACGGCACCGGGCACGAAGGCGCCGGCGACGGCGGCCTGCTCCAGAATGTGACGCGGGTAATGGGTTGGGAAGGCGTCCAGAACCCGTTTCAACTGGCGTGCCTCGTCGACCACGCGGGTCAGGTCCTGCCCGATGATTTCCTCGCCCGAACCCAATTTCAGTACTGCGCCCTCGACGCCCTGATTGATCAGGTAGTCATCCAAAGCGGCTTGGTCTTTCAGATAAACCTCTGACTTCCCACGAGAAACCTTATAGAGCGGCGGCTGCGCGATATAGAGATACCCGCCCTCGATCAGTTCCGGCATCTGGCGATAGAAGAAGGTCAGCAACAGGGTGCGAATGTGCGCGCCGTCCACATCCGCATCGGTCATGATGACGATCTTGTGGTAGCGCAGTTTCTCGATATTGAACTCATCGCGGCCAATGCCGGTGCCCAGCGCCATGACCAGATTGCCGATCTCCTGCGAGGACAGCATCCGGTCGAACCGCGCCCGTTCAACGTTCAGGATTTTACCACGCAGGGGCAGAACCGCCTGAGTCAGACGGTCTCGGCCTGTTTGGGCGGAGCCACCTGCCGAGTCCCCCTCGACCAGAAAGACCTCGGTTTTCGAGGGGTCTTTCTCAGAACAATCCTTCAGCTTCCCGGCCAGATAGTTCACATCCATCGCCGTTTTGCGGCGGGTCAGTTCGCGGGCCTTGCGGGCAGCCTCGCGGGCCAGCGCTGCCTCGATGATCTTGCCGACGATGGTTTTGGCCTCGTTGGGGTTTTCCTCGAACCACTCGGCCAGTTTCTCGTTCATCAGACCTTCGACCGCCGGGCGTACCTCAGAGCTGACCAGCTTGTCCTTGGTCTGGGATGAGAATTTCGGATCGGGTACTTTCACCGACAACACGCAGGTCAGACCTTCGCGCGCGTCATCGCCGGTGAAACTGACCTTTTCCTTTTTCGCGATCCCACTGGATTGCGCATAGTTGTTGATCGTGCGGGTTAGTGCACCCCGGAAACCGGCCACATGCGTACCGCCATCACGTTGTGGGATGTTGTTGGTAAAAGGCAGCACCGTCTCGTGATAGCTGTCATTCCACCACATGGCGATTTCGACACCAATCTCGTCGCGCTCGCCTTTGATATAGATCGGCTCGGGCATCGCAGCCGTCTTGGACCGGTCGAGATATTTGACGAATTCCTTAACGCCGCCTTCGTAGAACAGCTCAGTCTCCAGCCGTTCTGCGGGGCGTTCGTCGATCAGGATGATCCGCACACCCGAGTTCAGGAAGGCCAGTTCGCGCAGACGCTTTTCCAATGTCTCGAAGGAATACTCAAGGTTCGAGAATGTGTTGGTCGAGGCCAGAAACCGCACCTCGGTTCCGGTGCGGTCGCCGCATTCGCCCACAACTTTCAAATGCTCGGCGGTTTCGCCACCTTCGAACCGCGCCACGTGCTCCTTGCCATTGCGCCAAATGCGCAGTTCCAGCCAATCGGACAGGGCGTTCACAACCGAAACGCCAACCCCGTGCAGACCGCCTGAGACCTTGTACGAGTTGCTGTCGAACTTCCCGCCCGCATGTAGCTGGGTCATGATAACCTCAGCCGCGGAAACGCCCTCTTCGGGGTGGGTATCCACCGGAATTCCACGCCCATTGTCGCTGACCGAGACGCTGGAATCGGCGTGGATTTTCACCGTCACATGGTCGGCGTGACCGGCCAGAGCCTCATCAATTCCGTTGTCGACAACCTCGTAAACCATATGGTGCAGACCCGAGCCATCGTCGGTGTCCCCGATATACATGCCTGGGCGTTTGCGAACCGCCTCTAACCCTTTGAGAACTTTAATGGAATCTGCGCCGTATTCCTGGGGTGCCTGTGCGTCTTCGGACATTCCGTCAGTACCTATATTATTTTGGTAACTTATACGTTTTCTGGTGGGGATTGTCACGCTATCCCCCAAGATTTTGTGCCACTTGTCGTCTTTTCCGGCAGATCACAGCCGGTCAAGGTCTGCGGCGATATCAGCGGCGATTTCGGCGGCGTTCACGTCCTTGCGTTCGGCTGACAAACGCAGGCCCAGAAGGTCCGACTGATACCGCGCGGCCAGTCGGTCGGGGTCGTGATCCGGACCAATTTCACTTGCCTGCTGCGCGCGGCGAAACAGGGTGGCAAAGCAGGCTTTCATCTCGGCCATATGTCCGCTGGCCTTGTCCGCCAGATCATGCCCTTTGGCCTGCAATTCCGCATATGTCTTCGCTAGCATACAGGCCCGTGCCGGCATTTCGGCCTCATCAATCACCACATGCGGCTGCGCCTTTAGCGCGTCAAGCGGCCCCAGCGCATCCGCCATTGCCATCAACCGCGCCACTCCGTCCTGCGCATAGCGTTCAAGCGTCAACGCATAGAGCGCATCTTTTGACCCGAAAGCCGCGTAGAAGCTGCCCGGTTTCAGCTTCAATTCCCACTCAAGATCCTTCAGCGAGGTTCCGGCCCACCCCTGACGCCAGAAGATATCCCGCGCCTGCGCAATCAGCGCGTCTCGGTCATAGGTCGGTTTTCGCGGCATCAATTTCACCAATTCTTGAACGATTGCTCAAATATATACTTGAGTGATCGCTCAAGAAAGATTAAATCTGCCTCACCGCGCCAGAAAAGGAGTTCCCACATGGCTGATTTTCCTTCGCACGACCTGACAACCGCACCCGAAGGGTCCAAACCGTTGCTGCAAAAGTCACAGGCCGCGTTTGGCCGTCTGCCCGGCCTGCACAAGGTCATGGCCGAAAGCCCCCAGCACCTTGAAGGCTATCAGGTTCTGCATCACCTGTTCCTGCAGACCGATTTTGACAATGACGAAAAAACTGTCGTCTGGCAGACGATCAATGTCGAAAATGAATGCCACTATTGCGTCCCCGCCCATACCGGTATCGCCAAGATGATGAAGGTCTCGGACGACATCTCCGAGGCCCTGCGCAACGAAACCCCGTTGCCGTCAGCCAAGCTTGAAGCTCTGCGCACCTTTACCCTGCAAGTGATGGAAACCCGCGGCAACCCGACCGACGCCCAACTGCAAGCCTTCTTTGACGCAGGCTATTCTCACCGCGCCGTTCTGGACGTGGTTCTGGGCCTGGCGCAAAAAACCATGTCGAACTACGTCAACCACATGGCACAAACTCCGGTCGACGAGGTGATGCGCGGTTTCATGTGGGAACGCAAAGTCGGCGAACCCGCCTAAGAGACGACCGAGCCTTCGCCGCTGTCATTGACAGTCAGCGTCTGGACCCGGTCCCCCAATTCCGCAAACAGCTCAGGCCCGGTGCCCGTCATCCAGGCCTGAGCGCCCAGCGCGCAAATCTCATCGTACAGCGCCGCCCGCCGTCCCGCATCAAGATGCGCGGCCACCTCATCCAACAGCACAATCGGCGGCGCGCCCACCATCCCAGCCAGCGCCCGCGCATTGGACAGGATCAACGAGACCAGCAGCGCCTTCTGTTCCCCGGTCGAGCAATCCTTGGCCGGAACTCCCTTGGCGGCAAAGACCCCATACAAATCCGACCGATGCGGCCCCACCAAAGTGCGCCCTGCCGCCAGATCGCGAAACCGGCTTTCATCCAAGGCTTCACGCAAGTCCTCTGCTGTTTCAGGCATCGCACCTTCGGTCTGCACCAATTCCAGGTCCGCAGCCGGAAACGCGGTTTCGGCCTGCTCCTGAGCCATCTGCAGATGCTCCAACGCCGTCAGACGGGCTCTATGGATGCGATACCCGGTTTCGGCCATCTGCCCCTCCAATGCCGCATACCAATGCGCATCCCGGACCTGTTCCTTCAGCAGTCGGTTCCGTTCGCGCATCGCCTTTTCATAGGTCAACGATGCCTCGGCGTGCGACGGATCGAAACTCAGCGCAATCCTGTCCAAGAACCGCCGCCGCCCCTCAGCCCCTTCAATCCAGAGCCGGTCCATCGACGGGATCAGCCAAACGACCCGCGCCAGCTTCCCCAGATCGATCTGTGTCGCAGACTTCTCATCAATCCGAACCTGCCGCGCCGCGCCGCCTTCAGACCAGGTCTCGATCTCATAGGCCTGCCCCTGCACGTGCAACAGTCCCGACAGTTTCCAGCCCAGCGCTTCGGGCCGCCGAGTCATTTCCGCCGCGCTGGCCCGCCGCATCCCGCGCCCTGGTGAAAACAGCGACACGGCTTCCAGAATATTGGTCTTACCGGCCCCGTTCGGCCCATGGATCGCCACCGGCCGACCATCCAAAGACAATCGCGCCAGCTTATGAGACCGAAAATGCGAGACCGTAAGTTCGGTCAGGGCCAATCCCATGACCCCTCCCTTCATCTTTTCAAAAATACTCCCGCCGGAGGCATCGCGCGCCAGCGCGATCAGACGCGCATCGGCATGACCACATACACCGCGCTCTGATCATTGCCTTCACGCATCAGGGTCGGATCACCGGCCGAGTTGAACATGAATACCGCATTCTCACGATCGACCTGAGACGCAATCTCCAGCAGATATTTGGCGTTGAACCCGATCTCCAACCGCTCATCGCCATAGGCCACGGCCAGTTCTTCTTCCGCGGCACCACTGTCCGGTGCATTGACCGACAACACCAATTTGTCTGCGTCCAACTGCAGCTTGACCGCGCGCGAGCGTTCCGAGGAAACCGTCGCAACGCGATCAACGGCCTGCGCAAATTCGGCGGCATCTACCTCCAGCTTGCGGGTGTTACCCTGCGGGATAACGCGGGTGTAGTCCGGGAAGGTGCCGTCGATCACCTTGGATGTCAGCGTGATATCGGGCGTCGCAAAGCGCACTTTGGTTTCGCTGACCGAAACGGCGATGTCCATCTCATCGTCTTCCAGCAGCTTGCGCAGTTCACCCACGGTTTTGCGTGGCACGATCACCCCCGGCATGTCCGCGGCGCCATCCGGGCAATCCGCATCGATGCGCGCCAGACGGTGGCCGTCGGTGGCCACACAGCGCAGCACTTTGCCACCATCCGAACCGTCGGTGACATGCATATAAACGCCGTTCAGGTAGTACCGTGTTTCTTCCGTGGAAATCGCGAATTTCGACTTGTCGAACAACCGCCGCAGCAGCGCAGCCGAGGCGGTGAAGTTCGATTGATATTCCGAGGACGCCATCACCGGGAAATCTTCCTTAGGCAGCGTCGCCAGCGAGAAGTTCGAGCGCCCGGCCTCAACCGTCAAACGCCCTGCCGCGCTGTCGGCGGTCAGCGTCACAAGCGCACCGTCGGGCAGTTTGCGGACAATCTCGTGCAGCGTCGTCGCCGCCACGGTTGTCGAACCCGCTTTCTCGACCTGAGCAGGGGCCTTGTCGACCACTTCGATATCCAGATCGGTGGCGCGAAACTGCACCTGATCGCCTTCGGCCTCGATCAGCACATTTGCGAGGATCGGAATTGTATTGCGCCGTTCAACAACCGATTGGGCCTGCGAAACGGCCTTGAGAAGGGTGCCGCGTTCAATGCTGATCTTCATACCCTCAATTCCTCTGACTTGCGTGCCGAAACAGGCGGGACTGGCACGTTAGCGGTTCCACCCTGAGGCACAAGGATTTTTTACGGATTTCTGGGTTGGAATGCCCGATGCGTCAAGAGGCGCGTGGTCCTTCCGACACAGTTCACGGCGGACCGTGGGCTATAGCGCACAAAAAACGCCCCAGGCATCAGACCCGGGGCGCGTTCGCTTTGAGGCGGCGTTTTAGGCTTCCAATGCCCGGCGCAGCATCTCGACATCTTCGGCGATCTGGCCATCGGTCAGCTTCAGTTCCTCGATGCGTTTGACGCCGTGCATGACCGTGGTGTGATCACGCCCGCCAAAACGGCGACCGATTTCCGGCAGCGAGCGGCTGGTCAATTGCTTGCACAGATACATCGCCACCTGTCGCGGGCGCGCATAGGACCGCAGGCGTTTCGGGCCGATAATGTCGGACATGCGGATGTTGTAATACTCCGAGACCTTGCGCTGGATTTCCTCGACGGTGATCTTGCGCTCGGACATGCGCAACACGTCGGCCAGACAATCCTGCGTCAGGTCCATATCGATCTCGCGGCCCACCAGCGAGGCAAAGGCGAACAGACGGGTCAGCGCGCCCTCGAGCACGCGAACATTGGTCGAGATCCGCTGCGCCAGATATTCCAGCACGCCGTCCGAGATGGTCAGGCCGGGATAGGTGCTGCTGTATTGCTGTACCTTGTTCTGCAGGATGCCCAGACGCAATTCGTAGTCGGTTGGGTGCAGATCAACGACCAGACCACATTGCAGGCGCGATTTCACGCGGTCTTCAAGGTCCTTGATTTCACCCGGCGCGCGGTCGGCCGAGATGATGATCTGCTTGTTCTGGTCCACCAACGCGTTGAAGGTGTGAAAGAACTCTTCCTGCGTCGAATCCTTGCCCGCGATGAACTGCACGTCATCGACCATCAGCACATCGACCGAGCGGAACAGATGTTTGAAATCCATCATACGGCGTTCACGCAGCGCCTGCACAAAGCGGTACATGAACTGCTCCGCCGACAGGTACAGAACGTTCAGTTCGGGATGGCGGGTTTTCAGCTCCCACGCGATGGCGTGCATCAGGTGCGTCTTACCCAGACCGACGCCCCCATACAGCACCAGTGGGTTGAACGTCACGGGACCACCTTCGGACACGCGGCGCGCAGCAGCATGTGCCAGTTCGTTGGGTTTACCAACAACAAAACTGTCAAAGGTAAAGCGCGCGTCCAGCGGGGCCGCCTGCAGCGCCTCAAGCGCGTTGCCGGCCATATCCGATGCAGGCCGCGCAGGTGCCGCTTCGGGGGCAGGTTGCGGTGACTCGGTCTGCGCTGGCCGTGTCGCGGAATTGGCCGCGGTTTTGAAGGATAGGCGCTGGACGGATTCGCCTGCCGTGTTCAATTCATACAGAATCAGATCAGCAAAATTCTGACTGACATAGTTGCCCATGAAATTGGTCGGAACCGAAAAGATAGCGACGCCATCCTGCAGTTCCTCGAATTCAAGAGGTTCGATCCAGGTTGTAAAGTTGTTCTGTCCCACGGTCTTCAACAACTTGGTTCGAAGTTTTCCCCATTTCTCTTGTGTCATACGGCGCCTCACGCATCCCATTCTTTATTAGCCTGTCGGCCTTATTGATATGGCCCGGTTTCCCGGTTCTATTGCGTTCACGCACAAGGCTATCCTGTCGCCAGACCGAATTATGTCTGGCGGGCGGATAGGTGATGATGACGCAGACAACAGTCTTTGCAGCCCCGCAGCAGGACCGCACCCGAAACACGGGCGACGCGTTACCATCCAAATTGTCGACAGGGCCAAGATCACCGGAAACCCGAGACCCGTAGCAGATCGTCCGTCCGGCCAAGGCCGGTTATCGAACATTCGTCCCTGCGATCATCCTGATGCCCGTCAGTCAGATCACCGGAACAGCCTGTCCCCCCAAGCGAGTGAATCGCTGAAACAGTGGTAGCAAGAGGCTACCCGTCGCGGCAATGAAACTCTGATATTGACTCGGGGTTCGGGCCGAAAGAATCTCTCGGTTTCGTGAAGGCGCGGTATTCTGGCAACAATGAAAAAGGCGCCGCACATGGCGACGCCTTTTTCGAAGATCAACGCTTGACGCGTTTTCCCACAGAATCAGCCCAGCGCTTTGACGCGCGCCGACAGGCGCGACATTTTCCGCGACGCGGTGTTCTTGTGGAAAACGCCCTTGGTGACGCCGCGCATCAGTTCAGGCTGAGCTGCGCGCAGGGCCGCGGTTGCTGCGTCCTTGTCGCCAGATGCGATCGCTTCTTCAACTTTACGCAAATAGGTGCGGATGCGCGAACGGCGCGCTTTGTTTACGGCGAAACGCTTTTCGTTCTGACGGGCGCGTTTTTTTGCCTGGGGCGAATTTGCCATGTGACTTTGACCTTTGTTCGGTACGGTTATCTTGGGTTGCGCGCCACGGGAAATATCCGCACCGGATCAGTAATCACGAGTGTGAGTCGGGCCAGGCGGGCCGCACGCGCATGTATAGCGGCGCTTACTATCCAAGTTGTCCGGGTTTGCCAAGCCGATTCTTCTGCAGCATATGGCGGGTATGAAAAAGGCAGGCAAAAGCCCGCCTGATTGCCTGCCCTGCCGACGTCTACTTGTCGCGGAACTGAGCCGCGCGTTTTTCCAGAAATGCGGCCATACCCTCTTTCTGGTCTTCTGTAGCAAACATCGAGTGGAACACCCGGCGCTCGAACAGCATCCCCTCGCTCAGCGGCAGTTCATAGCTGCGGTTGACAGCCTCTTTGGCGGCCATCGCAGTCAGCTGGGATTTCTCGGCAATCTTCTGCGCTACACCGGTGGCCTCATCAATCAGCTTCTTCGAGGGTACGACCCGGCTGACCAGTCCTGCGCGTTCCGCTTCGTCGGCATCCATAAAACGGCCCGTCAGATTCATGTCCATCGCTTTGGACTTGCCCACGAACCGTGTCAGGCGCTGGCTGCCACCAAGGCCTGCGATCACCCCCAGATTAATCTCGGGTTGACCGAACTTGGCCGAATCCGCCGCAATGATGAAATCGCACAGCATCGCCAGTTCACAGCCACCACCCAGTGCGTAACCAGCCACCGCCGCGATGATCGGCTTGCGGATGGCAGTGATCCGATCATTGGCGTCGGCAAACAGGTTGATGTTGAACACATCGACATAGCTCATCTCGGACATCTCTTTGATGTCCGCCCCTGCCGCAAACGCCTTGTCCGAGCCGGTGATGACGATGCAGCGCACCTTGTCATTGCTGTCAGCCTCTTCCAGCGCGGTGCACAATTCTCCCAGCAACTGGGTGTTCAGCGCGTTCATCGCATCGGGTCGGTTGAGCTTGATAAGGGCGACGTGGTTTTCGATTTCGACGATGATCGTCTCAAAAGCCATGGACTGAGAGCTTTCGGTTGTTCCGTTCAGATACGATTCCTTACCACGCGCATAGGCTGGATCAAGTTATCTTTGGCATTGCGCGCAATAGAAAGATGAGCGACCGGATTGGGTGATTCTCTTGATCGATGCACCACAACCTTCGGTCCGACAGGGTTCGCCTTCGCGCCCATAGACGTCGAAGCTGTGCTGAAAATATCCAAGTTCTCCATCGGCTTGGCGGAAATCGCGCAGGGACGAGCCACCCGCCTCAATGGCATCTTGCAGCACTTGTCGGATGATCGGCACCAGCGCCGCAACACGGGGCGCAGAAATCTGTCCGGCCTTGCGGCGAGGCGACACACGGCCACGATAAAGTGCCTCACAAACGTAGATATTGCCCAATCCCGCAACGATTCCCTGATCCAAAAGCGCGGATTTGACCGGAGTGTTCTTGCCTTTGAACGCATCAATCAGGTGCTGTTCGTGAAAGTCATTGCCCAAGGGTTCGGGTCCCAGAACCGCGAGCAGCTTGTGCTGCTCCGCCGATTCCGTCGTCAACAAATCCATCGCGCCGAACCGGCGCGGGTCATTGAAGGTGACCCGCGCACCGTTGGCCATGTGAAACACCACATGGTCGTGCTTTTGCACCGCCGGGTGGTCGTGCACAAACTGCCCCAATGGGTCACCAGACACCGTCATCCGCCCCGACATACCCAGATGGATCAGCAATGTTTCTCCACTGCTGAGATCGGCCAGAATATATTTCGACCGCCGCCGCAGGCGCAGAACCTGCTGTCCGGTCAGCCGCTCGGCCATTCGTTCAGGAAACGGCCAGCGCAGATCCGGGCGGTTCACATCCGCCCTTTCGATCACCACCCCTTCCATCGCAGGGGACAGGCCGCGTCTTACTGTCTCGACCTCGGGCAATTCGGGCATTACTTGGCTCCCATTCCAAAGGGCCGCATTGTGCCCGCCTCTCATGGCCCTATAACAGAGGCGAAATTCGACGAACGGCAAGGCAAATGTCCGACTACAGCGACAAGACAACTCATTTCGGGTTCGAAACCGTGCGCGAGGCTGAAAAGGCCGGGCGTGTTCAGGGCGTGTTCAACTCGGTCGCCTCGAAATACGACGTGATGAACGATGTCATGTCGATGGGCATCCACCGGGTCTGGAAAGACGCGATGATGGACTGGCTCGCCCCGCGCCCCGGTCAGCGGCTGCTGGACGTAGCAGGGGGGACCGGAGACATTTCCTTCCGCTTCCTCAAGCGCGCGGGTCATGGTCATGCTACCGTTCTTGACCTGACCGAGCCGATGCTGGTCGAAGGCCGCCAACGGGCCGAAGCCGATCAGATGGCCGACAGCCTGAACTGGGTTGTCGGCGATGCGATGTCCCTGCCCTTCGAGGACAACACATTCGACGTCTACACCATTTCCTTCGGCATCCGGAACGTGACCCGCCCGCAAGAGGCGTTGAACGAGGCCTACCGCGTGTTGAAACCCGGTGGCCGCCTGATGGTGCTGGAATTCAGCCAGCTACCCAATGACGGGCTGCAAAAGCTCTATGACCTCTACAGCTTCAACGTCATCCCGCGCATGGGCAAGCTGATCGCGAATGACTATGACAGCTATCAGTATCTGGTCGAATCGATTCGCAAATTTCCCGATCAGGAGACTTTCCTGAACATGATCCGCTCCGCCGGGTTCGAAAACGCCAAATACCGCAACCTGAGCATGGGTATCGCCGCACTGCATTCGGGCTGGAAAATCTAGATGCGCGGCCCTCACAACATTATCCGCCTGATCCGCACGGGTGCCACGTTCGAACGCACAGGCGCGATGAATGTGGTGTTGGACGCGTTCGAAGCTCCGCGCGCCGTTCGCATTTTGGCCCATGTTCTGGGAAAGCCCTTCCAATGGCTGGGCTATAAGGGCGACCCCACAATGCCGCCCGCAACACGCGCGCTGACGGCTTTGGGTCCGGCCTATATCAAGTTCGGCCAGATCCTGTCGACACGGCCTGACGTCGTGGGCAACGAACTTGCCGAACAACTGCGCGTGCTGCAGGACAAGTTGCCCCCCTTTTCCCGCGACGAGGCCATGACCGAGGTTGAAAAAGAACTTGGACAGCCTGTTGCAGACATGTTCTCGGAATTCAGCGAGCCGATTGCTGCGGCGTCCATCGCACAGGTTCACAAGGCAAAACTGACCAGCACCGGCGAAGACGTGGCCGTCAAAGTCCTGCGCCCCGGAATCGAGCGCGCGTTTCGCAAAGACGTTGATGCGTTCTATTTCGCGGCCCGCATCGTGTCCCTCTGCGCCCCCGGCGCGCGCCGGCTGCGCCCGATGGAGGTGATCGAACATTTCGACGGCGTGGTGCGCGGCGAGCTGGACCTGCGACTCGAAAGCGCCGCCGCGTCGGAATACGCCGCCAACACCAGGGACGACGCCGGATTCTGGCTGCCGCCCGTCGTCTGGTCCCTGTCTGCCCGCCGCGTCATGACCCTCAGCTGGGCCGATGGTATTCCTCTGGGCGAGAATGACGCGCTGGATGCCGCAGGCCACAATCGCCGCGATCTGGCGGAACGGGTCCTGCGCCTGTTCCTGCTGCACGCCCTACGCGACGGCTATTTCCACGCCGATATGCATCAGGGTAACCTCAAGGTCGCCGCGAACGGCGATATCATCGCCTATGACTACGGCATCATGGGCCATATCGACGAATACACCCGCCGGGTCTATGCCGAGATCCTGTTCGGCTTCATCCGCCGCGACTACAAACGCGTGGCCGAAGTGCATTTCGAAGCAGGATACGTTCCTGCAAACCAGGACGTCGACGAATTCGCCCGCGCCCTGCGTGCGGTCGGAGAGCCCATCTTTGGCATGGACGCCTCTCACATCTCGATGGGCCGCCTGCTGAACTACCTGTTCGAAGTGACCGAGCGTTTCGGCATGGAAACCCGCACCGAGTTGATCCTGCTACAACGCACCATGGTGGTGGTCGAAGGCGTCGCCCGTTCGCTCGATCCGCATATGAACATCTGGGAAGTCGCGCGCCCGGTGGTCGAGGATTACATCAAGCAATCCATCGGTCCCCGCGCCGCCCTGCGGGACTTTGGCAAAACCGCTTTGGTGCTGGCCCGGTTCGGCCCGCGCCTGCCCGCGCTGGTGGAAAACGCCCTGATCGCTCAAACCCAAAAGGAAGAACCAAGGGGCAACACGCTACTCTCAGCAATCCTGCCCGCGGCAATCGGCGCAACCGTCGGGGCGGCCGTCGTCCTTCTGATCGCCGCCCTCAGCTAATCCCGATCCGCCCCTTCATCTGTCTATAAGTATCCTCGGGGGGAATCGCGGCCTGCCGCGATGGGGGGCAGACAGCCCCCCCCTGCAACGGTTCAGGTCAGAGCCGCTCGATGGCAAGGGCGATCCCTTGCCCGCCGCCGATACACATTGTCACCAAAGCTTTCGACCCGCCAACACGCTCCAGTTCATACAACGCCTTGAGTGTGATGATCGCCCCCGTGGCGCCAACCGGATGTCCAAGGGCAATCGCGCCCCCGTTGGGGTTCACCTTTGCCGCATCCAGACCCAGTTCCTGATTGACCGCCAAAGCCTGCGCCGCGAAGGCTTCATTGCTTTCGATCACATCAAAATCCTCTGCCGACAGGCCCGTCTTGGCAAACAGGTTCTGCACCGCCGGAACGGGGCCGATCCCCATCACCTCGGGGCGCACTCCGGCATGGGCATATCCCAGCACACGCGCTTTTGGCTTCAAACCGGCTTTCTCAGCTGCATCCGCCGTCGCCAAAACCATCGCCGCCGCACCATCGTTGATGCCCGAGGCATTGCCCGCCGTCACACGCCCGTCCTTCTTGAACACCGGACGCAACCCGGCCAGCGCTTCGGCAGTCGTGGCCTTGGGGTGCTCATCAACCTTGAAATCCACCATGTCCCGCTTGACCTTGACCTGCACCGGCGCGATCTGGCTGTCGAAATGCCCTGCCTCAATCGCCGCCGCTGCGCGTGTCTGGCTGGTCATGGCAAACTCGTCCATCTGCGCGCGGCTGATCTGATGCTCGTCGGCCACATTCTCGGCCGTCACGCCCATATGCCCTGTCCCAAACGGACAGTTCAGCGCCCCCAGCATCATATCCAGCGATGTGACATCGCCCATCTTGGCGCCCCATCGTGCCTGAGGCACGATATAGGGGCTACGCGACATGCTCTCGGCCCCGCCTGCCACGGCAAAATCCGCATCGCCCAGCATCAGGGCCTGCACCGCTGACACAATCGCCTGCGCGCCTGACCCGCACAGACGGTTCACATTCATTGCAGGGGTACCGTTCGGAATTCCCGCCTGCATCGCCGCGACGCGGGACAGATACATATCGCGCGGCTCGGTATTGATCACATGACCAAACACTACATGCCCGATCTGCGCGCCCTCAACCCCGGAGCGCTCCAGCGCTGCTTCGGTCGCCACGGTGGCCAGATCAATCGGCGCGGTCGAGGCCAGCGCACCGCCAAAGGTGCCAATCGCGGTGCGCGCACCATCGAGAATAACGATATCGGTCATGTCTTTCTCCTCCAGGATTCGGCAACAGTATGCACCTGCAGCATCTCCTGTCCTATGGGACGTCCCGTCACGGACGGAATTGACATCTGCTCCGGCAACCCGCATGGATTCCGTCATGACGGACAATTCAGACGATATCCTGACACGCCTGCCCGCCCGCTTGAAAGAGGCCCGCCGCGCCAAGGGCCTGTCGCTTGAGGCCGTGGCCAACCTCAGCGGCGTGTCACGATCCATGGTCAGTCAGATCGAGCGGGGCGAAAGCAGCCCCACAATCTCGACCTTGTGGAACCTGACCCGCGCCCTGCAGGTGGACTTCGCCGGGTTGCTTGAGGATGGCGAAAGCGTCGACCGGATCGAAGTGCTGCGCAGCGCCGAAGTCCCGAGCATCGACAATATGGGCGAAAAGTGCCGGATTCGCATCCTCTCCCCCCCGGAAGAGGCCGGTGGGCACGAGGTCTATGACATTCAGTTCAACGCCGGCGGAGCGCTGAACAGCCAGCCCCATGCCCGCGGTGCGCGCGAACAGCTGACCGTGCTTGAGGGGACGGTGCGTGTCACCTCGGGCAGCGCCGTGTCCGAGCTTGGGCAGGGCGACACTGCCCGCTATGCGGCGGATATCGCACATTCCATTTGCGCCGACGGCCCGGCGCGGGTGTTTTTGATTGTCAAAAACGCCTGACACCGGCAAATATCCGCCTTCACGGAAATTTTTCCTCCATACTGTAATTCTTCTATTTGGGAATTATATCCGCTATGTTAGATACGCGACTCAGACAAACCGGAGGCCGCCATGGCAGATGCATTCCTGTCCCACATCACGGACACCCTCGCGCAGATCGAAGCGGAAGGGCTTTATAAGCGCGAACGCATGATCACCTCGCCTCAAGGCGGTGAGATTACGGTGGGCGACAAGCAGGTTATCAACCTGTGCGCCAACAACTATCTGGGCCTGGCCGATCACCCCGCGCTGATCGAGGCCGCCAAGGGCGCTATGGGACCGAAAGGGTTCGGCATGGCCTCGGTCCGGTTTATCTGCGGCACGCAGGATATTCACCGCGAACTGGAGCAAAAACTGGCGCAATTCCTGAACAAGGACGATGCTATCCTGTTCGCCGCCTGTTTCGATGCGAATGGCGGGCTTTTCGAGCCGCTGCTGGGACCCGAGGACGCCATCGTCTCGGACAGTCTGAACCACGCTTCGATCATCGATGGGGTTCGCTTGTGCAAGGCGAAACGCTATCGCTATGCCAATAACGACATGGACGATCTTGAGGCGCGGCTGAAACAGGCACAGGCGGATGGCGCGCGGCATATCATGATTGCGACCGATGGCGTGTTTTCGATGGATGGCTATCTGGCCAATCTGCCGAAAATTCGTGAACTGGCCGACAAGTATGACGCGATCGTCATGGTCGATGATTGCCACGCCACCGGCTTCATGGGGCCGAACGGGGCCGGAACGCCGGATCATTTTGGCGTTGATGTGGACATTCTGACGGGAACCCTGGGCAAGGCACTTGGGGGAGCCATCGGGGGCTACATCGCCGGGCCGCAGCCAGTGATCGACCTGTTGCGGCAACGGGCGCGGCCCTATCTGTTTTCAAACTCGCTGCCACCCTCTATCGTCGCCGCGGGGTTGGAAGCCATCCGGCTGGTCGAAGAGGGCGACATGCTGCGCGCGCAACTGTTCGGCAATGCCAAATACTGGCGTGCTGGTTTGGAGAAGCTGGGGTTTGATCTGCTGCCCGGCGAGCATCCGATCATTCCGGTGATGCTGGGCGAGGCGACGCTGGCGCAGGAGATGGCGGCAAAGCTGTTTGACGAAGGCGTCTATGTCTCGGGCTTTTTCTTCCCGGTCGTCCCCCGCGGACAGGCCCGGATCAGGACGCAAATGAATGCAGCCCTGACACGGGACGAATTGGACCGCGCATTGGCCGCCTTTGGCAAGGTTGGCAAAGAGCTGGGGGTAATCTGATGCGACCCAATACGATGAAAGCGCTTGAGAAATCCAAACCTGAAGAAGGGTTGTGGATGGTGCAGGCCCCGGTTCCCGAGATCGGCCCCGACGAGGTTCTGATCCGTGTCAACAAGACAGGCATCTGCGGCACAGACATTCATATCTGGAACTGGGATGACTGGGCCGCCGCGACAGTGCCGGTGCCGATGATCACCGGGCATGAGTTCGCCGGTGAGATCGTCGAGATCGGCCGCAATGTGACCGGGCTGACAATCGGTCAGCGCTGTTCCGGCGAAGGGCACCTGATCGGCACCGACAGCCGTCAGAGCCGCGCGGGGAAGTTCCATCTAGACCCCGGCACACGGGGCATCGGGGTGAACGAACAGGGCGCGTTTGCGCAATATCTGAAGCTGCCCGCGTTCAACGTCGTCCCCCTGCCCGACGACGTGCCTGATGAGATCGGAGCGATCCTGGACCCGCTGGGCAACGCGGTGCACACCGCGCTCAGCTTTGATCTGCTGGGCGAGGATGTTCTGATCACCGGGGCGGGGCCCATCGGTATCATGGCTGCAGCTGTGGCCCGGCACGCAGGCGCGCGCAACGTGGTGATCACCGATATAAACGCCGACCGGCTGAAACTGGCCGAACATGTGGTGCCAACGGTGCGCGCCGTTGATGTCTCGCGCGAGGAACTGAACGACGTCATCACCGAGTTGGGGCTGAAAGAGGGCTTTGACGTTGGTCTTGAAATGTCGGGCTCGCAAATCGCGCTGGATCAGATGGTCGAGGCTCTGGTGATGGGTGGAAAGATTGCCCTGCTGGGGATTCCGCCCGGGAAGTCCCCTGTCGATTGGTCACGCATCGTGTTCAAGGCGATCACCATCAAGGGCGTCTATGGCCGCGAAATGTTCGAGACCTGGTACAAGATGATCGCCATGTTGCAGAACGGTCTGGATGTCAGTCGCGTGATCACCCATCAGATGAAGGTGGACGATTTCGCCGAAGGATTTGCCGCGATGAAATCCGGGCAATCGGGCAAGGTGGTGCTGGACTGGACCTGAAAGCGGTTGATTTCGCGCGCAGGCTGAACAAGGAATACCCTAACCAAAAGTGAGGGTATTCGATGCTGTATCGCGGATTTTCACAATCGGAACTGGAACAGGAATATGCGCCCAGTTCGATGGTCGGCGGCGATCTGACGCCGTATCTGGCCAGCTATGCCGCACTGAGCGCACAGGCGCGGGCCGATCTTGAGGTACGCGAGAACCTCGCCTATGGCGACGACCCGGCACAGGTGCTGGATTTCTTTCCGGCCAAAGGGGCGGGCGCGCCGCTGCACGTGTTTATCCACGGCGGCTACTGGCAGGCCCTCAGCCAGCGCGAGTCGGCAATGATGGCCCCGGCCCTGATCGAGGCGGAACACTCTCTTGCCACGCTGAACTACACACTGGCCCCGGATGCGCGTCTGGGTGACATGATCGACGAATGTCGCAATGCGCTTCTGTGGCTGGCGGCAAACGCATCCGCTCTGGGGTTCGATCCCTCCCGCGTAACCTTGTCTGGGCACAGTGCCGGCGCGCATTTGGCCAGCATGGTCATGGCGACCTCAGCCGATGCGCTGGCGCGCGCGGGTCTGCGGGTGCGCGACGTAATCCTGATCAGCGGGGTCTTTGATCTGGAACCGATCCGGCTGACTCCGGTGAACGACCCGCTGCAACTGACCCCGGTCGAGGTCAATGATCTGTCTCCGATCCGGCACCTGCCCCGCCCCGGCCCACGCTATCACGTGACCGTGGCAGACCGGGACACGCCCGAATTCATCCGCCAAAGCCGCGAATATGCCGAGGCCCTGCGCAAGGGCGGCCATTCGGTCAGTTTCGATTTGCAGAAGGGGATGCATCATTTTGACATCATCCTACATGCGGGGACGTTTTTGGCGGGATCGCGGTAGTCAGAGGCGTTTGCTGCGGTGTCAGGAACGTTTGGTTTGAGTCCATTCTTATTGTCTTCCGCCGCGCAGCCAAAGGCGCTATGGCGCTTCCCTTATTGCTTAATCACTCCAAGCTTGTCTGGGTTTCTCATAATATAAAGCCACCCAATCTTGCCACTTTGATCAGGTGCAAGTGTTGTGATGGAATCCAGCTGCCCGAATTGATACCGCAAAAAGGCGGGTTTGGTATTCACGGATGCTATCCGCGTCGTCCAGCCTGATTCATGCCGCGTCTTTTCGTATAGGGCGCGGAATACTTGCAGAATCTCGGTGCCCCCGATCAATGGACGCCGCGCGGCACGTCTTTTCGCCCCGCCGTCAGAAAATGCAACGGAATCAGGCGTTAGCAACGACAGAGCGGTGTCGAAATCTTCGGCCATGATCGCCATGAAAAAGCGCTGGCTCAAATCTGCAACTTCTTCCGGAGTCGCATCAAAACGGGGACCGGAGTCCTGCAACTTCTTTTGAGAGCGACTGACAAGTTGGCGACAGGCAGCTTCAGTCGCGCCAAGCGTGCCCGCAATCTCAGAGTAGCTGGCGTCGAATGCCTCTCGAAGAATGAACGCCGCACGCTCTCTTTCAGTGAGCCGCTCCATGGCCCACAGCAATGCTAACTCGCATTCCTGAGCAAGTTCAAATTGATGCACAGGTTCAATCGTTTCACATTGAAACAATGGTTCGGGGAGCCAGGGGCCGACATAGACCTCGCGTTGTCGGTGCGCGGAGCGCAACGTGTCGATGGCGATATTCATGGCGACCCGGCGCAGCCAAGCCGCAGGGTTGTCTATCTGGGCCGTATCAGCTTCTGACCATTTCAGCCATGTGTCCTGTACAGCGTCCTCTGCCCCTGCCCGTTCACCTAGCATGCGATAGCACATTGATATCAATTTTGAGCGCTCCGCTTCAAATATTGCTGCAACCGCGTTCATGATTGATCCAATACCGCTATCGCCTCGTTCTCAACATTCACGCGGCTACAGATTTGACCGAAGCCAATGCCACGTTTTAACACCGGGTAAATCCGCCCACTTGATGCCGCAAAAGATGCAGCGGTGACCGTCATTGCGCCAAAGCGCACTTCAATTTCCTTTCGAAGGCTATCCAGTTCGGGGGCGTCGGCAATCGCCGCCCGAGAAAAGCGGAAACCGAGACCGACATCTCCTGCCGCCGTCGCATCGCCTTGAAGGCAATCCGTGATTTTGTTTGCCGGAACTCCTGCCTCAAGCGCCATATCGACGATCAGTTGTACACACGACCCGCAATCACCATCTAACGTCGATCCAAGCATTGCGCCTGCCCAGACGTTTTGAGCTTCTTTAGGGCCACGAAATTGGCTGTAAAACGGTAGCACAGAAAGCCGTAGCCCCGCCCATGCCGACGTATCAGCAATATAGCTCATGTAGCTCGTATCGTATTTGTATCGCGCCCCGAAGCTCTTAAAACCTATTTTTAGAAGCGTGCGGATCATGTTTTCGTCCCCTCTGACTTCAGATTGACTGCCGAAATGAGCCCAGCAAAGGCGGGTACCTGAATACCTACCAGGTTGGTGAGGGCAACCAGATCCATCGGAGTGCCGCGATGAAGCCATATCCACACATGAAACAATGCATGGAGGACAAGCCAGGACGCGCCGCAGACTCCAGCTGATTTGTCAAGTTTGACCCCAGCCCAGATCAACGCCACCCCGCTTGTCAGATAGGCAAGGGCGACATCCTTCGCAAAATGAAAGTTCATTGGTCCTGTTTGTTCCACCCCTGGTACCGTAAGATACCAGTGCTGTGTAGCGGTCCACATATAGGTCGCAAGAAAAACGGAAAGCCCTCCGACTCCGATCAAAACTGAACTTCGCATTTTATCTCCAACTTTGAGGTTTCAGAGATAAGACGATCCAGGTTCAGAGTTTGTGACGTAATTAAGAAAAGAAACCTTTGGCACAACTGAAGCGAAACAGCGCTTTGTCCGCACAGAAGACCTTCGGTCATTGTCCCCTTGGAGTAAGAGCACGATTAAACCAAGCCAAATTTTCGTTGGAATTAGACAACTTCCGGCAAATCAAAAAAAACGGCGACCCAATAGGCCGCCGCTTTCCGTTTCATTTCAAATCCCGATCAATCCAGCGTCCGGGTGACCTCTTCGCGTTCGAAGATTTCGATCACGTCGCCTGCGCGGATATCGTCGTAGTTTTCGAAGGCCATACCGCATTCCTGACCCGACTGAACCTCGGCCACTTCGTCCTTGAAGCGCTTGAGCGTCTTCAGCGTGCCTTCGTGGATCACCACGTTGTCGCGCAGCAAGCGGACACCGGCGGAGCGGCGGGCGACACCTTCGGTGACCAGACAGCCAGCAACCTTGCCGACGCCGGTGACCTTGAAGACTTCGCGGATCTCGGCGTAACCGATGAACTTTTCGCGGATCTCAGCGCTCAGCAGGCCGGATGCGGCGGCTTTCACGTCATCCACGAGGTCATAGATCACCGAGTAATAGCGGATCTCGACACCTTTCTGGTTCGCGGTGTTCCGGGCAGATGCATTGGCACGGACGTTAAAGCCCATGACCGGCGCGCCCGAGGCTTCGGCAAGGCCCACGTCCGTTTCGGTGATCGCACCAACGCCCGAGTGCAGAACGCGCACGCGCACTTCGTCGTTGCCGATTTTCTCCATCGCCTGAACGATGGCCTCGGCAGAACCCTGCACGTCGGCTTTGACGAGGATCGGCAGCTCGGCCACGTTCTCGTCTTCTTTGGCCTTTTGCATCAGCTGCTCAAGGGTGGTCGCGGCACCCGCGGCGGCGCGTTTGTCCTTGGCGGCTTGTTCGCGATAGGCGGCAATCTCACGGGCTTGCGCTTCGGTCTCGGTGACGTTCAGAACGTCGCCCGCTTCGGGGGTGCCATTCAGACCCAGAACCTCGACCGGAACCGAGGGACCAGCCTCTTTGACGCGGTCGCCCTTGTCGTTGATTAGCGCACGGACCTTACCGTATTGCTCACCCACAACAAAGATATCGCCCTGACGCAGCGTGCCGTTCTGAACCAGAACGGTTGCGACGGGGCCGCGGCCCACATCCAGCTGCGCCTCGATCACAGCACCTTGGGCGGCGCGGTCGGGGTTGGCTTTCAGTTCCAGAATTTCGGCCTGCAGCGCGATGGCTTCGAGCAGTTCATCGAGGCCCTGACCGGTTACGGCCGAAACCTCAACGTCCTGAACCTCACCCGACATCTTTTCGACGATGACTTCGTGCTGTAGCAGGTCGGTGCGGACTTTGTCGGGGTTCGCCTCGTGCTTGTCGATCTTGTTGATCGCCACGATCATCGGCACCTCGGCCGCTTTGGCGTGGTTGATCGCCTCAATCGTCTGCGGCATCACCGCATCGTCGGCGGCGACAACCAGAACCACGATATCCGTAACCTGAGCACCGCGCGAGCGCATTGAGGTAAAGGCCGCGTGGCCCGGAGTATCCAGGAAGGTCAGCGTGGTGCCGCCATCGGTTTTCACCTGATAGGCGCCGATATGCTGGGTAATCCCACCTGCCTCACCGGCTACAACGCGCGCATCGCGGATTGCATCCAGCAACGAGGTTTTGCCGTGGTCAACGTGACCCATGATGGTAATGACCGGCGGACGCGGCTGTAGATCGTCATCGCTGTCTTCGACCTCTTTGATGACGTCTTCAACATCCGAATCGGAGACGCGGGTCACCTTGTGGCCAAACTCTTCGATGATCAGTTCAGCGGTGTCGGCGTCGATGGTCTGGTTCTGCGTGACCATCATGCCCATCTGCATCAGCGATTTGACAACGTCAGCCACGCGTTCAGCCATACGGTTGGCCAGTTCCGAGACCATGATCGCCTCGGGCAGTTGCACGTCGCGGATCACCTTTTCCCGCTCGACCGTGCCACCCATGGCTTTTTGGCGCGCACGTTCTTGCTTGCGCTTCATCGCTGCCATCGAGCGTTGGCGGTTGCCCTCGCCGCCGGTAGCCTGACCCAGAGTCAGCTTGCCGGAACGGCGGTTGTCGTCACGGCCCTTGCCACGGCCACGCTGTTCGCGTTCGCGATCCTGCTTGCGCGGAGTCGCTGCAGGAGCCGGTTTATTGGCCGGACCGCGTGCGGCTTTGGGTTCTTCCGGGGCCGGGGCAGCGGCTGCGCGTTTGGCGGCTTCTTCCGCTTCCTTGCGCTTGCGCTCTTCCTCTTCGGCCTTGGCGCGGGCTTTTTCTTCGGCCTCGCGCTGTTCGCGTTCCTTAGCCTCTTGTTCCGCACGGCGACGGGCACGTTCTTCTTCACGCGCCTTTTCCTCGGCCTCGCGGGCGGCGGCCTCTTCGGCCTCGCGGGCCTTGGCGGCCTGCAACGCTTTCATCCGGCGTGCCATTTCCGCATCGGAAATACCCGCTGGACGGCGCGACGGATCACCCGAGGGCGTAGCGCTGCCACCAGGTTTGGTCGCGCCCGGCTTGGGTACGACCACGCGTTTGCGTTTGGTCTCCACCACGACATTCTTGGTGCGTCCGTGGCTGAAACTCTGTTTCACATTTCCGGGGCGCGCCCCGCCACGAAGACCCAATGTCTTTTTGCCGTCATTCTCGCTCATAAAGCTTCTTACCCTTCCGTGCGGCCCTTGCCGCCGTCATCCGTTTCGCGCAAGCCACGCAGGCGCTGCGCTTCCTCTACAACACGTTTGGCGAGTCCGCCAGAGGCCAGCGCCGCATGAATCACGGTTTGGCGCCCAAATGCCGCCCCTAACTCGTCCGCGGTCAGCCAACCGATATATTTGCCGAAGTGCGGCGTGCTGAGTTTCGACTTGCCGCGCCCCGACCCATCGCTGGCCTGAATCAGCACACTTGCCTCTTCCCGGTCCAGCCAGGTCTTGACCTTTTCATACCCAGCAACCGCATCGCCGGACTTGCGCGCCAGGCTGAGCAATTCAACCACACGGCGCGCGATCTGTTTTTCGACCTCATCGGTCAGGTCCTTCGACGTGCTGACCTGCGCTTTGAACCCGCGCGAGAACAGTTTCTTGCCAACGGCCTTGTCCAGCGCGGCGCGATCCGCCGCCACGTAAACCCCACGCCCCGGCAGTTTCGCCGCAACATCGGGGTAAACCTGACCATCCGGCCCCGTCACAAAGCGGATCAGCCCGTATTTGGGCTGAACCTCGCCCGTGGCGATGCACTTGCGCTCGGGGCCTTCCGACCGATCCTTATGGACGCCACCGCGACCCATGTGCGCCACCCGAGGCCTGAGATCAGGCCTCGGCCTCCTCTGCGACTTCACCGTCTTCTTCGGCCTGCTCCAGTTCGGCCGGATCAACCCAGCCCAGCATGATGCGGGCGGTCATGACCAAGTCCTGTGCCTCTTCCAGCGTTACGCCAAAAGGCTCCAGAACACCGTCATCCTTGATGCGTTCGCCATCGACCGTGGTCCAGCCACCGGCCAGTTCCCAGTCGGCGCAGGTTGCGAAGTCTTCCAGCGTCTTCACATCGTCCTTGGCCAGCGCCTCTACCATCTGGGGTGTCAGTCCTTCGAAGTCAATGAGGCTATCCTCGGCCCCCAGCGCACGGGCTGCATCCAGCGCCGCTTTGGCCTGTGCCTCAAGGTAATCCCGCGCACGCGCCTGAAGTTCCTGCGCAGTACCTTCATCGACGCCGTCGATCACCAGCAGTTCGTCAATCTCGACATAGGCCACCTCTTCAAGGTTGGTGAACCCTTCCGAGACCAGCAATTGGGCAAAGAACTCGTCCAGATCCAGCGTTTCCATGAACAGCTGGGTGCGGGCTTCGAATTCCTTCTGGCGACGCGCCGATTCTTCGGCTTCGGTCATGATGTCGATGTCGAGACCGGTCAGCTGGCTGGCCAGACGCACGTTCTGACCGCGACGGCCGATGGCGAGGGACAGTTGTTCCTCTGGAACCACAACCTCGATCTTGCCGGCTTCTTCGTCCAGAACCACCTTGGAAACCTCGGCGGGCTGCAGCGCGTTCACCAGGAAAGTCGGCTGATCTTCGTTCCAAGGGATGATGTCGATCTTTTCGCCCTGCAGCTCGTTCACAACGGCCTGCACGCGGCTACCGCGCATACCAACGCAGGCACCGACGGGATCAATCGAACCATCATACGAAATCACGGCGATCTTGGCGCGCGAACCGGGGTCACGGGCCACGGCCTTGACCTCGATGATGCCGTCATAGATTTCCGGCACTTCCATCTTGAACAGTTCAGCCATGAATTCCGGCGCGGTGCGCGACAGGAAGATCTGATGGCCACGCACTTCGCGGCGAACCTCTTTGATGTAGGCGCGCACACGGTCATTCGGGCGATAGCTTTCGCGGCCGATCTTGTCGTTGCGACGCAGAACGGCCTCGGCGCCGCCCAGATCGACGATGACATTGCCGAATTCCTCGCGCTTGACCGCACCGTTGATGATGGTGCCTGCACGATCCTTGAATTCTTCGTACTGACGGTCACGTTCGGCTTCGCGCACCTTTTGCAGGATCACCTGCTTGGCGGACTGCGCCGCGATCCTGCCCATTTCAACCGGTGGAACTTCTTCGACGAAGACGTCACCAACCTCGGGCGCTTCCATGTATTGCTTGGCCTGCTCGACAGTCATCTCGGCCTGGTAGTTCTCAAGCTCTTCATCCTCGACCACGGTGCGGACGCGGGTAAAGGTCGCCTTGCCGGTCTTGCGGTCGATGGAGACACGAATGTCCATTTCCGCGCCGTAACGGCTCTTGGCAGCACGGGCGAGCGATTCCTCCATCGCTTCGACAACCAGACCGGGGTCGATCATCTTTTCGCGGGCCACGGCCTCGGCGGTCTGCAGCAGCTCCAGCTGGTTGGCTGAGGTGATTGCCATCAGTTCGTCTCCTCTTCGGACCCTTCGGTCTCAATCTCGTCGAAAGCGTTTTCGTTCAGGGCACCGGCGTCTTTGCGCTGGCGCAGCATTTCCTTGATCAGATCATCGGTCAAAACCAGCTTGGCGTCGCTCAGCCAGTCGAATTGCAGACCGATGGTGATCGTCTCATCCCCCTCGGGAATGTTGATCAGAACCTCATCCCCTTCGATCCCGGCCAATTCCCCCTTAAAGCGACGGCGGCCATCGATCAGTTCAGCGGTTTCGATCTTGGCCTCATACCCTTCGAATGTCTCAAAATCCTTGAGACGGGTCAGCGGGCGGTCGATGCCCGGGCTGGAGACCTCAAGCGTATAGGCATCCAGGATCGGGTCTTCGACATCCAGCGTGGCGCTGACCGCGTTGGAAATCTCGGCGCAGTCATCGACTTCGATACCGCCATCAGGCTTGTCGGCCATGATCTGCATCGTTGTGGTCTTGCCGCTCATCAGGCGAATGCGCACGAGTTCGTACCCCAGATCTTCGATCACGGGGGTGATAATCTCGGCCAGACGCCGGTCAATGGCAGCTTTGGCAATCAGGTCGTTTGTCATTCAGGTTCTCTACCCAGTCGTCGGGCACAAAAAAACGGGCGCGCGGCCCGTCGAATTTTCCGGTGGAACTTTGGACCAGACGTCCAACGTGCCGCTGTTGCAAATGCATATACGCAGGAGTTTCCGAGTCTGCAACCCCCGGCGCAAATCGTGATCGGATTTACGCCAGCCACCACCGCTCGGCGATGCGACCATCGTCCAACGCCTGCCCCTGCCCGATCTGGCGCGGCAGGCCCACATGCGCGGCAACGGCCAGCGCCATGCTCGATTCATCGGGCAGATACCGCAGGCCACGCGTGGCGCGCAACGTGCCGCTTTCGGGCAAGGCAGCGATATCGACGAAACCGTCACGCAGCGCCTCGGCCCGCACATTTGCGTCTGGGATCACGATGATCTCAATCGCATCCGCCCAACCTGCAAGGCCATCTTTGTAGTGGCCTGCTATTTTGCGGCCCAGAAAATGACGCTCATCCTCAGCCCGTTCAACCCGATAGCACCCGGTTCCGTTCGCAGATTGCAAAGGCGTCACGGCCTGTCCGCGACGCGTGACCACAAACTGACTATCGGCCAATCGGAATGGCAACCCCGGATCTGCTTCGGTAAGTTCAAGCCGCACGCGGTTTGGGGCCAAAGCCTCGGCCTGTCCGAGCGTGGCGAGCGTTGCCACCGCGTCCTCGACGGTCAACGGCTGATCATCGTGAAAGCGAACGTCATCGCGCAGATCAAAGGCCCAGACTCGGGCCTGCGCGTCGGTTTGCCAGCCTGTTGCCAACTCACCTCGCAGCGTGCCATCGGGCGCAATCTCGGTCAGCGTGTCAAACACGGCACCGCGCGCCACTTGTTCCAGACTGTCATCGCGGGGCACCGCCAGACGCAACGTACCGCCCTGTTTGGGCGTATCTGCAAGCGACGCTCCGGTCGCTGCCAGCAACGCGGCCGCTGCACCGGACGTAAACAGGGCACGGCGGTCGATCCGGGTCATTCCGTCCCCTCCGCCACGCGATCCATGATGCGGACCAATTCAGCGCTGATACCCGGCTCGGACAGGGCATGGCCTGCGTTACGCACCATCCGAAGTTCTGCATTCGGCCAGCGTTGCGACAGGTTCCACGCGGCTTGCGGCGGGCAGATCATGTCGTAACGACCCTGCACGATATGGCCGGGGATATGTTTGATCCGGTCCATATGCGCCAGAAGCTGACCATCAAACTCCATAAAACCACCATTGGTGAAATAGTGGTTTTCAAGCCGGGCGAATGTCCGCGCATATTCGCCGGGGCTTTCGCCCACCGATCCGTTTGTATGGATCGAGGCCAGCGCATTTTCCCAATGCGACCAGGCGCGGGCATAAAGAATCTCGGTCGCGCGGTCGCCGGAAAACAGGCGCTTGTTATAGGCTTTGATCGAGTCCTTCTGTTCCGCGTCGGACAGTAGCGCGGTGAATTTCGCCCATTGCTCGGGCCAGAACTTGCCTGCGCCGCCGCCATAGAACCAATCCAGCTCGGCATGCGTCGCCAAAAACACGCCGCGCAGTACCAGACGGTTGACGCGGTCGGGATGGGTCTGCGCATAGGCCAGCGCCAGCGTCGCCCCCCAGCTGCCACCAAAGACAATCCAGTCCTCGATATCAAACAGCGTGCGCAGACGTTCGATATCCGCAACCAGATGCCAGGTGGTGTTGTTCTCAACAGATGCCGTGGGCCGCGACCGGCCACACCCGCGCTGATCAAACAGAATCACCCGATAGGCCTGCGGGTCGAAATAACGCCGCATCGCGGGGCTACAGCCGCCACCGGGGCCGCCATGCAGGATGACCACCGGAATCCCGTCAGGATTACCGCATTGTTCCACGTAAATACGGTGCCCATCGCCCATATCGACCATGCGCTGATCGAAAGGATCGATCGGCGGGTACAGATATTGAACTGCGCGCTTTTGGTCCGGGTACTTGTCCATTATGGCCCTATATAGTCCTTAAGACGTAAAAGAGCATACGGAGACAGGAATGCAAGCGCATCCGAACACGGTTGACCCGTCCGAGATCGCAAAATTTGAGGCGATGGCGGCGGAATGGTGGGACCCTCATGGGAAATTCAAGCCGCTGCACATGCTGAATCCGTGCCGTCTGGACTATATCACCCAGCAAATCGCCGGGGAGTTTGACCGCGACCTGACCACACCGAACCCGTTCGAGGGCCTGCGCCTGCTGGATATCGGCTGCGGCGGAGGGCTGCTGAGCGAACCGATGGCGCGTCTGGGCGCGACGGTCGTGGGTGCAGACGCCGCCGAGGGCAACTTGCCCGTCGCCCGCATTCACGCCGAGCAATCGGGCCTACAGATCGACTATCGCCACACCACCGCCGAGGACATGGCCGCTGCGGGCGAGCAATTCGACGTGGTGCTGAATATGGAGGTGGTCGAACACGTGGCCGACCCTTTGGGCTTCCTGACAGCCTCGCAACAATTGCTGAAACCGGGCGGGTTGCTGATCTGCTCGACCATCAACCGCAACCCGAAATCCTATGCTATGGCCATTTTCGGGGCCGAGGTCGTCATGCGCTGGCTGCCCCGCGGCACGCATGAATGGAACAAGTTTATAACCCCCGAAGAGCTGTTCGACCTGCTGCGTCAGGCCGGGCTGGACCCGGTGGACCGCAAGGGGTTCGTCTTCAACCCGATCCTTTGGAACTGGTCGATCTCGGACCGGGATCTGAGCGTGAATTATGTGACGGCGAGTGTGAAGGCGGAGTAGGATGGGTTTTTAACCCATCTTGCCTGTGGTTTCCGAGAATTGATGATGGGTTAGAAACCCATCCTACGCTTAATCAAAATAGCTTTTTTGGCTTTAATTATATGAAGTTTGCCCCGCCTGAAGAAACGCCAAAGACACGTGAGAGCCTCGGCTCAATTCTGGCATTCGCATTTATTATGTTCTGGCTTGTAGGTATGTTTTCCGCCTTCAATGGCTTGGCCTGCAAGAGCGATCGCAACGAAGGTAAAGTCAAACTCGGTTTCTGTAATGTCGCACTTGTAAGTAGTGCTTGGGCTCGGCTGACGCCTATTGGGCAAGCTAGAGGATCAATCATAAACCTTGAACGCGGCATAGCTCTTTCGCAATTGGGCCGGAATGAAGAGGCAGAAGCAGCATTCGAGCGCGCGATTCGATATGCACGCTCCGTCGCTCAGCGTTCATGGGAAACAAAGCTGTACGATAGGATGAGCGCTATAAACGATAAGATCGTTACAGACATATGGGAGCAGGTCGTTACAGTGACCAACTAGGTCTCCGCTACTCGCCCTCCAACTGCAACCGCAAATCCCTCAGCACGGGCAACGTACTGCGGACGCGTTCCAGCCCCAGCTCTCCGACTACGCGGTTGATCAGCGGGGCAATGGACGAAATCGCCTGATCGCGGGCGCGGCGGCCGGCGGGGCTGATGGCGACCATCTTGCGGCGGGCGTCGTCCCAGTCAGGGCGGATGTGGATGTATCCAGCCCATTCCAGCTTGGCCAAGGTGTTGGTCATCGCGCCACGGGTCACGTGGAACGTGTTGGCCAGTTGCGCCGGGCTGCGTTCGTCTCCGACAAAGACCAGATGGTTCAGCACTGAAAAATGCGAGATTTCCATGCCCTTGGGCAGCACCCGGCTAAGCCGGTTGCGCAGCAACTGATCAGCGGTCAGGATCTCGCTGAACAACGTGACTGCAAGGGCATTTTTCTCGTCCGTCATAAGTCCGGTTCTGGATCAGGGCCCGTCAAAGGGCCGCAGGTGAGTCAGTGAGGGCACGCGGCGGCGCGCCTCTGTCACAGAACTATCATCCAAATCGAAAATGTGAATGCCCGGATCGGTGCCTGCGTCGATCAGCACCTCTCCCCACGGGGCGACAACCATGCTGTGGCCGTGGGTGTAGCGTGTCTTGCCGTGCGTTTTCGGGTGCTCTCCGGTCTGGGCGGGCGCCAGCACCCAACAGCCGGTCTCAATCGCCCGCGCGCGCAGCAGTGATTGCCAATGCGCCGCCCCCGTGACGGGCGAAAACGCGGCCGGGACGGTCAGGATGCGCGCACCCGCCTGCGCCAGCGCGGCATAGAGATGCGGAAAGCGGATGTCGTAGCAGATGCTCAGGCCAACCGTGCCGAAATCGGTCTGCGCAATCACGGCCCGGTCGCCGGGGCGGTAGTTTTTTGATTCGCGGAAGGTCTCGGATTCCGTGACCTGCACGTCGAACATATGGATCTTGTCATATCGCGTCACGATCTGCCCCTGTGGGTCGATCATGAAGGACCGGTTGGCAAAGCGGCCATCGGCGTCGTGGGTCTTGATCGCCAGCGAGCCGATCAGCAGCCACACGCCCAGCGCGGCGGCCTGATCGCGCAGGCCCGCGAGCGTGATGTCATCTTCTTCGTGCTGCAAAACCGCGCGCTGTCGCGTGGTGCTGGTCGAGACGCAGTTCGTTACTTCGGGCGTCAGGATAAAGCGCGCGTCCTGATCTGCCGCCTCTGCCATCAGGGCGCGCACCATATCGAGATTCTCGGCCGGATCGTCCGACGAAGTGATCTGCAGCAGTGCGGACTTCATGCCGCCAGCAGACGATCCAGCTTGCCCTGACGCTCGAGTTCATAGAGGTCGTCGCAGCCGCCCACATGCTGCGTGCCGATGAAGATTTGCGGCACGGTGCGTTTGCCGCCTGCGCGCTGGATCATCTCGGGCTTGCGCTTGGGGTGTATCAGCACGTCGACTTCCTTGAATTCGACGCCTTTCTGTTTCAGCAACCGTTTGGCCGCGTGGCAAAAGCCGCAGAGCGGCGAGGTATAGATTTCTACGGGTTTCATATTCCGTCCCTTCGGGTTTCGCACAATCTTGGGCGAATTAGGCATCCTTGGCAACGCGCGCCAGAGCCAACACGAAAATATGATTTGCCCCTGCGGCCTGACACACACGGGTGCAAGCCGCCAGCGTCGCGCCCGAGGTCATGACGTCATCGACCAACAGAATATCGCGATGCTTCATTCTGCCAACCCGCCTCGGATGTGGCGCGATGGCATTTGCCAGAACACCCGCGCGCTGATCCGCGGTCTTGCCATCCAGAACCGGCGTTCGGCGGTTACGAACCAACAGGTCCGGACAACACTCCAACCCCGTGGTGCGGGCGAGATGCTGGGCCAGCAAGGCTGACTGATTGTATCGCCGTTTCAGCAGGCGGGTCCAATGCAGCGGAACGGGTGCGACCAACAGGCCCGGTCGGAGCAAGCCCTGCCCTGCCAGTTCCATCCATCGTGCGGCAGGGCGCGCAAGCTCGGGCCGGTCGCCATGTTTCAAGGCCAGGATCAAGGACCGTGCCTTGCCTTCGTATAGCAGTGCAGCCCGTCCGTCGCGCCATGGTCGCGGCGCTTTCAGACAATCGTCGCAGTCTATACGGAACCCGTCCCGCGCACCCGGCAGAGGCACGCCGCAGCTTTCGCAGATGGTACCACCGATAAAGGGCGTATCCCGCCAGCACGAACCACAGAGGCCAAAATCTGAGGCCGTCAGATCACCGCATGATATGCAGCGGGGTGGATAAACAAGTTCGACAGCTGTTTGAATCCGTTGCCGGATGCGATACCTGCGGCTTATGAAATTGCCCGCGTCCAACACGCCCTCATTATTTGACCGGCAGGCCCTTACCCTGCATCGCGCCCGCGCCCGCGTCGAAGACCTGTTCCTGCATCGCACGGCCATGGACGAGGTGCAGGATCGTCTGTCCATGGTTAACAGGACCTTTACGGCCCCTGCGATCGTGAGTTCCTTTCCACAGATTTGGGCCAATCTGCTTCCCGATGCCTGCATGGTGGCGGATGATGACGTGCTGGACCTGTCGCAAGGGGCCCATGATCTGGTGATTCACGCCATGGCGCTGCACTGGGCGAATGATCCGGTTGGACAGTTGATTCAGTGTCGGCGCGCCTTGCGCCCGGATGGGCTGTTGCTTGTGGTGTGTCTGGGCGGGGAAACCCTGCATGAATTACGCGCAGCCCTTGGGCAGGCCGAAGTCTCGATTGCCGGGGGCCTCAGCCCGCGCGTGGCACCCATGGCAGAGCTGCGCGATCTGGGTGGGTTGCTGCAACGCGCAGGGCTGGCTTTGCCGGTGGCAGATTCAGTCCCTCTGAAGGCCGAGTATCGTGACATTTGGCATCTGATGCGGGATCTGCGGGCCATGGGCGAAACCAACGCGCTGAGCGCGCGGCTGCGGCACCCCACCCAACGCGCCGTGTTTGACGCAGCGCAGACTATCTATGCAGAACACTTCGCAGCCCCGTCCGGCCGCCTGACGGCAACCTTTGATCTGATCTGTCTGACAGGCTGGTCGCCCGACGACAGCCAGCCCAAACCCCTTCGCCCCGGATCGGCGCAAACGCGTCTGGCGGATGCGTTGCGAACGGATGAAACCAAACTGCCCGATTGACGGCGCAGCATTTCCGTTTATCTCAGGCCGGAACAGAAATCTCAGGAAGCTTCAGATGTTTGATGCCACTCGCCCCGCACATGCGCCCACGGATCATCCCAAGGTCAAGATGGGTCGCGTCGGCATCCTGCTGGCCAATCTGGGCACGCCTGATGGCTACAGCTATTGGCCAATGCGGCGGTATCTGAACGAGTTTCTGTCGGATCAGCGCGTCATCGACTATCCCAAATGGAAATGGCAACCGATCCTGCAGGGGATCATTTTGACCAAACGGCCCTTTAGCTCGGGCGAGGCGTATAAGTCGATCTGGAACCATGAAAAGGGCGAAAGCCCCCTGATGACGATCACCAAGGATCAGACCGCCAAGCTGCGCGATGCGATGCAGGCGCGGTATGGCGATCAGGTGATGGTCGATTTCTGTATGCGCTATGGCAATCCGTCGACCAAGTCCAAGGTCCGGCAGATGGTGGCCGAGGGGTGCGACCGCATCCTGTTCTTCCCGCTTTACCCTCATTACGCCGGGGCCACGACTGCCACTGCAAATGACCAATTCTTCCGCGCTCTGATGGAAGAAGCCTGGCAACCCGCCAGCCGCACGGTGCCTGCCTATTTTGACGAGCCGGCCTATATCGATGCGTTGGCCACCTCGGTCGAGCGTGCCTATGCCACGATGGAGACCAAGCCGGATACTCTGGTCTGTTCCTACCACGGAATGCCCGAGCGATACCTGCAGCAGGGCGATCCTTATCACTGCCAATGCGTGAAAACCACAAGGCTGCTGAAGGAGCGGCTTGGCTGGTCGGATGATCAGCTGGTTTCAACCTTCCAGTCCCGCTTTGGCCCGGAAGAATGGCTGAAACCCTATACCGTCGAACATGTCGCCGATCTGGCGCGGCAAGGCAAAAAGAACATTGCCGTTATCGCCCCTGCCTTTTCAGCCGATTGCATCGAAACGCTGGAAGAGATCAACGAAGAGATCAAAGAAAGCTTTGAAGAAGCCGGGGGCGAGAGCTTTAGCTATATCCCCTGCCTCAACGACGATGATTCGCACATCGCGGCGCTGGGCAAGATCATTCAAAACAATCTAAAGGGATGGCTGGACTAAACGCGCCGCCTGAAAACGAAAAAAGGCGGTGGATTGCTCCACCGCCTTTTAGATCGTATGTCTCGTCGACTTAGCTTGCTGCAACAGCTGCGGCAACTACAACCAGCAGGATCAGCGGCAGGATGATGCCCTGCGACGAACCTTGGGTTTCTTCGACAACAACAGGTGCCTCAACAACTGGCTCTTCCAGGTTACCGGCATATGCGGTCGAAGCAGCAGCAGTCAGTGCAGCAGCGAGAACGAGTTTCTTCATAATTAACCTCCAGAATTTGCGCGAATCCATTGATCTGGAACGCGCATCCAAGACTTACCTCGTGGTTTTTTCTAATCAGCAATGCAAAGGGAATGCAATTGCAACTTACGGGAAAAGCGGGTTCACGCGCCAAAATGTCGTCAAATTAGCAACACTTGCGTGCCAACCTTCGCCATTCCAAACAGCTCTGCAATGTCCTCGTTGAACAGACCAATGCACCCGTTGGACGATCTGCGACCGATTTTACGCGTATCGTGGGTTCCGTGAATGCGGTAGTATTTCCAGCTCAGGTACAAAGCATGTGTTCCCAACGGGTTATCGGGCCCCGGTGGAATATGGTCCGGCCATTCGGGATTGCGCTTTTTCATCGACGGCGTCGGAGACCAGCTTGGCCCTTCGACCTTGCGGATCACGCTGGTGCGGCCGCGGCGAGTCAATTCCTCGGTCAGTGGCACGGATGAGGGGTAGAGTTTGTACACCGATTGATCATCTGACCAATAATGCAGCGCCCGCGAGACGGTATCGACCAGGATCGCGCCGTTATTGGTGTTCGAGAAATAGGGCCGCCAGTCAAGCGCCCGGAATCCCGACACGTTACGGCGCACCTGTGGTTCCGGCTCGGGTGCAGGGCGCAGCGGATCGCCGGGAATATACTGTGCAACGGCGGGTGAGGCGAGGCTGGCAACGGCCCCTGCCATGAACCCGCGGCGGGACGGTTTCAAAATATGCTTTTTGACCATATCGGGCGGTCCTTTTGTATGAGACAGCAGAAATCAGCCGCATTCTATGGCCAGAATGCTTCAGTCGCAAATCAAACCGGCAGAATCATGCAGGCTAAGGCCATTGTACATTTGCCCCGGGGCGTCAGGCAGGCTATTTCCCTGTTCGACACAAAAATCAGGCCCATCATGACGCGTATTCTTTCCCTTCTTATGATCTGTTTCGTCGCTTTGGCGGCATGTACCGATTCGCGCACGACCGCGTTGGGGGCAGATGGCAGGCCGCTGCCCTCGGTATACAAAATCCGGGGAAACCCGGAAAAGCTGCAGTTCCGGATGCTGGATTCGGTCAATGCTCTACGTCAGGCGCAGGGCCTGCAGGCCGTTCAGCTGAATTCAAGCCTGAACGCCGCTGCCGCGACCCATTCCAAGGACATGGCGCGCCAGAATCGCCCTTGGCATTTTGGTTCGGACGGATCATCGCCGATCGACCGGGCCGCCCGCGCCGGGTATTTCGGGACATTCCTGGGCGAGGCGATTTCCGAGACCTATGAGACCGAGACCGAAACACTGGCCGCCTGGATGCAGGAGCCGGGACCGCGCGCCGTCATCATGGATCCCAAGGCAACGCAGATGGGCTTCGCCTGGCATCAGGAAGGTGGCGGCAAGATCTGGTGGACGCTGGAAATGGGAACCGGCGGCTGATTGGTCTGCATGGCGGATAGCTCGTTATGACGTCCGGAATTCCGGATTGGCGATTTGTCCACTGGTCCCAAAGCTCGATGGCCTGACAAAAAAAGACGTGGCTCTGTCTACGGATTTTGATGACAATCCGGGTGTGTGCGAATAGCCTGCGTTCAACCACAGGTCGAATGTGGCATTCACATAGGCAAATTTTGATAGGATTGTTTCAATATGGCAAATTTCGACGGGCTTTCGGCGGGCAGCGATCTGACCGAGGTTCTGACCTTGTTTCCGCGAAACTCGGAACGGCTTGTTCGTCTTCTACACGACATCATGTGCGCAAAGGGCGAATTGACGAGAGGCGAGCGTGAGGCCATCGCGGCATTCGTTTCGCAGCAGAATACGACCCCCTATTGCACCTTTTACCATACCGTTTTTGCAGAGGTATTCTCGGGCCCTATCGCAGAAACGCATGAGCGTATTCAACCCTTGCTGGACTATGCGCTGTCGCTGCACAGCAAGAATGGCACTGAGATTCGCGAAGCTTATAATGCAGCGCGACAGGCCGGGTGGAGCGAAAATGCGGTCTACGAGGTTGTCGAGGTCTGTGGCATCTTCAACTTCGTCAACACAATCGTTCTGGCCGCCGGTCTGGATGCGCCCGAAGGATTGTCCGGACCGGCACCGACACTTGAAGGGCTTGAACGGTTCTACGAAGCAACCGCAGATGCGATTGCCAGCTGACAACCAACGAATTTACGGGTTTGGAAGGATCCAGGCGGCCACAGGCCGCCGGAAATTCGATCTTTATGGGCCTATGCGGCCTGCATCGACTGCGCTTCGGTCAGAATCGCATAAAGCTTGACCGGGTCCGGGTTGGCCCGCAGCTTGGCGCAAACCGTTGGTTCGCGCAGGGTGCGCGACACAAGAGCCAGCGCCTTGAGATGTTCGACACCCGCCTCGTCCGGTGCGAAGAGGGAGAACGCCAGATCCACCGGTTGCCGGTCAACGGAACCGAAATCAATGGGCTTCTCCAGCAGAATGAACACCCCTGAAACCGCTTCGATTTCAGGCAGGCGCGCATGAGGCAGGGCCACGCCATGGCCCACGCCGGTCGGTCCCAGACTTTCGCGTTCAAGCAGGTTTTCGACAATCGCCTGTGCATCCAGCGCCAGTGTAGCCGCAGCAATATCGCCGATTTCCTGAAACAGCCGCTTCTTGCTGGACGCGGCTGACAATACACGCACTGCTTCGGGCTTCAGTATGCTCGAAAGCTCCATGATCTCGCTCCGTAGCGGCCCCCTGACCCGTCAGAGGGCGCTTTGTTATCTTTGCCTGTTACGGATCGATCCAGCCGATATTGCCGTCCTCGCGGCGATACACGACATTCAATCCGTCCTTGCCTTCATTGCGGAACACCAGCACCGGCGCACCGGCAAGTTCCATCTGCATAACGGCTTCACCAACACTCAGCGATGGGATCTTCGTCTCCATCTCAGCCACAATCATCGGCTGCAACGAATCGGGCTCATCCGCCGAATCCGATTCGTCAGAGGCGAGGATATAAGAGGACGCGCCAAAGAGTTCAACCGGCTCGGACCGATCCTTGTGGTGATCCTTCAAACGTCGCTTGTAGCGACGTAGCTGGGTTTCCATCTTGTCGCAACAGCCCTCAAATGCCGCGTAGATCTCGGTTGCGTGGGCTTTGGCCTGCGCCGTCAGTCCGGTGGATAAATGCACCGTGGTTTCGCATACATATTCATGCGCCGAACGGGAAAAGACGACATTGGCGTCAGTTGGTCGCTGAGCATATTTGCCCACGACCTCGCCCAGTTCGGTCTGCACATGGGTCTGCAGGGCCGCACCGATGTCGATCTGTTTTCCGCTGATTTGGTAACGCATGTGGTCTCCTTCACAATTCACACCCATTCTGACGTCGCGTTTCGCGACGGACCTGTTTTTATCGGGTGGGGGGTATCGGCCTTTTCTGCGGTTGCTGTTGCCCCGGCCCTTTCGCGAAGGGGGATCGAGATCCAAACTGGAACCGAAGAAATGCCATGCACCAATTGAGGCAAGAGACGACGGAAGAGTCAATCAAAACAGGTGCGGAAATTCGAGATTTCTGACATATCCCGAGCGCCTTTTGGCGCAACCTCATGAAATACGGAAGTTTTCACCCAGATAAACGCGGCGCACATTTTCGTTTTCGACCACTTCGTCCGGTGAGCCCGACATCAGAACCTGCCCGTCATGCAGGATGTAGGCCCGATCGACGATTTCGAGCGTTTCCCGCACGTTGTGATCCGTAATCAGCACGCCGATACCGCGCTTCTTCAGATCGGCAACCAGATGGCGAATATCGCCCACACTGATGGGATCAACCCCCGCAAAGGGTTCGTCCAGCAGCAGGTATTTCGGATCAGCGGCCAGGCAGCGCGCGATTTCAACGCGGCGACGCTCTCCGCCCGACAGGGCAAGCGCTGGGGCGCGGCGCAGATGTTCGATCGAGAAATCCGACAGCAACTCTTCCAGCCGTTCCTTGCGGCGGTGGGCGTGTTTGACGGTGATATCCAGCACGGACGAAATATTGTCTTCAACGCTCATGCCCCGGAAAATCGACATTTCCTGCGGCAGATACCCGATGCCCAGACGGGCGCGGCGATACATCGGCAGGGTGGTAACGTTCTGGCCATCAATGGTGACGGTTCCGGCTTCGGGGAAAACCAGACCGGCGACCGAATAGAACGTAGTGGTTTTGCCCGATCCGTTCGGACCCAGCAGCGCAACGACCTCAGACCGGTCCAATGTCATCGAAACATCCCGGATCACGGTTTTCTTGCGATAGGATTTGCGCAGCTTTTCGATCCTGAGACCGGACGAACCTTCGGCAACTGAGAGTTGGGGGCCAGCCATCAGTTGCCACCCGGCTGCAGGATTGTCTTGACCCGGCCCGACATGGTGGCCAGCCCGGTGGTCAGGTTGGCGATCATCTCGTCACCGCTGATGACACTGGGGCCTTGGGTCAGCAGCACATTGCCCTTCATCTCGATCACGCCGGATTCGATGGTGTATTCCGCCCAATCCCCTTCGGCTGCGTCCGGAGGGCTGACCAGCACCACGTTTTCCGTCGCCTCCATCCGTTCGATGGCGGATTGTGCTTCGTTGTAGATGACCAGAACCCGTTCCGCCGTCAGACGCATTTCGCCTTGAATAACAATGACATTGCCCAGAAACTCGGCCGAGCCATCCTCTTGATTCACATTGAGTGTCTCGGATGTGACCTCGACCGGCAGGGTCGGGTCCGCGTTTGGTGAGCCGAACGCCACCTGAGCCTCTTGCGCCGCAGCGGTTAGGGCACCGAAGGCCAGCGCAAGGGTAACAAAGGCGACGCGTACATCAAACACAGGTTATCTTTCAGCTTTTTGCGGTTCGTATATCAGTTTCACGCCGTCTGTAAAAAGAATATGGACGGGTCCGTCCTTTTTTTCCGTGCCAAAGGTCATGCGACCTGCGGTAAAGTCACCGATTGGGCCAGTTCCATCAACCTGTCCCGGCGTATCACCGCGAATTTCGTCCAGCGATGTGTTCAACAGGTCAGTTGTAACCTGAAGGCCATCCGCCGTGGTGATCACCACGTCACCAACAAAGGTCGCTGTGCCCTTGTCGGGTCGGATCGTACCTTCGTTCGACACCATGGTGATCCTGCGCCCGCTGTGCAGGTTATAGCGACCATGAATTTCGGAGGCTTTGGGATTGTCGCCTTTCTGTCCCTGGCTGGCCTGACGCGCCTCGACCCGGACTTCTTCGCCTTTGCGGGTCACGCCTTTGTAGTCGGGCAGTGTGACGACCTGATCCGAAAGGCGCTGATCTACGATGTCGCTGGAAAACGGACCGGTACCGTTGGTGTCGATACTGCGCGACAGCAGGAAAACGGTCGCAAGCAGAAAGATCGCCGCCAGCGGCAACAGCACCTTGAAGAACTGCACCATACGGGAATAGCGATCCACCTCGGCCCCCTTCACCCCAGTCCGACACGCAGACAGTCATGGATGTGCAACAGCCCCTGCGCCTGACCATCGGCCTTGGGGTCGACCACGAACAAAGAGGTGATCTTGCGGTCATTCATGATCGCAACAGCCTCCTGCGCGAGAGCATTCGGTGGAATGGTCAGTGGGTTGCTTGTCATGACGTCATCGACATTGCGGTCGAGCAGGCCGTTCATATTGCGGCGCAAGTCGCCATCGGTGACAATTCCCAGCAGGCGACCGGTCTTGTCGGTCACGCCGACGACGCCAAAGCTCTTCTGGCTCATCACCAGCAGTGCTTCGCCCATCGGCGTGCCGCTGGGAACGACAGGTGTATCCATATGCATCAGGTCGCGCACCTTGCTCAGCTGCGCCCCCAACTTGCCGCCGGGATGGAAGTCGCGGAAATTCTCGGGCTTGAAATCGCGGTATTTCATCAACGCAATCGCCAGCGCATCGCCCATCGCCAGCGTCAGCGTGGTTGAGATTGAGGGCACCATGCCATAGCCGCAGGCCTCTCCCATCGACGGGATCAGCAGATGCACGTCGGCCTGTTTCATCAATGTGCTTTCGGGCTTGCTGGACAGGCCGATCAAAGGCATCCCGAACCGGCGGGTAAACGCCAGCAGATTTGCAAGCTCCGGCGCTTCGCCCGAATTCGAGATTGCCAAAACCACGTCGCCCTTGGACACCATGCCCAGATCGCCATGACTCGCTTCGGCCGGATGCACGAAATAGGCCGGCGTTCCGGTACTGGCCAGCGTCGCTGCAATCTTGTGCCCGATATGACCGGACTTGCCGATGCCGCTGATAATGATGCGCCCTGTTGCATTCAGAATCATCTGCACGGCTTCGGCAAAATCCTCGTTCAGGCTATCGGCCAGAACATCCAGCGCGCGGGCCTCATCGGTGACGACCTGACGCGCAGTTTTCAGAAAGGATTCGGAATCTGTCATGAGTGTGCAAAAATATCCGTTTCGGGCCAACCGGCGAGGTCCAGCTTCGCACGCATTGGCAAGAAGTCAAAACACGCCTGTGCCATCTCGGTCCGGCCTTCGCGGACCAATCGCGCGTCCAGCGCTTCGCGCAGACGGTGCAGGTACAAGACGTCCGAAGCCGCATACTCCAACTGCGCCTCGGACAGGGTTTCTGCGCCCCAGTCGCTCATCTGCTGCTGCTTCGAGATATCGACGCCGATCAATTCCTGACACAGGTTTTTCAGCCCGTGCCGGTCGGTATAGGTGCGCACAAGGCGGCTGGCGATCTTGGTGCAATAGACCGGCGCGGCCAATGCGCCAAAGGCGTGATACATCGCGGCAATATCGAAGCGTCCGAAATGGAACAGTTTCAGCACATCGGGATTTTCCAGCATGGCGCACAGGTTGGGGGCCTGCGTCTGGCCATTTTCGACCTGAACGATATGGCTGTTGCCATCGCCGCCCGACATCTGAATGACGCAAAGGCGGTCGCGATGCGGGTTCAACCCCATAGTTTCGCAATCAATGGCCACGACCGGGCCCATATCCAGCCCGTCCGGCAAGTCATTTTTATACAAGTGGTTCGCCACGCGCGTCTTCCTTTATGCGGTATCGCCCCCGAGATAGGAGGTTTGGCAGGCAAACTCAACGCTATCGGCACGACCACGCCTGACACAGTTTGCTGAGGTTGACTTTATCCCCTAGGGGAGGATAGGGTTACTACATGTCCGAATACACGCACCAATCCCACCCTCAGATCACCGCGCGCCTGAAACGCGCGCATGGGCATCTGGCCAAGGTCATCGCCATGCTGGAGGATCAGGCCCCCTGCCCCGAGATCGCCCAGCAATTGTTTGCTGTGGAAAAGGCGATCACCAACGCCAAACGCGTGCTGATCCATGATCATGTCGATCATTGCCTCTCGGCTGCGCCCGAGCGTGCAAAAGCCAACATCGACGACTTCAAGACCATAACCAAATACCTGTGACCGATGCTGGGCGTTCTTCACAACCGGACTTACCGCCACCTGTTCGGGGCACAGCTTGTTGCCCTGACGGGGACCGGGCTGGCCACCATTGCGCTGGGTCTGCTTGCCTATGATCTGGCGGGCGATCAGGCCGGGCTGGTTCTGGGCACTGCGCTGACGATCAAGATGTTGGCCTATGTAGTCGTCGCACCGCTGGCGGCGGCCTTTGCCGAACAGGTGGACCGGCGCAGGATGCTGGTTGCGCTGGATCTGGTGCGGGCTGCCGTTGCCATAGGTTTGCCCTTTGTCTCTGAGGTCTGGCAGGTCTATGTTCTGATCTTTGTGCTGCAATCAGCCTCGGCCGGATTTACGCCTGCGTTTCAGGCAACGATCCCGGACGTGCTGCCCGACGAAAAAGACTACACAAACGCGCTGTCCCTGTCGCGGCTGGCCTATGATCTGGAAAGCCTGCTCAGCCCGATGCTGGCGGCAGTGCTGCTGATGGTGGTGAGTTTCGACAGCCTGTTCTGGGGCACCAGCCTTGGCTTTGTTGCCTCGGCCCTGCTGGTTCTGTCGGTTGCCCTGCCCTCACCCAAACCGACAAAAAGGCGCGGCATCTATAACCGAACGACCCGCGGTATCCGCATGTATCTGAGGACAGAGCGCCTGCGTGGTTTGCTGGCGCTTAGCTGGGCTGCGGCGGCGCTTAGCGCGATGGTTATCGTCAACACCGTGGTCATCGTGCGTTCGAACCTTGGCCTACCGGAAAGCGCCGTTGCCATCGCATTGGCCGGGTTCGGCGGCGGATCGATGCTGGCTGCCTTTGTGCTGCCGCGTCTGCTGGACAGATTTCCCGAGCGGAACGTCATGCTGACCGGAGCGGGGATATCCACCAGCACCATGGCCGTGGCGGCGCTGTTTTCGGGTGCTGGGCCGCTGTCACTCGGTCTGCTCACGCTGCTATGGGCCTGTATCGGCTTTGGCTATTCGGCCACCCTGACCCCATCGGGGCGGCTTTTGACCCGCTCGGCCCCGCCCGAGGATCGTCCGGCGCTTTTCGCGGCCCAGTTCACCCTGTCACATGCCTGCTGGCTGGTGCTGTATCCGCTGGCCGGATGGCTGATGACGGCGTTTGGCGTCGCGGTTGCACTGACCTGCATGTCTATAGCCTCGCTCATCGGTCTGTGTCTTGCGCCGCTGCTCTGGCGGCCAGAACATCCGAAAACAGCGCAAACGCAACCTGACAAGCCTTGAGCAAGGGCAATCTTCTGCACTAAACCGAAATGACCATGGATCAGCTTGACCGCCGCATCATCGCCGCCCTGCAACACAATGCCCGGGATTCCACCACGCATATCGCCGCGAAGCTCGGCGTGGCTCGCACGACGGTGCATGAGCGTATCAACCGAATGCAGGAACGCGGTGTTATCGCGGGCTATTCGGTCATCCTGCGCGAGGCGGAAGATACTCCCAAGGTTCAGGTCATTGTCCTGCTGGAGGTTCAGCAGAAGGAAACCCGCCGCATCATCAACCGGCTTGAGGCATATCCCGAGGTCAAGCTGTGCCTGTCGATCAATGGAGATTTTGACCTGCTGCTGTCAGCCGAAGCGCCTCGGATCGAGGATCTGGATATTCTGGTGGACGAACTGGCGAAAATCCCCGGCGTGCTGAGAACCAATACCAGCGTCGTCTTCGGTCGCCGGATCGATCGGAACTGAACAGGCGATAACGCTCTGTAAACCGAATGACGGCTAGTTTGACGGGACTGAATCACTTCCCGGACCGGCAGAATGCCCAAACCCCTGATTGCGCTGCTTTTGTATTTCGTCGCTGCTACTGCGGTGGCTGCGTCCACCTGTGATCAGGCTGCGGAACGCGCCGCGCGCGCAGAAGGCGTTCCGCTGGATGTGCTCAAGGCGATCACCCGCGTTGAAACCGGGCGGTCTCGCGACGGGCAGCTGCAGCCCTGGCCATGGGCCATCAATGTCGAAGGACAAGGTTACTGGTTCACGTCCGAACATGAAGCCAAGGCTTATGTCTTTGAGATATTTAAAGCTGGCAAGCGCAGTTTCGACATCGGGTGTTTTCAGATCAACTATCGCTGGCACGGCAAGGCGTTCCGGTCCATCGACGCGATGTTCGACGCGGACGAAAACGCCCGCTATGCGGCCCGTTTCCTGAGCGAGCTTTATGCTGAACTTGGATCATGGCCCGCCGCCGCAGGGGCCTATCACTCGCGCACGCCAGATCTGGCGCAAGCGTATCGGCGCCGGTTTCAGGCGGCTCTGGCAGCGTTGGATGGTGCGCACCCATCGCATTCGACCGATCCCTTTGCCGGGTTAGCGAGCCCGCTGATTCCGTTGGCGCAGGACCGGACGCGGCGTGGCCTGCTGGGATCACTGGTGCCGGCCTCGGGTTCTGCACAAGCCTTTATCGCCTTCAACTAGGATACAGCCTTTGCCCCGGATCGACATTCGCACCCTGTTTTCGCCGACCGTTCTGCTGGCGCTGGCGTTGATGACCGTCATCGTGATGATGATCCTGCCGATGCCTGCATGGGTGTTGGACGTAGGTCTGGCGGCCTCATTCGCGCTGGCGATCCTGATTTTTACCCTGACCCTGTTTATCGAACGGCCACTGGATTTCTCGTCCTTTCCGACGATCCTGCTGGCCTCGCTGATGTTACGGCTGTCGCTGAACGTGTCCTCGACCAAGCTGATCATCGGTCAGGGGCACACGGGCACCAACGCTGCCGGAGATGTCATCGAAGGCTTTGCCCAGTTCGTCATGGGCGGTAGCATCTTTCTGGGGCTTGTGGTGTTCGGCGTCCTGCTGATCGTGAACTTCATGGTCATCACCAAAGGTGCCGCCCGCATGGCCGAAGTCGGTGCGCGCTTTGCGCTGGACGGAATGCCCGGCAAACAGTTGGCCATCGACAGCGACATGTCAGCCGGGGCCATCGACCACCAGCAGGCGAAAGAACGGCGCGAGCTTGAGCAGCAGGAAACGACGTTTTTCGGCTCACTCGACGGTGCGTCGAAATTCGTCAAGGGCGACGCGGTTGCCGGTCTGCTGATTACCTTGCTGAACCTCGTGATGGGGCTGGTCATGGGTGTGATCGTGCATGGTATGCCGGTCGGGTCTGCCTTTGAAACCTATGCAATCCTGACCGTGGGCGATGGGCTGGTGTCGCAAATCCCGGCGGTGATCATCTCGATCGCGTCAGCGCTGTTGCTGGCACGCGGAGGCACACAGGGCGCGACCGACAGCGCGATTTTCTCGCAACTGGGGCGGCATCCGGCAGCGTTGGGAACGGTTGCCGTGCTGATGGTCCTGTTTGCCTTGGTGCCCGGGCTACCATTTTTGCCCTTCATTCTGGGCGCTGGCGTTTTGGGTTACGCGGCCTATGCCATGTTTCAGACGCAGAAAACCGAACCGGACACGGCGCAAGCCCCCGAGGCCGAGGCCCCGGTTTCGCAAGCCATCGGCGACATTCTGGACCTTGACGATCTGCATCTGGAGTTCGCCCCCGATCTGGTCAGCATGGTGCTGAACCCCGGCACTGGACTGGATGCGCGTATCGCCAATATGCGGACTTATGTGGCGTCCAGCTTTGGTCTGATCCTGCCCGAGATACGTCTGACGGACCGGTCCGATCTGCCCATTGGTACCTATGTGATCAAGGTCCACGGGGTTGAACAAGCGCGCGGAGTTCTGAATTCAGAGTTGGTGCTGGCTCTGGTGCAGGACGGCGCGGATCTGCTGCCCGATGGCACCGATGTGACCGAACCGGTCTATGGAGCCCCAGCGCGGTGGATTCTGCCCAAGGATCAGGAAACCGCCGCGCTGAACGGAGCAACAATCGTCACGCCGCCGGAAATCCTTGCCACCCACCTGCTTGAGATCATCAAACAGAATTTCCCGCGCCTGCTGACGTTGAAATCTCTGCGACGGCTGCTGTCGGAAATGACCCGCCTCAGCGATCCGGTCCGGGCCGAGGCCAATCGCAAGCTGCTGGACGAATTGATTCCCGACAAGGTTCCGATGGACACGCTGCACGCGGTTCTGCGCTTGTTACTGGAGGAACGGGTGTCCATCCGAAACATGGCCCTGATCCTTGAAAGCATCGCCGAGGCGCGCCTGACCACAACGCAACCCGAAAGCATTTGTGAACTCGTCCGCCAGCAGCTTGGCTTTCAGCTGATCGCCGACATGAAACGCGAGGATGGATCGATCCCACTGATCCAGCTTGCGCCAGAGTGGGAGGATACGTTCTCAACCTATCAAATCGATACCCCCAATGCCGGGGCCGACGTGGCGCTGCCACCGAACCTGTTCAACAAGTTGGCCGATGGTGTGACCGAAACGGTGTCGCAATCCACCGAACACGGGCTGTTTCCCGCCGTCGTGACCTCGACTCGCCGCCGCCGTTTGCTGCGAACGATCATGCAGGCCCGGGGCATAACCAACCCGGTTCTTTCCTTCGAGGAAATTGGGCTGGACGCGCGGCCTGCGTTGGTCGGAACCGTCCCGGCGTGATTGCCCTACCACCAGACCTTTTGCCAGTGATCGGTGGCGGACTGTGGCACCTGTTCGCAGTCTTTTTACGGGTCAGCGCATTGGTGTCCCTTTTGCCCGCATTTGGAGAGCGCAGCATTCCGGTGCGGGTCAAACTTGGGGTCGCCGTGGCCTTTGCGCTGATCGCCGTGTCCGCCGTTCCCCAGCCCGAGACCGCACCTGGATTGTTGAACTTAACCATGATCGTGGGCACCGAGGTACTGACCGGTCTGGCGTTGGGGACCGGGTTGCGCCTGTTTGTTCTGGCGCTGCAAACCGCCGGATCGATTGCAGCGCAGGCAACATCTTTGTCACAAATTCTGGGCGGGGCCGCGGTCGAGCCTGTTCCCGCCATGGGCTATTTCCTGACCCTTGCCGGGTTGGCGCTGGCCGCGCTGATGGGTCTGCACGTTCATGCAGCACAATTCGTGATCCACAGCTATGTGCTGTTCCCAATGGGAACTGTGCCCGCCGTCCCGGATCTATCGCACTGGGGGGTCCTGCAGGTGTCTCGCAGTTTTGCGCTGGCATTTGCCCTGGCGATGCCGTTTGTGATCGCATCTCTGATCTACAATCTGGCCATGGGCGTCATCAATCGGGCCATGCCGCAACTCATGGTGGCCTTTGTCGGGGCACCCGCAATCACCTTTGCGGGCCTATTTCTGCTTTTTGCAGGTGCGCCGCTGATCTTGTCGGTCTGGTCCGAAGCCCTGTTCACATTCATGGCGAACCCTGTCGGCGGCCTTCCATGAGCGGACAGGATGATGACAGCGACAAATCCTTTGAACCGACGCCGCAAAAACTGCAAAAGGCGCGGGAAAAAGGCGAGATTGCAAAGTCCAACGACCTGTCGGTGGTCGCGGCCTATGTCGGCTTGCTGGTCGCCTTGCTGCTGGCCGGCCAGCATATGGCTCGCCATCTGGGCACGACGCTGGTTGTTCTGATCGATCAGCCCGACCGGCTTGCGACGCTGCTGGTGTCAGGCCCCGCAACGGCTCTGGTTGCGGGTCTGTTGAAATCGGCACTGCTGCCGGTTGCCGCCCTGTTTGTCCTGCCCGCTGCAGCCGTATTTCTGAGCCTGATTGCCCAGCGCGCTCTGGTCTTTGCACCCAGCAAGCTCAGGCCGAAATCCTCACGGATATCGCTTGTTTCCAACGCAAAGAACAAATTTGGGCGCGGTGGTCTCTTCGAGTTCGCCAAAAGTATTGTCAAACTGATAATCTACGGCACTTGCCTGGCTTTATTTCTACATGCGCATCTGGCCGAGATCCTTTCAGCCAGCGCCACCCCTGCTCAATCATCGATTGCACTGATGATGAACCTGCTGATCCGGTTCCTGTTCATCGTGGTCTTCATCGCACTGGCAATCGGCGTGGTGGACTATCTCTGGCAACACGCAGAACATATTCGCAAGAACCGCATGTCGCGCAAAGAGATTCAGGATGAAACTAAGGATGCCGAGGGCGATCCGCATGTGAAACACCAACGCCGCCAGCGGGCGCAAGAGATTGCCACCAACCAGATGATGTCCGAAGTTCCACAAGCCGATGTGGTGATCGTCAATCCGACCCACTACGCCGTAGCACTGAAATGGTCGCGGGCGGCGGGGGCGGCTCCGGTCTGTGTTGCCAAGGGGGTGGATGAAGTCGCCGCCGCGATCCGCTCTGCGGCAACCGATGCGGATGTTCCGATCCACTCCGACCCCCCCACCGCGCGCGCGTTGCACGCCACCGTCGAGATCGGACAGGAGATCGCCGAGGACTATTATCGCCCGGTCGCGGCCGCCATTCGCTTTGCCGAAGCGATGCGCAAAAGAGCCAAGGGACAAATTCGATGAAACACGCACATTTGTCAGACCTCAGAACCGTGAGTGAGGCCATTTTTCAGAAAAAATATCAAAGCCTTCAACCGCTTCTATTGGCAGAAGCCCGGATTGTGCAGCAGTTGGCGCGGCTGGATGCACAGGTCACTCAGGTGAGCACCGATGCGGCGAGTTCGACCGGGTATCGCGTGAGTGGAACCGACATGCTCTGGCACCGATGGGAAGCTGCCACACGGAGTCAGTTGAACATGGAACTGGCACGGCTGCGGGCGCAGAAACTTGCGGCAATGGACAACCTTCGTTTGGCTTTTGGCCGTACGCAGGCGGTGGCAAGCCTCAGCCGTAAGATGCAGTCAAAAACCCGGCACCACACCGGGTAGGCCCGTTGCGGCGCCGCAGAATCGTCAGGTGTCCTGCCGGTTGACGCTCAGGATCAACACGCGTGAGATATCCTGCCCCAGCTCCTTACGCGCCACTTCAAGCAGAGACCGGCGCAGGGTGGCAAGATTGTCAGAGGTGGTGAAACTGCCATCGAAGCCACCGATGTTGGCATGGTCAAACAGGACTTGCAGGAACCCGTCGCGCAGTCTGGGCTCCATGTCGTAAAACGTCTCGGCGATCCCTGGATTGGCCTCAAGGCTCAGGGTCATTGTCACCAACGCCGTGATCTCATCATCCGCAACCACGGGAACCACAAATTGCTTGGTCAGCTTCAGGTACTCGTAAGCCTTGGCCGCGTCGTCCTTTTGCGGCTTGTCCGGTTTGGGTTTCTTGGCGTCACTTTGGTCGGTCTCGGCCCCGGCCAAATCAGACTTGGCTGGTGCCAGCGCCAGCCCTGCGCCCACGCCAACAGCCAGACCAACGATCAAAAAGACAAGCGGAAAGAGTTTTTTGATCACGTCATCACCTCAGAACGGCAGCAGCGTATCAAGGACCTGCTGCCCATAGCGCGGCTGCTGCACATCGGTGATCTGCCCGCGTCCGCCGTAAGACACGCGCGCGGACGCGATCTTGTCATATGTGATCTCGTTCTGGCGCGAGATATCCTCGGGGCGCACATAGCCCGACACCAGCAACTCGCGCAGCTCAAAGTTCACCCGTAGTTCCTGCGTGCCGGAAATCGACAGGACGCCATTTGGCAGAACATCGACCACCGTCGCGGCCACCCGAAGCGTCAGCTTTTCCTTGCGTTTCACCGCCCCCTTGCCTTTGGTTGACGAGGTCGAGTCAATCGACACCGCCTCATCCAGCGAGGCTCCATCCTGCCAGTTTCTGGCGGCGCGCTGCGGAAAGCCGAAAAAGCCGGGCACAGCCAGACTCTCTTTTCCGGTACGAGATCGATTGGTGTCGTTCGAAATCTCGGCCTTTTCGTCCAGTTCGATCACGACGGTCAGAATGTCGCCCTTCTTGATCGCACGTTGATCGCCCAGCAAGGAATTTTGCCCGCCGCTCCAGAGCGATGCCTGATCGACGGTCCGCTGCGGCTGATTGTGCAACGGCAATCCGGGCCAGAGCATGGCCACATGTTCGGGTGATTCATTTGTCGGCGTTAGGCTGGGCGGTTTTCCCAGATGATCCAACCGGCCACAGGCCGACACGGCCAGTGTAACAAGAACAAGCGTTTTCATTCGTTTCGACATCACTCTACCTCGACTTGGCCATCTGGCCGGATTACGCCTGTTACAGTTGTGCGGGACGACAGATTCATGACCCTAATCCGCTCGCCCACAGCGCCACGCCCTAACGCCCGGCCTTCGGCGGTGATCGACAAAAAAGCCCGTCCGAAAACCAACGTGACAAGATCGTTGCGATCGACGACTGCAGGCGGACCCACATCCGACAACTGGATGGGTCGGCCCGGATACAACGCGACCCGTGCCTCTTGCCCGATCAGGGTCGAAAAACTGGTCGCGGCACCCACATTTTCCACTGCTTTCAGTTCCAGGTCTTGAGAACGGATCACCTCTTTGGCACGGATCGTACGGGTCGGCACGACGATCTCGGCCTGCGCCAATGCGGGCAACATCGCAAGGATCAGGATAACAACGCGCATCATCGCACCTGCGTGGTTGCGCCCATCATCTGATCAACGGCGCTGATGACTTTGGCGTTCATCTCATACCCACGCTGCGCTTCGATCAGTTCCGTTACTTCGCGCACCGCGTCGACCGAGCTGTCCTCAAGGTAACCTTGTCGCAATGTTCCCAGACCGTCCTGACCTGGCGTGCCGACCACGGGCGCACCAGAGGCTTCGGTTTCCTTGAACAGGTTGCTACCGACGGCTTCCAAACCTTTGGCGTTGGAAAAGCTGGATAGCGTGAATTCACCCAGCAACTGACCTTCAGCAGAATCGTCGAAGTAGGCATAAACTTCACCTTCAGCATTGATCGAAATCGATCGCGCGTCGTCCGGGATGGTGATTTCGGGCGCGACGGCAAACCCGTCGGACGTCACGATCAATCCTTCGGCTGATCGTTTCAGGCTGCCGTCCCGCGTATAAGCCGATTGGCCATTGGGCAGCGTCACCTCAAGATAACCGCGCCCTTCGATCGCGACATCCAGATTGCTGCCGGTTTGCGACAGCGCGCCTTGCTCCAACTGAACCGTCACCGCCGAGGGGCGCACACCCAGCCCAAGCTGAATACCCGTCGGCAGCACCGTCCCGTCCGAGGCATTCACGGTGCCCGCACGTGCCATCTGCTGATAATGCAGATCAGCAAACTCAGCGCGGCGGGCGTTGTAACCAGTAGTGTTCATGTTCGCCAGGTTGTTCGAGATCGTCTCGACCCGCATCTGTTGCGCCGTCATTCCTGTGGCTGCGATCTTCAATGCCCGCATATTCGTATCTCCTGTTTTCCAATCAACGCATCAATGCTTTGAGTGCGCCGCGCACACGTTCGTCCTCGGCCTCGAGAAAGCTTTGGCCCAGCTCATACGCGCGCTGAATTTCAACCAGCCGCGTAACCTGCTCGATTGCATTGACATTCGATCCTTCGAGAAAGCGACGCAGGACGACGGGGCTTTCGACCGGTTCGACATCGCCGCCGGGGTTGAAAAGCGTGCTGCCTTCGCGGACCAGATCACTGGCGTTTGCAACCCGGTACACGCCGATCTGCCCCAGCAATTGACCATCGACACTCAGGGTGCCGTCGCCGCCAACATCAATCGAAGCGGCGTCCGGCGGGATAAAAACCGGCGCGCCATTGCTGTCCATCACGCGATACCCGTCCATCGTCACCAGATCGCCATCCACATTGGATGCAAAGCTGCCCGCGCGGGTCAGACGGTTGCCATTTGGGGTTTCGACCATAAAGAAACCATCGCCCTCGATGGCGAAATCGAACCCGCCACCTGTTTCGGTCAGGACACCTTGCTGCAACGCCGTATTGCGCACTTCGGCCCGGCTCATGGACAGGGAAGGATTCTGCGGCAAGTCCTGAACGAACTCGGAAAATACCAATCCCTGCTGCCGGTATCCGGTGGTGTTTGCGTTGGCGATGTTGTTTGCCACCAGCCGCATTTCCTTCATCAGACCAGATTGGCGCGACAGGGTGACATAGGCGGTATCCATCAACGACCTCCTGCAATCAGTGGAACAAGGGTTCCGGTAAAAAAAGTCACCAGCGTTTGGGTCATGAAACCCATCGAAATCCAGAACACGATGACAATAGCGATCAGCTTGGGCACAAAGGTCAGCGTCATCTCCTGCACCGAGGTCAGCGCCTGAAACAGGCCGACCACAAGGCCAGACACCAGCGCAACCGCAAGAATCGGGACCGAGGTTATGACCGCGACCCACAGCGCCTGACGGACAATGTCAAAGAACAGACCTTCGCTGAGCATCGCGTCAGACCGGCATCCGAAGAATTTCCTGATAGGCTTCGACCACCTTGTTGCGCACAATCACGGCCGTTTCGACAGCCAGTTCGGTCTGCGCCAGCGCCTGTACCAGCGCGTGCGGGTCGGCCTGCCCGACCATCGACGATTGCGCCATCTGCTCGCTGTGTTTCAGCGTCGCGGCAAAGTCCTGAAATCCGGCGCGCAGGCCCTGTGCCATCCCAGCATGATCGGGATCGGCCTGCGTGGCGGGGCGGGCACCGGTATAGTTCTGCGCCGCAGTCAAAGATCGGATATCCATTCTGGTCGTCCTTATTTTCGAAGTAAATCCATCAGAGCCGACGACATCTGCCGGGTCTGGTCGAACATTTTCAGGTTGGCCTCATAGCTGCGCTGCGCCTCGCGCGCGTCGGCGATCTCGATCATCAGATCGACGTTCGATCCGCGGTAATGGCCAGAGTTGTCTGCCATCGGATGACCGGGGTCATAGATACGGCTGAGATCGCTGCGGTCCAGTTTCACCCGCCCCGCTTGCACCATGTTCTGTCCGTTCGTTTCGACGGATTCAAACGGCACCGTCTTGCGGCGATAGCCGGGCGTATCGGCGTTCGAGATATTCTCGGAAACATGCCGCAACCGCGCAGCCTGCGCCCGTAACGCGCTGGCCGAGGCGGTGAGGGAATGCGAAAAATCACTCATCACGAAACCCCTTACGCACGGCCCAGACTGGAGCGCAGAATGCCGATGGACGAGCGATAGATCGCAATGGCGCGATCATGTTGGCGCTTGACCTCGACCGCTTTCAGCATCTCTTGTTCGAGCGATACACCGTTGCCGTTCGGATCACCGGACGCATCGATCACATGCTCAGCCCATGGCTGTTCCCCGGAAATATCACCATTCAGATGGCCTGCGCGCGTCGCGGCCATCCCGGCTTTGGTGTTTTCAAAGGCGGTTTGAAAGGCTTCGATATCGCGGGATCGATATCCCGGCGTATCCGCGTTGGCCATGTTGCGCGAGATGACGGCCTGCCGTTGCCCTGCATGGGTTGCCATCGCGTACGCTGTCTTAAAGACGTTCAAATCAGTGAACATCGGGGCTTCTCCCTCGATCAATTTCAATCAAGGCTTAACCCCGATTCCTTTAGAAACCGTTTTCGACACACCAGTTGGAGACTCTGCGATGACCGATCTTGATCCAATGCTTCTAAAGTACGAATTTGACCGACTTTCAGCGGTGCGGCACATGGGGCGGGTCTCGGGCGTTGGGAAAGGCGTGATCGAGGTTGAGGGCCTGACCGATCTCGCGCGAATCGGCGACCATCTGATCCTACAGCGGCGCAGTGGCCCCGATCTTGCGGGCGAAGTTCTGCATGTCGATGCTGACCAAATCCACATGTTGCCCGGTGCCGCCCCCAATGGGGTTTGCCTGGGGGACCGGGTGTTTCTTGAGCCCGTTGCAGCGTTTGCGCCCGGGATGCATTGGCTGGGCCGGGTCGTGGATCCCTTCGGTAAGCCGCTTGACGGCAAGCCGTTGTTGGGTGGGGCACACGCGCGCGATATCATGCAGGCGGCACCCGCAGCTGTAACCCGAAAACCCCTGGGCGCGCGTATGGCGACCGGGTTGGCGATGCTCAACACCGTTCTGCCGATTGTGCGCGGCCAGCGCGTGGGCCTGTTCGCCGGGTCCGGTGTTGGCAAGTCGACGCTATTGGCGACGATTGCGCGATCAATGAACGCGGACGCTGTGGTGGTCGCCCTGATCGGCGAACGCGGGCGCGAAGTGAACGAGTTTGTCGAAAAGGCTCTGGGCGCTGACGGGATGAAGCGATCAATTGTCATCGCCGCAACCTCGGATCAATCCGCATTGGCCCGCAGACGCTGCGCTTGGTCGGCCATGTCGGCGGCAGAATATCTGCGCGATCAGGGTCTGAACGTACTGTTTCTGGCAGATTCGGTGACCCGCTTTGCCGAAGCCCACCGGGAAATTGCCGTTGCAATGGGAGAATCACCTTCGTTACGCGGGTTCCCCCCATCCGTGACACCACTAATTGCGAATTTATGTGAGCGGGCAGGCCCCGGAACGCAGGATCAGGGCGACATCACGGCCGTATTCAGCGTTCTGGTCGCGGGATCGGACATGGATGAGCCTGTCGCCGACATCCTGCGGGGCGTTCTGGACGGGCATATTGTGCTGAACCGGGACATTGCCGAACGCGGGCGTTTTCCAGCCATCGACCTCAACCGGTCAGTGTCGCGCAGCCTGCCAGAGGCCGCGACCGAGGAAGAAAACCGTTTGATCGCGGAAACCCGGAAGCTGATAGGCAGCTATGAACAGTCCGAGGTCATGATCAAGGCTGGTCTATATGCCGAAGGGGCCGATCCCCTGCTGGATCAGGCGGTGAAAGTCCATGCCGAGTTAGACGATTTCTTCGGCAAAGCAGATCCAGAAGGCATCGAGAATAGCTTCAATCGATTGTCTTTGATACTGCGTCGCGCCCTCGCAGGTGCACCCAGGCCTGCCCTGTAACTCTGAACAGTTTTAAGTGTTAAGCCCGCTTTAAGACCTACGCTGCTACCCCGATAGTCGGGTGATAGAAAAGGTGGTGGAGATGGGTGCGCAATCAAATGCGGCGCCAATCATCATCAAGAAGAAGCGTGTGTCAGGCGGCGATGGTCACCATGGCGGCGCGTGGAAGGTCGCGTATGCGGACTTTGTGACGGCCATGATGGCCTTCTTCATGTTGATGTGGCTTCTAAACGCAACGACCGAAAAGCAACGCAAGGGTCTGGCGGATTACTTCTCGCCAACGATCCCTGTCAATCCGGTGTCAGGGGGCGGCGACGGGGCTTTTGGTGGCGACAACATGTTCTCGGAAAAAACCATGGTCATGGACGGATCTGGTGCCAGCAACCGCAATCCGACCGAAGCAAAACAGGCGCGCGGCTCAACCGGTGTGGACGCGAAAGGCGGCAGCAAGGGCGTGCACGAGGATTTCTCGACCCTTGAGGACCGCCTTCTGGGACGCAGCGGTGAAAGCATGGTGTCCAGCAAACAGTTGCAGCACATCGTTACCCGCGTCACGGACGAAGGGTTGGTGGTCGAGCTTTTTGATACCGAATCTCAGCCATTGTTTAAGCCCGGCACGGCGAAACCAACCGAAATGCTGAGGGCGCTGGTGCTGTTGGTGGCACGATCTTCGGACCTTGTGACCAACTCGATCGCTGTGGAAGGACATGTTCGATCCGCCCCGGTGGTTTTGGCCAAAAATCCGGTTTGGGACCTGTCAACGTCCCGCGCGCAAGTGGTGCGCCAGTTGCTGCAGGACAAGGGAATTCAACCGATGCGACTGGACCGGGTGGTCGGTCATGCAGATCGCGATCTTGCGATTGAAAACCCGATGGGCATCCGCAACAACCGGATCGAGATCATCTTTCTTCGCCGCCCCTAAAACCGAAGATTTTATCTGTTAGCCCGCTGTTAAGGGCCAGCGCGTTACCTGTTGCATCAACGATAGACGCAACGGAAGGGTGTGCCGATGACGATCTCCTCTTCGCTGAATGCCGGTGTAGCCGCGCTGAAGGCCAATGCCAACAAGCTGGCGACCATATCTGATAACATCGCGAACTCTTCGACCTTTGGCTACAAAAGGGTCGAAACAGATTTTCATTCGATGGTCACATCTGGCCAGGGTGGCAGTTATTCCGCGGGCGGGGTCAGAACCACAAGTCAGCGGCTGAATGATCAGCGGGGGTCGCTTGTCACCACGAACAACTCGACCGATCTGGCGGTGCGCGGACGGGGAATGCTGCCGGTGCGGCCCAGCTCGCAAATCGGCACGGCATCGAATGAGATGTTGCTGACGACGACCGGCTCGTTTCGCACCAACGAAGAAGGGTATCTGGTCACGGAATCCGGGCTTGTACTGCTGGGCTGGCGCGCAGCGGCGGATGGCTCGATCCCCAGTGTCCCTCGCGATACGCCCGCTGCTTTGGAACCCATCCAGCTGAGCGTCAATCAATTGTCGGGTGCTCCAACCACGTCAATGAATCTGCGCATGAACCTGCCTGCCACCGCAACGGATGCAGGTGCGCCGGGCGACTCGCAGCCCCTGTCGATCGAGTATTTCGATAATCTGGGCAAATCCGAGAGCGTGGATATCGAACTGGTGCCCACCGTTCCGGCCTCGGGCTCCAGCAACGAATGGACGATGACGCTGCGCGATTCCGCGTCCGGCGGTACCGTGATCGGGGAATACACGCTGACATTCACCGACAGCCGGTCCGCCGGAGGTACTTTGGCCAGTGTCGCAGCGGTGTCCGGCGGGGCATATGACCCGACGTCCGGCAGCGTTATCGTCAACGTCGCCGGAGGGCCGATGGAAATCAATATCGGCCAGATTGGTGACGCCGATGGCATAACGCAGCTGTCGGACACGTTTGCGCCGGTCTCGATCACGCGCGATGGGTCGGCCGTGGGCACGATGACCAGCGTCAAAGTGGATGAGAACGGGTATGTCTATGCGCAATACGACACCGGGGTCAGCCGCCGAATGTTCCAGATTCCGCTGGCCGATGTACCCAATCCAAATGGCCTGACCGCTCTGGACAGCCAGACCTATGCCCCATCCCGCGAAAGCGGCACCTTCTTCTTGTGGAACGCAGGCGAAGGCCCGACAGGCGCACTGATATCCTTCGCGCGTGAGGAATCGACCACCGATGTCGCGACCGAACTGACCTCGATGATCCAGACGCAGCGCGCCTATTCCTCAAGCGCCAAGGTCATTCAGACCGTCGATGAGATGTTGCAGGAAACCACCAATATCAAACGCTGAGTCAAGTAAAGGAGCGGTCCCATGAACATGTCGACAGCTTTGAATAACGCTTTGGGCGGCCTGACGGCTGCCAGTCGCGGGGCAGCCGTGGTTTCGGGAAACATCGCCAATGCCCTGACCCCTGGTTACGCCCGTCGGTCGCTGGAGCTGGCGACCAACCAAATCGCGGGCCATGGCGTTCGGACGGTCGGCATCACGCGCCATCAGGATCCCGTCCTGACCGCCAACCGGCGCGCAACGGATGCAGATCTGGCGCATCACTCTGCCCTGTCGGAGTTTCATGCAAAGTTCGAACGCTTTGTCGGTCCGCCCGGACAAGCCACCTCTGTCTCGTCCCGCCTGTCCGACTTTGAAAATAGCCTCATCACCGCGGCCAGCCTGCCCGATTCGACCGAGCGTCTGGATCAGGTCGCCCGCAGCGCACGCGCGCTGTCGGATGGTCTGAACGCCGCGTCGGAAAACCTGCGGCAGATACGCTCGGACGCTGACCGCAAGATCGGGGCGCATGTCGCAACGCTGAACCAGACGTTAAAGGACATTGAGGAACTGAATGCCCGGATCCCTGCCATTCGCAATTCGGGTGGCGATGTCGGGGCATTTCTGGATCAGCGGCAGAGGTTGATCGACAAGATCAACGAACTGATCCCGGTGAATGTGATCGCCCGGGAAAACGACCGCGTCTCGATCTATTCCGACGGGGGTCTGATCCTGTTGGAGGGGCGGGCGGCCGAGTTCAATTTCACCACCACCGGTGAAACGCGACCGCATATGACGGTGGCGAACGGCCTGCTGTCTGGGCTGGACCTAAATGGAAATCCCGTTCGCATCAATGGCGAGACCTCCCAGATTCGCGGCGGCGCTCTGGCAGCACAGTTCGAGATTCGCGACACGCTGGCGCTTGATGCGCAGGTGCAGCTGGACGCCGTTGCGCGCGATCTGATCGAACGGTTCGAAACACCCGGTTTGGATCCCACCACTGGACCAGCCGATCCGGGCCTGTTTACGGACAACGGCAACCGGTTTTCGGCAGCGGCCCCTGTGGACCTTGCATCCCGGATAAGCCTGAATGCGGTGGCCGACCCCGAGGCAGGTGGGAACAGTTGGCGGCTGCGTACGGGCCTTGGGGCCGCAGCACCCGGCGATCCCGGAAACGCTGTGCAACTGCAGGCCTTCAGCGCAGCACTGGAAACTGCGCGCCCCGTCGCGGGCACCGTCTTTGGCACGGGGAATCTGCGCGCCGCCGAGGTCGCCGAAGCGCTACTGTCCAAAGCCGGAGCCGAAGCACATACCGCCGAAACACGCAAAACCTTTGCCAGGACTGCGCAAACCGAAATGGCCAGGATCGAGGCAGAACAGGGTGTCGATACCGACACTGAACTGCAAAGCCTGATGCAAATCCAACAGACCTACGCCGCAAATGCGCGGGTCATCTCGGTGGTGGATGAGTTGATGGAATCGCTGTTGAGGTTGTGATGATGAAGATGAACTCTATCGGGGATCTGGCGCGCAACATGGCCCTGCAAACCCGCAGCGTCGCGATCAAAAATCGGCTTGATACCCTGACCTCGGAAATGTCTTCGGGCAGTGTACAGGATGTTGCGCACCATCTGGGCGGCGACTATTCACAACTTCTGCATATAGACCGAAGTCTTGAGAGGCTGGAGGCCTTCAGAATCGCCACGTCCGAGACACGTTTGTTCACGGACGCGATGCAGCAAAGCCTGAAGCTGGTCAATGGCTCGGTCAGCGATGTATCAACCTCGCTTTTGTCATTTGCCACGGCAAACCAGAGCATTACTCACGATCACGCCTCGGACCTGGCCCGCAACAAGCTGGAAACGATGATGTCTGCGCTCAACACGCGGGCCGGTGGGCGCAGCCTGTTTTCGGGAACCGCAACGGATGTGTCGCCGTTGGCGTCAGCTGACGATCTGCTGAACGCGTTGCGAACCGAACTGACCGGACTAGCAACGGCAAGCGACATACGACAGGCCGCCGAGGACTGGTTTAATGACCCAGCGGGATTCGAGACCGTGATCTATCGCGGATCGGATACTGGCCTTGCCCCGATGCAGATATCTGAAAATGAACGGATCAATCTTCCGATAAAGGCCGACGATCCGGAATTCCGGGCCGCGCTGCGCGATGTTGCCGTGGCTGCGCTGGTTTCGGATAATACGCTGAACCTGCAACCTGATCTCAGAAACGCCTTGTTCAGACAGATCGGCGCGGATTTGGCCAACAACAGCAATGAGCTTACTAAGCTGCGTGCCAGGGTGGGTGCTGCCGAGGCACGAGTCGAACAGGCCGCCACGCGCGACGCAGCTGCGCGGACCAGTCTACAGCTCAGCCGTAACAATCTGATCGCCGTCGATCCGGCTGATACGGCAACACAGTTGAAAGCCGTACAATTTCAACTGGAAAGCCTCTACACCGTCACCGTTCGCAATGCGAACCTTTCTCTTGTGAATTTCCTGCGATGAAAACTCTTGCACTACTTTTGATCCTGTTGCCAGGACTGGCAACCGCTGGTGCGATCCGCCTGAAAGACCTGGTGGATTTCGACGGTGTGCGCGGTAATGACCTTGTGGGCTACGGGCTGGTTGTCGGGCTCAACGGAACCGGGGATGGGCTAAGAAATTCTCCGTTCACCGAAGAGATCATGTCGAACATCCTTGAACGTTTGGGTGTCAACGTGACCGGCGAGGATTTTCGACCCAAGAACGTCGCTGCGGTGCTAGTAACAGCCAGTCTACCGCCATTTTCACGGGTCGGAAGTCAGATCGACGTGACCGTTTCCGCCATCGGCGACAGCAAAGGCCTGCTGGGCGGGACGCTTGTGATGACCCCGCTCAACGCAGCCGATGGCCAGATCTATGCTGTGGCGCAGGGCACGGTTCTGGCCGGCGGCGCGGTGGCCGAGGGCGAGGCAGCATCTGTCGTGCGTGGGGTCCCGACCTCGGGCGTTATCCCATCAGGCGCACGGGTCGAGCGTGAGATTGATTTCGAGCTTTCGGCACTAACCCAGCTGCGACTTGCCCTGCGCGAACCTGACTTCACTACGGCGGGCCGCATCGAAGCTGCGATCAATACCGAGTTCAATCGCGCGGTCGCCTTGATGCGTGATTCTGGTACTGTTGAATTGAACATCGCAGCAACGCAGGCCGTGTCCACCGCCCATGCAATCGGCCGTATTGAGAACATTCTGGTTCAACCGGAAACAAAGGCGCGCGTCGTGGTCGATCAGCGTTCGGGCACAATTGTCATGGGGCAGGATGTGCGCATCTCTCGTGTTGCCGTTTCACAGGGCAACCTGACATTGACGGTCGAAGAGGCACCAATCGCGGTACAGCCAAACCCCTTTGCACGCGGCGAAACAGTCGTCGTTCCAAGAACAATAGCGGGCATTGAGGAAGAGGAAGGAACCGGCCTTGCCGAAATTCCCGAAGCGGCAACCTTGTCAGAAGTTGTTGCAGGACTGAATGCATTGGGGGTGTCACCCCGTGACATGATCGACATATTGAAAACGATCAAGGCGGCTGGGGCGCTCCACGCAGAGTTTATCGTCAGATAAGCGCCCGTGCTAACCTTTGTCCAAGCTTTGATTGCGTTTCCTTTGACAGGTCCAAAAGACCAGCTTTACTTCGCTTTCCAGCTATCCAGCCAACGGCGGAACCGGCCTCGCTTTTCTTCTATTGCATCACCGGCTGCATAGATCCCATCCTCGACGCTTTCCAGCATCGGGTCAATCCGGCGCTGCCGGAACCGGCGCCAGCGCACCCAAAGTGCCCAGACGATCGCGAAGAAGACGGTTAGGAAAATGATATTGAACCACGGGATAATCCGAACATCCGGGCTGTCCACCGGGCGCACTGATACGACGTTGGGGAAGATCGACATCAGTTGGTTGCGCCAACCATAATGGCGCAGCACGACCCATTGCGGATTATCCGCGGTTGAGACCAGATTGGTCAGCTCAGCCTGCAGGTTCGAACTGTCGAGTTTGAAATAGGGTGGCCAGCCCCATCCGGTATCTTCGTTGCGATAGACACGCGGTTTGCCGTTGGGGCGGAAGGTCTCTACGAAACGCACATCGCGATTCACGGTTTGTGCAGTTTCCTGGCCCGTGTCTTGTTGCGCCCAAAAAATCGAGTTCTCACCGAAATCGACCCGGCGCACCTCGGTTTTGACGATCCGCACCACGTCCTGCTGCGGTAATGTATATTCCAGTACCGAGGCGACAAAGCCCCAGAAAACTATGATGAATACCCATTTGACATAGACCATCTATCCGGCCCTCATTTGAAATTTGTGATATAGATAAGCAGGGCAATCGCCCCAAGCGGGACGACATAGACCCCCAGTAACAGTTTGCGGCGAAACGAGTTGTCGTATTTCTTAAGCCCACGCGCGACAAAAGCATCCCGGTCGCCGGTCATCCCCTTCTTGTCCCAATGCGCAATCAACTTGCGGCGGCGCACCAGGCGAGAATAAATCGAAAGCCCGACATAGATCACAGTCAAAACGATCAACAACGGGATCAGGAAACGGATGGCAACGATCATTCAATTCCTCCCAACAGCGCCCCAGGGGCCGACCCGCGCGATGATATCTTCCGTGACACGGTCATCGCCGCTCATATCCGGTTCATGCCCGAACAGCGCGGCGCGGGCCCCCGACTTGTCCACCTGATACTCGCGCGCGAGGAAGTCGGCAACATAGGCTTTTTTTGCCTCGGGCCAGGTTTTGTAGGTGCTGTAGAACAACTCTTTGTGGCAGATGAACATCTGACGCGGATCCAGCGGGGCCAGTTCCGCCAGCAGCATGTTCACCAGATCGCGGTTCGGCGTATTGGCCGCGCGCAGCGTGTAGAAATAGGCCGGATGGTCCGAGGTGATGCGCGGCCACGGCCCTCCGTCCGTTGCCCAGCGCAACAGTTGCGCAAGCCCGTGATACGCCTCGGGCAATTGATCCGCATGGTTCCGGGCGAGACGACGCATATCGCTGCGATCCAGCCCGGTCAGATCGACCTCGGCATCTGCGGCGGCGGCAACGGTCAAGAAATCCATCTTTTGTTGCAGGATCGCTGCCGAATCCACGCCCCGCGCTTCGATGATCGTTTCAACCAGATTGTTCAGCCCCAGGAATTTGGCGATCTGGTTTCTTTGTGTCCGACCAAAAACATACTTGATCGGCAAATCGTCAGGTCGTTCGCCCATGCAAATCGCTGCCGGATGGTCTAGATCCGGAAACAGGTAGAGCCCACCGAAATGCGCCGTCCAGAAATTGCGTTGTTCAAACGCGGTGTGGCGCAGACGCACCGGGTTGCGTGTCACGTCGCCGGTTTCCTTGGCGGTTTCGATCATTTTCGCGATCAGCACATCGTCGAACCAGGCGTCCTCTTCGGTTTTGAACCGTTCGACCATGCCCGCCAACTGCTCGGCCTTGCGCAGCGTGCCGCCTGCGGTATCGGCCTCAATTTCAATCTTTTTGATATTCAACAAATCAATCGGCGTGGTGAGTTTGATGACTGAGTTCACCAGCTCTCCGGCCACCGCATCGGTGGCGGTCAGGGCAAACAACTGCGCCTCGTTCATCTCGATGAATTCACGCAGGATTTCGCGCGAGGTCGAGAATTTGACGTTCAGCAAAGGCGCGCGTTTCTGCTCGGTCGTCAGCAGAATGAACTGCCGATTGACCCCGTTGGGGTTGAGATAAAGCTCGTCCTCCAGCTCAATCCCCACCTCCGGCGAATAGCCCGAGATATCGACATGGAAATCCGTCAAGGCCGTGGTCTTGCCCGCCAGATGCTGCAGCGCGCGATTATACCGCTCGACCAGAGCCGGGCTGGAGATGTGGACGAGGTTGCCGAACATCAGGCCTTTTTCGATGAGGCGGATCATTTCAACCTGTCCTTCGAATTATGGCGCGTGCGCGCTTCTTTAATGCGGCCATGCTGAGCACTTATTCGACTTTGCATTTCTCGCTGCGAATCAATATCTTCAGCGGCTGCGCGACGCCCTAAAGAGTGGTTCAACAGGCAGACCGCAACGCTCGAAACTACAATCAGCAGTAGGAACTCAGCCCCTCCTTCAGAGCCGGTAGAAAGAAGAAGGAGCCAGCCCCACAAACTCAGAACGGTCGGAACACTACCGAGCCCTTCCGAAAGTATTGATGAAAGAATGACCGGCCCAATGGGTACCACAATGAATACAAGTAGCAAACTTACAAGCACCGCTCCCATTCCGGTGTGTTCGTCACTTTTCAAACGAAGTTTTCCGGCGTGCCAACCCACAACCGCTGAAATCGCGACGGTTAATAAATAATACGCAACAAGCGGTAGAAGATCATCCATTTCAGTCCCCCTCCAAATACCGCCGCTTGGCCTCTTCCATCCGGCCCATCTCACGCACTGCGTTTTCGATGGCGACCTCGTCGCTCTTGTCTGCATAACGGAATTCGCTGTCGGCGTAGCGGTTGATCTCCTGGATCACCATCTCGACCGTGATCGGCTGGCGAAGGTCCTCGATCATGGCCTTTTTGGTGTCGTAGTCGCGGAACAGGAACAGGTCGGGGTTTTCCATCCACTCGTCGGGCAGTTCGAAATCCATCGCGCGGACCTTGACCGCGTCGGTGATGTTCTTGATCGCGCGGCCGGTGAACCGCTCGTCCGCTTGTTGGATCGCCTTGAGGTAGGTGCCCAGCTTGGCGATGGTGTCCATCTGGCCGATCTCGCCGGAGACACGGTCATAGACCTGCAGCAAGGCATCCTCATGCGGGCGCGAATGGCTTTCGAAACTGGCGGCGACGGCCTTCTTGATCTCCTGCGCGGCATAGGCGTCGTGTTCGCCCAGCGGGATGTCGTGGTTGCGGCCCATCAGCAGGTGCAGGATGTCGATGTAATCCTCGCGCGTTTGCGGCCCGTCCACCAAAAACCGCGCGCCCGCTCGTTGGCGCAGAGCGTCGTCCACATTCTCGGGGTAGTTCGAGAACATGCCAAAGGTGCAGTTGCCGCGCACAACAGTGTTGGCGCCCGCAAAGCTCTCCATCAGAACAGCGGTGATTTCCAACTGTCCGGCTGACGATTGCCGGTCGCCGCGTTTGCCCGCCAGTTGGTCGATATCGTCGATGGTGCCGAAGCCGATAACCGAGGGGTCGATAATCGTGTTGATGAAGGCCTTGGCGTTCTGGCCGGATTTGCCCTGATAGCTGTCGATATTGTCGGTGCTCAGGTTCTGATAGCGGAACGGATAGCCGGCGTTCTGGCAATAGTCGTTGATCAGCCCGGCCATCATCTGGATCAGGGTGGTCTTGCCGGTACCCGGTTTGCCATCGCCCATGAAGGTAAAGATGAACCCGCCGAGTTCCGCAAACGGGTTCAGGCGGCGGTCGAAGTCATAGGCCATCACCATCTTGGCCAGCTTCATCGCCTGATATTTGGCGATATGGTTGCCGACCACCTCGTTCGGTTTCTTGAACGTCATGGTCAGGGTGGTTGATTTGGCCTTCGATGCCGGCTCAAATCCGCGGATGGTCAGATCGTCGGCCTCGATATGCCAGGCGGCGTTTTGGAACGGGGTCAGGTGGCCTGCGGACTGCGCGCGCAGGGCGGCTTTCTCCATCAATTGCTCGGCGTAGGCACTGGTGGCCGCGATCAGATGCGCATCGTCGGGGGCGTGTTTGGCCAGAGTCTGATCCAACTCCCACAAGGCCCCATGCAGGGCAAGCTGGCCGTTGTCGGTCAGAACCTCTTCGACCTCGCCCAGATCGACCGTGGCTTCACCCAGATGCGAGGACATCAGATAGGCCAAAGCGTTGCCAAACGTGTGCAGAGTGATCAGCGCCTCAGCCGTCAGCAATTCCGAAAACTCGGTCTTGCGCGCGGCTGGCAGATCCCCGGCCAGATTGGCGCGTTTCAAATCGGCCAGAGGGGTCTGTTCCGCATAGGCCTCGGCCACCGCCAGCGAGATGGCAATTGCCCGCCGAATGGCCTGCTGCGCAGTGGCCTGCGGCGGCGAAACCAAAGCATCGCCATCATCCGAGGCCTCGATCCGTTCGACCAAATGCACCCCATCTGCCCGCGCCGTACGCCGTGTCACCAACCCCGGCGTGGTTGACCGGAACCGGCGCCCGGATGACACCCCCGGCGAGCGCTCCACGGTCGCCTCAACGGCTTTGGCAATCCGCGGCGCGTGCTCGAACCCATTCAACAAGGCTGTCGCCGCCAGGTAATGCTTGCGAATATCAGCCTCGCGCAATTCCATCTGATCTGACGTCAAACTCATCTCAAAAACCACCCTTGCTTCATCTTTTCAAAAATACTCTCGCCGAAGGCGAAACTAATACCTCAACACCTGCCCCGACTTGCTGACCACGAACTTGCGCACATCCGCAAAGCCCGGCGGGTTGCGTTCAGCCAGCACCTGAAACGGACGCTGCGGCAGGATGATCGAGCGCTGCGTGCGCGTCGCCCCGGTCTCGGCCCCTTGCCCGCCAAACGGGTCCAAGGCAAAGACCTCGCGATCTACCGTGCCAAACCAGCCTGAGCGCTCCTGAACCACCTCTTCGCTTTCCAGTTCTTCGGTGGTCCATGCCAGCGCCCAGTCTTGCCCCTCGGGCGCCTGCGCGTCCTCCAGAACTTGCCGCAAAGGCCCGGACTGCTCGGTATAGGCCGAGGAATACATCGGCCCCACATGAATGCGGCGCAGATGTTTGGGGTGCAGGTCGTGAAAATCCTGATCGAAGCCCTTCGCAATCGTCACCAGTTTCAACCCGCCTAGCGATTGCGCCATCAGGTGGGCCTGCACTTCGGGCCAGCGGCGCTGATCCTTGGGCAGGGCCGTCTTGCCACTATCCTCCAACTGCATCAGGTAGATGACCGGCAGGTTGATCTGGCTATCATAAACCGCCCAGTGGATCATGAACCTGCGCCGCTCGCCCTCATTCCCGATCCAGTGACATTCGGGATCGTTGCGGGCCCAGAACAGCTCTCCTTTCAGCAATTCCTCATAATAGAGCCTTTGGGACAGCGCGAATTGCAGCTTGGTGGGGATGTCCTGATCGCCAATGATCGTCCGCACCATGTCGGTTTTCAGCTCGTCGGCTGACGGCATATTCGCCAGATGCACCTGCGCCTGCTGCGCGTCATTGGCCATCGTCAGCAGCTCAGCCGCCACCGGAAACCCGCTGTCGCGCTTGTCCATGGCAAGGCTACCAAAGAACCGCCCGGTATCGCGCCCGACCAGCAGGTATTTCATGGAAAGCGCGCGGAAGGTGTAGAGCAGCCCCGAAAGGTAGCGCGACACGATCCGCACCTCTTGCTTGCTGATCGCGCCCTCAGCCTCCATCGTCGCGGCCACGCGCAGGAGGTGGACGGTGATCACCTCGAATTTACGGAAATAGCGGCGCGAAGCGAAGGTGTCGGTCAGGCCGACATGGTCTTGGGTGGGGTTAGCTGGCAATTGCTTTCCCCCACAGTCTAAGAACGTCCGCAGACGCTATCTGGCGTTGTTTGCGAACAGAACCAATTAAATCCGCTGGAGAATAGTGGTGAGCGCGTTGCCAGATAATTCCACATTTCTGAACTATGCCAACATAAGCAGGGCCGACAAACCTCGCTACTTGCCAAACGAGAAAGGCCAAATAAATTGGCGACAGCAATATTAGTGAAACTACCACCGCAGTTTCGTTGCCACCGGTAATCCAAAACGTAACCGCAAAGCTAATGGCGAATACCGCCATCAAAGGTAGCGCAAAGAGAAAGTACCACCCCCCGATGTATGCCATTGCAAGCACTGCACCGAAGATACCAATAACCCAACGAAGGGGCGACCAACCTAACTGCTCTGACCGGCTTGCATTCAATCGGCCCAAGCTCAACCCCCATACAAATTCTTATCATGCTTCTCGACAATCGAGGCGAACCGGCGGGCAAAGCGTTCATCCGCCTTGGCCTTTTTCTCCAGCACGTCGCGGGCAAAGACCATGTGGTCCTCGTGCGCCTCAAGCATGTCAGCCATTTTCTGGTTGGTCGCGGTGCCGATGGCGGCCATGGCGGTTTGCGCCTCTTGGTCCGTCTGTACGCCGATCTCGTTGATGCGGTGGGCCACATCCTGCTGCTGCGCGGTTTTCAGCGACTTGGTCAGGGCGTCATACAGCACCACTCGCTGTTGCGTGTCTGTCTGCAGCTTGTTGATCAGCACCATCTGCGTCGCCGCCTGGTTCTGCAGGGAATCGACCCAGGTCTTGCCCTTTTCGATATAGCGTTCCAGCGTCTGAGATTTGGCCAGCTTGACCTGCTCTTCCTGAACCTTGGCGTTGTATTGCTTGTTCAACTCGGCCAATTCAGTCTCTAACTGGGTGCGCGCGGCGGCATCCTGTTCGACGCTGATCTTGTTCTCAAGCGTGATAATCGTCGGGTCCATGCCTTGGATCTCAGCCCGCAGGGCCTCCAGCTCAGCCACGGTGGCCTCGCGATCATCCAGCGTAACGGTCAGGTTGTCCTCGACCTTCACGCGCTGTTCTTCCAGCACGGAAAGCTGCCCTTCCAGCAGTTTCACGATTACGTCCGATTTGGCAATCAGGTCCTGCAGCTTGTCGTCGATATTGGCGGTGCGCATACGCTCCTGCCGCATGGATTCAGATTTGGCCTTGGCGAAGATGCCGACAAAGCTCTCCCACCCGGTTTTCGACCGCATCTCGTCGAAATCTTTGGAGAACGCATTGGTGACGTCGTCCAGCCCCATGATCAACTCGGCGATATTGGCGTTCATCACCTCGGTATGGGCGTGCACGTCTTCAAGCGTGGCGTTTTCGATATCGATATCCGCCTCTGACGTACCGATCTTGGCACGTGCCGCTTCGATCCGCGAGGTCAGCCCTTCGATCTGCGACTGGCTTTCGCGCACCTTGGCCTGAGTTTCCTGAATCAACGCATCAAATTGCTGGTTCGACATCTCTGCTATCCCTTTTTTTGTTATCTACCCAATAAGATAGGCAATGTTACATCTATTTACATCCCTTCGGATGCTAAATTCCCGCAAAGATTGGCAAATTCGGGAGGGAAATGAAAGGCGGCACGGATAAACTCCGCACCAGCACAGACAGGCGCGTCACAGATGCAACGTTTGGGTAATTACCCCCAACGCCCTATCAGTAATGGGAATATCTGAAATTCACGACTTCGTCGTTCTGGATGGCGCAATGGGCTTTGATATAGCTGCGCTGATCATTGCTGTCCTTGGATCGGGCCACTTCCAGATCGATCAGATCAATCCCATCGGAATTTGTCGTGTAAGATAGCGTCCGTTCGAAATCTACGGCGTAATATCCCTGATTGGTCATCGCGGCATGAGTCCGATGCATACACAGCCCGACGTCATTTTCCTCTTCCGAGACATGCGGGTGTTTGTGATATTTCGATCCGTGCTTGTGATGATGTTCGGCGATTGAAGCCCCCAAAACGCCAAGCGCAACCCCAGCGATCACGGCACCGGCATCATCCGCTTTGGCCGGAGCCGAGATCAGTGAGGTCAATGCAAGCGCGGTTGTTGTAATTCCGGCGAACAGGTGATTGGGACGCATGGGCAGTTTTCCTTTTCCTATCTGCGAAAGTTGAAAAAGATCAGCAGGATGTTCGGAAAAGTCTAACCCGGTAACGGCCAAACGCACCAGAATTTTAGGCGCACCGTCGGCATTCTTAATACAATTCGCCCCGCGTCTGGAGGAACGCGGGGCGTGTGGTGCGATAATCCTAAGAGGCGGGACTATCGCCGCGTGGTCGGTGGCCTCAGTTCACGGCCTTGGCGTCGACCACATCCTTTTCGATCGCATTGGCCGAGGAAATCTCGATCCGGCGCGGCTTGAGCGCTTCAGGCACTTCGCGCTTGAGATCGATGTTCAGCATACCGTCTTCATGGCTTGCACCGGTGACGCGCACGTGATCGGCCAGCGCAAAGCGGCGTTCGAACGCGCGGGTGGCGATGCCACGATGCAGATAGCTGCGCTCTTTCTCGTCGGCGGCTTTCTTGCCGGTGACAATCAGGGCGTTTTCCTTGACCTCGACCGACAGGTCGGACTCCGAGAATCCGGCGACAGCAATCGAAATCCGGTATGTATCGGCATCTGTCTTTTCGATGTTGTAGGGCGGATAGCTGGGCTGCGCCACGTCGTTGGTCAGAACGCGATCCATCATGTCTGCGATCTGGTCAAAGCCAATGGTTGCGCGGTGCAGCGGTGCAAAATCAAAACTACGCATGTGTCGTTATCCTCATCTGAGCGATTTACGATGTCGCGCCCTCCGTTCGGACAGGCGCTGGTGAGTTCCGGACCCCGATATTGGCGATCCGGTAAAACTCAGATGGGTAGAGGAATGAGACAGTTCAAGACCCGCCCGCACTGATGAATTTCGCCCCCGAACTGGACTTGTCTGCCCCAGGCTGCAAACGTCGGATCGTGGCCAGTGGCTTTGGTGCGTCGCGACGCAGGATCGCCTTGAGTTCGGACACCACCCCAGACAGTTCCATTCCATAGCCGACCTTTCTGCGGCCGTCCCAGCCCACGGCGGACACGACCGACAGGATTTGCCAGCGCGGTCCGGTTTTAGCCAGAATGGCTGACCCCGACGACCCGAATGTCACGTCGCAGTTAAAACTGATGAGGCCCTCTCCACGCCCCAGGATGTTGCATGACCGCTGACGTGTGATCGCCTCGGCCCGGCCACGCCCATAAGATGCGACGCTGATCTCGCTGCCCGAAATGCGGCCACTGTGCAGCGCAAACGGGTTGGCAATAGAATAGGGGATTGGCTCCTCCAGCCGCATCAGAGCCACATCAACACGGATGCGTGGCGCCGTCACCCGCCTGTTGGCGACAAAGTCGGGATGTGAGGCGATTTGGATCACCTTACGATCTGCAAGTGACTCACCATCGCTCAGCCCGGCGCGAAACGTCACTTTGCCGGGCGGATAGGGCTTGCCAGTGGCCTTGTCCAAGGCACAATGCGCTGCGGTCAGGACGAGATCTTTGGCAATCAGCGTTCCGGTGCAGAATCCCTGATCGCCTATGTCCAATCGCCCGACGGCCTCCCAGCCATACAGATCATCGCGATCGGTCAGGCGCCGCTGATTGCTCAGCTGCGCGTGCGATGCGGTTGCGGCAAAGCTAAGAATAACTGCTGTTTTTATTAGAATTCGGATCATGGTTTCAAAAATCTCGCACCAATGTTTTTGCTTGAATTATCGTGAGACGCCGAATGTCCACGGCCTGCATTCAATTCGGCCTGCAACAGTTCCAGCGACTCTTCCAGCGCCGTACCCAAGGCAACCCGGCTACCGCCCATCTCGGCCTTAGCGGCGACGACGGAGACAATGCGCGGCCGCTCCTGCGCGAATGAGAAGATCGGCGCGCCCGACGCACCAAAATCGACATTGCAGGACATGATCAGAACCCCGGACTGACGCGCCACGACCGAGCAGACCTCTTGCAAAGATGGCGCTTCGGCGCGGTCATGCGCGTAGGATACAACGCCCACATCCTCTCCGCGCGCAGGTCTGGATCCGGTCTCAAAAGGAATGACCGACGTGTTGCGGATCGGCTGCCCCAACTCAATAAGGGCAATGTCGTACCGAACGCGATCTGCCGTGGCATCTGCGTTAAAATTGTATCTCGGATGAATAACCGTCCGCTGCGCCGCCCGATAAGCCGACGCATGACCCAGACGCCAGCCCGCCAAAAACTCAATACGGGCGGGATCGACCCTCTTATGGGTGACTTTGTCGAACAGGCAATGCGCCGCCGTCAGGACCAGAGTGGGTGAGATCAGCGCACCCGTGCAAAACCCGGTTCCATCAATATTCAGACGGCCGACAGCCATCCAGTCGCGCCCGGAATCGCTGGTCTTCATACTTTTCAGGCCGGAATCCTGCGCCATGGCCACCAGCGGCAGCACCCCAAGGGCAATGGCTGTAATCCATCTGCGCACGCAATTCTCCGGTCGGTTATCCGACCATCGGTGTTAAAGGCAGGGTGGGGCGAAAATAGGGCAGATTGGACCTTTGCCAGAAATAGCCGGATCGGTGCGCGAAAGCTGCAATCAGCGTTAATGGGCGTTCTCTGTCAGTGCACGCGGCTTGGGGCCTCCGGTCGCCCAGTCCAGCAGTTCGACCGTATGCACGACGGGGATCTCTGTGCCCGAACCGATCTGCATCATGCACCCGATATTTCCTGCTGCGATCACATCGGGAGATTTTGCTTCAAGCGTTCGCACTTTCCGCGCCCTCAACTGGCCTGATATTTCGGGCTGCATCAGATTATACGTGCCGGCAGAACCGCAGCACAGATGACTATCAGCGGGCTCTAACACAGGGAATCCCGCGCGTTTCAAAAGGGTTTTGGGGTGTGATTTGACCTGTTGGCCATGCTGCAAGGAACAGGCGGCGTGATAGGCTACTTTCATCTGTTTGCTTCCCCCCTCGGGCATGTCCAGACGCATCAACACTTCGCTGATGTCCATCGCAATCGCCGAGACACGCTGCGCATCTTCAGCCAGCGGATCATTGCGAAACATATGGCCGTAGTCCTTTACCGTGGTTCCGCAGCCCGATGTATTGATGACGATCGCATCCAGCCCCGACCCATCCATCTCGCGGGTCCAGGCGCGGATATTGTCCGCCGCAGAGCCATGGCTATGCTCTGTTTTGCCCATGTGGTGGGTCAGCGCCCCGCAACAGCCCGCGCCTTCGGCCACCACGACCTCGCATCCCAATCGAGTCAAAAGGCGGATCGTGGCGTCGTTGATATCGGTGTTCAGCGCCCTTTGGGCACACCCTGTCATCAGCGCGACACGCAGCTTGCGCGGTCCTTGCGACGGAAAACTCTGCGGGTCGTCGTTCCGACTAACCGGCGGGATGTGCTTGGGCGCCATGTCCAGCATGGCCCGCAATCGCGCATCCGGCATCAGAAACCGAAAAGGACGCCCAAGCTTGGCGCCGATCAACGCCCAGCGAAACCGCATGGGATAGGGCAAAATCTGCGCCAAAACCCAACGTAGAACACGATCCGACAGCGGGCGCTTATAGGTCTCTTCGATATAGGCCCGTGCGTGGTCGACCAGATGCATGTAGTGCACCCCGGAAGGACAGGTTGTCATGCAGGCCAGACAGGACAGGCAACGATCAATGTGTTTGACCGTTTTGTCATCCGGCACCCGCGCGTTCTCCAACATGTCCTTGATCAGATAGATACGCCCACGCGGGCTGTCCAATTCATCCCCCAGTACCTGATAGGTCGGGCAGGTCGCGGTGCAAAAACCACAATGCACGCAGCTGCGCAGAATAGCATTCGACCGTTCGATGGCCGGATCTTTCAACTGCTCGTCGGTAAATTTCGTCTGCATCACTCTACCCCATCAGACCCGGGTTAAACACAGAACGCGGGTCGAATTTTGCCTGAATTGACTTTGTTAGAGCCTGAATCGCAGCATTCTCTGGCTGAAATCGCCCAAGCCGGTCATAGGTTTCGGCCTCAGCCCGCACCAGTGTCGCGTGCCCATCGATCTCGCCTAGCCGCGCGCGCAGATCGGTGCCGCTTGGCATCAGAGCCCAGATCAGCCCGCCACCCCAGTCAAACAGGATGGCCTCGGCCTCAAGCCTTGCTGCTATTTCCGGCGCATCCCCCGGTTTCACCGACAAACGCCAGATGTCGCCGCTTGTTCCTTCGAACTTCCTCGCATCGCGCAACCCGGCCCACAGTGCCGCAGACCCGGCTTGCTTGGATACATCGCCAAACTCTGCCAGATCACCCTGCAACCGGCCGCATCGATAGGCGACCGAGTCCTCGAACCCTTCAATCCTCACGTAGGCAAGGCCCGCGTCAGGGTCATAAGCTGCCCCGCTGACCTCAAACGGGGAACACAGCGCCTTAGACAAGGCGCGCACCGCGACGCTTGGATCAGGAACCTGAACCGACAAGGTCGCGCTTGCCTCGGGCTTCGGTAACACCTTCAGCGACACTTCCGAGAGAACCCCCAACGTGCCCCATGATCCCGCCATCAGCTTGACCAGATCATAGCCGGTGACGTTCTTCATCACCCGCCCACCATTCTTGATGACCTGTCCTGTCCCGTCGACAAACCGCACGCCCAGCAAGAAATCGCGGCAAGCACCCGACAATATCCGGCGCGGCCCCGAGATATTGGCCGCAACTAGCCCACCTATGGTCGGCGCACCCGACGTTCCCAGCAGGGCTCGGTAATCTGCCGGCTCAAAGGCCAATTGCTGCCCTTCCGCGTCTAGCGCAGCTTCGATTTCAGCGACGGGGGTACCTGCCTGCGCCACCAGCGTCAGCGCGCCCGGTTCGTACAGAGTGATCCCCCGCAAACCCCCTGTCTGCAAAACGACGCCGGGCCCGCTGACGCCGCGCGTGCCACCTCCGACAATCCGAACCGGAGCACTCAGCCCGGTCACCGCTTCGGCCAACTCAGCCTCTGTCTCAGGTCTCATCCGATATCTTCTTCTGTTCAAAAATACCTCGGGGTGAATTGGCCCACCGGGCCAAGAGGGGCTGGCCCCTCACCCCGCTTCTCGTCGCGCTTCGGTCAGTTGCAGGGGAAACACCTTGGCCGGATTCAGCAACCAGCGCGGATCAAACACGTCTTTCACAGCCATCTGCGCTTCGAGATCCTGCAATGAATATTGATGCGTCATCAGATCCCGCTTTTCGATCCCCACCCCATGCTCACCTGTCAGGCATCCGCCCGCATCGACGCAAAGCTTCAGGATTTCAACGCCAAACGCCTCGCATTTCTCAAGATCGCCGGGCTTGTTGGCATCAAACAGGATCAGCGGATGCATGTTCCCGTCGCCTGCATGAAACACATTACCAACCGGCAATCCGAACTCGACGCTCAATTCGCCGATCCGGCGCAGAACTGAGGGCAGCGACGAGACAGGGATCGTACCGTCCAGACACATGTAATCGTTCATCTGACCCATTGCGCCAAAGGCTGATTTCCGCCCCAGCCAGATTTTCGCGCTTTCCTCGGGCGATTGGCTTTCGCGCAGTTCCACTGGTTTGTGACGCTTTGCAATCTCAACGATCTTGGACAATTGCGCATCAATTTCGGCATCCGAGCCTTCGACTTCGACGATCAACAAAGCCGTACAATCCGGATATCCCGCGTGGGCAAAATTCTCGCAGGCCCTGATACAAAGCGTATCCATGAACTCGATTGCCACCGGTAGAATGCCTGACTTTATGATGTCCGAGACACAGTGCCCTGCCACCTCATTGTCATCGAACCCCATCAGCACGGGCCGCGCGCCCTCGGGTTTGCGCAGGATGCGCAGGGTTGCCTCGGTCACAACGCCCAATTGCCCTTCCGAGCCGCAGATAAGTCCCAACAGGTCCAAGCCGCCCGAATCCAGATGCGCGCCACCGATATCAACCACGCTCCCGTCCATCAGAACCATTCTGACACCCATCAGGTTGTTTGTGGTCACCCCGTATTTCAGACAATGCGCACCGCCAGAATTCATCGCGATATTGCCCGCAATTGCGCAGGCCAATTGTGAGGATGGATCCGGTGCGTAAAAGAAATCCTCTTCTTCGACAGCACCAGTCACACTGAGATTGGTGCGGCCGGTCTGAACCCGAACAAACCGATTGTCGTAGTCCGTCTCGAGCACTTCGTTCATACGCGCAATGCCCAGGATTACGCTATCAGCGGTCGGTAGCGCGCCCCCGGCCAAGGACGTGCCGGATCCGCGCGGTACAACAGGCACACCCTCATCATGGCAAATGCGTAACACATCCGACACTTCTTGCGTAGTTGATGGCAGAACAACCAACATGGGAGGGCACCTGTAGGCCGTCAGGGCATCGCATTCATAGGCGCGGGTTTCCGCAGGTTCGTGGATGATCGCATCATTGGGCAGTACCTGATGCAACCGTGCCAAAAGCGCTTGCTTGCTGGCCAGGACGTCCGGGTTTGGCTGCGGCATTTCCATAGCTGTCTCTCCATTTGGTAAAATAATATTACCAATTTTTGATTTTTGCAAGCACCTATCCCAGGAACCAAAGCGCCACCGCTTGGCCAACAAAACCAACGATTTGCCGATAAACAGGCACACACTCGTGATAGAAACACTGCGCATCAAACGTTAGGGTCTTCTCATGCGACATGTGATTCTCGGCCTTCTTTTGGCCAGCCCCGCCCTTGCCGATCCGCCTGTCATCGAAGAAGTTTCAGCCACCAAAAGCGGCGATACATGGCGGTTCGATGTCACGATCCGGCACCCGGATACAGGGTGGGACGATTACGCTGATGGCTGGCGTGTGTTGGACATGGAAGGGGCCGAGCTGGGTATGCGCGTTTTGCATCACCCTCACGTCGACGAACAGCCCTTTACGCGATCATTGAGCGGAGTCGCGATCCCCGAGAGCGTAACGCAAGTACAAATTCAGGCGCGGGACAATGTGGGCGGTTGGAGTGAAAGCACCACCATCGTCGATCTGGACTAGGGCTCAAAACACTCCAAGACTCAGACCGGCGGCCATCGCGGCCCCAATCTCGCGACATTTCTCAAGTTGATCTTCGGGGATGATCTTTTGCGCCAATATCGCCTCGGGCGTCTGCGCAAGGGTGCGAAGGATCAATGGCGGCTGCACCTCTTTCAATCGCCAGCCGGTGGCAATGCGAGCGGTCTGGCGGGCCGCGTTCTCTCCGTCTGACCCGGCACAGATCATTTGGGCATAGGGTCGTCCTTCGATTCGACCGAGTACCGGGTAATAGCTGCGGTCAAAGAACTCTTTCATCAGACCCGAAATCGCCGCCAGATTCTCGGGCGCGCAGAAGATGTAGCCATCAGCGCCCAGCAAATCTTCGGGTCCGGCCTGATCAGCGAACTTCAGAACGGTGTCTGCCTCGGCCTGCGCAGCCTCGGCCGCCGCTTCGGCCATCTGCCGTGCGCCGCCGGTGCGCGAATGGTAAACGATCAGTAGCTGCGCCATATCAGACCCGGTGATAGGGGCCGCCCGACAGAATAGTTGCGGCCCGGTAGAGTTGTTCGGCCAACATCACACGGACCAGCATGTGGGGCCAGACCATCGACCCGAATGAGAGGGAAAAATCGACTTCAGCCCGCAGTTCAGGGTCTATTCCGTCGGCTCCGCCGATGATCAGTGCCAGATCCTGCCGCCCGGCATCGCGCCAGTCGCCCAGCTTTTTGGCGAAATCTGGGGAAGACATGACCCGTCCGCGTTCGTCCAGCGAACAGATCACAGCACCCTTCGGCAGGGCCTTGCGCAGCAGCGCGCTCTCGGCCGCCATGCCTGCGTTCTTCTTGTCCTCAACTTCAATTACCCGCGCGGGACCAAGGCCCAGGCCACGGCCGGTCCGTTCAAATCGGGTCAGGTAATCGTCAAGCAGGGATTTCTCGGGTCCGGCGCGCAATCGCCCGACCGCAACTATGCTGATACGCATATCTCTCTCGCCTCCGGCCTGTTAATTCAGACCGGGATGGCGCCTCAGTTCGTCGAGGCGCTGCCGCCTGCAGGAAGCCACATCTTTTCCAGCTGGTAGAATTCGCGCACTTCGGGGCGGAAGATATGGACGATGACGTCGCCCGTATCGATCAACACCCAATCGCCGGCATCCTTGCCTTCGACCTTCGAGGTGAATCCGAATTCCTGCTTGATGCGATCTGTCAGCTTTTCCGCCATGGCCGAGACCTGACGGGTCGACCGACCCGAGGCAATCACCATGTGATCCGCAACCGAGGATTTGCCCTGCAGGTTGATCTGCACGACGTCTTCGGCCTTGTCATCGGAAAGTGAGGAAAGGATACGTACAAGCAGCTCATCGCTGATTGACTGAGAGTGGGCCATCACTGAGGCCCCGTCTTCGGCGGGCAAACCCGCCTGGGTATGTAGAGACAGGACATAGTCCTCCTTTGCTGCGCGCCGCACTTTCCCGGCGCCGGGGTATTATTAAGGTAACAAGGGGAATGCAACATTTCAATGAACGGGCGCGACAGGGCCGCAACGTCTGCTCACTCTTTGGCGATCTGTTGCTGCTCTGCGTCGGGCAACAGCCGGACTTCGCGCTGCGGGAAGGGAATCGAGATGCCTTCAGCCTGAAACGCATCCCAAAGCGCCAGATAGATATTGCCCCGGATATTCGTCAGCCCCTTGGTCGGGTCGCTGATCCAATAGCGCAGCACGTAGTCAACGCTGCTGTCGCCAAAGCCAGTGATGTGGCAGACCGGCTCGCGAGAACCGCCTCCCAGCACCCGTGCCACGGATTTGGCGGCGCGGATCGCCGTCGCACGCACTTTATGTGGGTCGTCCGAATAGCTGGCCCCGAAATTCAGATCCAGTCGAACGAACTTGTCCGAATGCGACCAGTTCACAACCTGATTGGTGATCAAATCCTCGTTTGGGATCAGGTATTCCCGCCCGTCGCGCGTCACCACCGAAACATATCGCGCACCCAGCGCGTTGATCCAGCCGAACGTATCCCCAAGTGAAATGACGTCGCCCGGTTTGATGGAGCGGTCCATCAGGATGATGATGCCCGAGATCAGGTTCGACACCACCTTTTGCAGCCCGAACCCTATCCCCACACCAATCGCACCGGACAGCAGGGCAATCCCGGTCAGGTCGAAGCCAAGGGTCCGGATCGCGGCCAGAAAGACCGCGCCGTACAGCAACACTTGTATACCCTTGGCCAGAAGCACCTGCATCGACGGGGTGATGTCGTCATTGCTCATCAACCCCCGTTCAGCGGTGCGGGTGCCGATGCGGGCCAGCGTCAGCAGAACCCCGATCAGCAGCGTTGCCTTGAGGATCCCCAGCGTCGAGATGTGCAGGTCGCCGATGGTTATGGCCACACCGTCCAGAAACTCGGCCACATCGTCAGTCAGGCTCAGGGCAACCAGCGTGGCGTATATCCACATGGCCCATTTGAATATCCGCCGCAGGGTCCGGTTGCGCACCAGCCGCGCAACCAGCGCAATGATCAGCCACGCCAGCGCCAGCGTCGCCACCACACCGATAAGATAACTGCGTGAGGGCCAGGTGATATGCTGCATGAGCAGATACAAGGCCCAGGACATCAGCACGAAATAGACCAGCGTCAGCCGTTGCATCAGTTGCACCAGGGTGCGTAGCCGCCATTTCGGCCAGCCGGTGCGCGACCGCGCCCAAACCTGCCACCGGCGCTGCGTACCCAGTTTCAGCGCAAAGGCCAGCGCCCAAAGCAGCAAAATAATGACCAGCTGATGCTGACGCCAGCCGGGCGTAATCACCAGTTCGACAAGGTTTTCAAATTGCGCGGAAAAGCCCGCCACCATGTTGTTGTAGAGGTCCGACAGCGAGCTGGGGATCAGATCCTGATTCATGATGCCAGATTGAACAGCGTTGCGCCGCGATGCAAGCCCGCGATCGGATTGAACCTTGATTGACGGCAAGCCCCGATATATCTGATCGGCATGAGACTCAATGTGGCCCAACAGCAGAATCTGGAAGATCGCGCGCGCCTGCGCGAACGGTTCTTTGGGGCTGCCCGCACGGTTCTGGCCCGGCTATCCGCGGCCTGAGCTACCTCGCCAGCCATTTCTCATTTACACACGGGAGAGGACCGATGTCCCCCAAAACACTCTATGACAAAATCTGGGATGCCCATGTCGCGCACGAAGCCGACGATGGCACCTGTTTGCTGTATATCGACCGCCATCTGGTGCACGAAGTCACCAGCCCGCAGGCCTTTGAAGGACTGCGCATGGCGGGCCGCAAGGTGCGCGCACCGGAAAAAACCATTGCCGTGCCGGACCACAACGTACCCACCACGCCGGATCGTGTGAACGGGATCGAAAACCCGGAATCGCGCATTCAGGTTGAAGCACTCGACAAGAACGCCAAGGATTTTGGCATTCACTATTACCCGGTCCACGACGTCCGTCAGGGCATCGTGCATATCGTCGGCCCCGAACAGGGCTGGACCCTGCCCGGCATGACCGTTGTCTGCGGTGATAGCCACACCGCGACTCACGGCGCATTCGGCGCTCTGGCGCATGGCATCGGTACCTCCGAGGTTGAGCACGTTCTGGCCACGCAAACCCTGATCCAGAAGAAATCCAAGAACATGAAGGTCGAGATCACCGGCAAATTGCAGCCGGGCGTGACCGCCAAGGACATCACTCTGGCTGTGATCGGTGAGACCGGAACCGCTGGCGGCACCGGCTATGTCATCGAATATTGCGGCGAAGCGATCCGTGATCTGTCGATGGAAGGTCGCATGACCGTCTGCAACATGGCAATCGAAGGCGGCGCACGCGCGGGTCTGATCGCCCCGGATGAGACCACGTTCGAATATGTCAAAGGCCGTCCACACGCGCCCAAGGGCGCCCAGTGGGAAGCAGCGATGGACTGGTGGAAAACGCTCTACACCGACGAAGGCGCGCATTTCGACAAGGTTGTGACCCTGCGCGGCGAAGACATCGCGCCTGTTGTCACCTGGGGCACCAGCCCCGAGGATGTTTTGCCGATCACCGCGACTGTGCCGCACCCCGAAGACTTCGAAGGCGGCAAGGTCGACGCGGCCCGCCGTTCGATCGAATACATGGGTTTGGAAGCCGGTCAAAAGCTCAGCGAAGTCGAAGTCGACACTGTCTTTATCGGATCCTGCACAAATGGTCGGATCGAAGACCTGCGTGCGGCGGCGGAAATCCTTAAGGGCAAAAAGATCAAGGACGGGATGCGTGCCATGGTCGTACCCGGCTCGGGTCTGGTGCGGGCGCAAGCCGAAGAAGAAGGACTGGCCGAGATCTTCAAAGAGGCTGGTTTCGAATGGCGTTTGGCTGGATGTTCCATGTGCCTGGCGATGAACCCCGACCAGCTGCAACCGGGCGAGCGTTGTGCCGCAACCTCGAACCGCAACTTCGAAGGGCGTCAGGGCCGCGGTGGACGTACCCATTTGCTGAGCCCCGCGATGGCTGCCGCAGCGGCGATCACGGGACGGCTTACAGACGTGCGAGAACTGATGTAAGAAGCTCTCATATCTAGATATTTGATGGAGAGACAAAATGAGTGATTGGGTCAAATGGCTGCTGTTGGGGCTATTGTCCATAGCGTTCGGCATCTTCGTGCTGGGCGCGCCGGTGGTGGCGTCCGTCGCAGTGACCGTCGTGACCGGTATTCTGCTGCTGATCGCGGGCGCGTTGCAGATCGCCGGCGGTTTCACCGTTGAAGGTACTGGCAACAAGATCCTGTCGCTCATCATGGGTGCGGTCATGCTGTTTCTGGGCTGGTCCTTTCTGGATCACCCGCTGCAGGGCACGCTGACACTGGCGACTGTGATGCTGATCCTGTTCATGGCAGGCGGCATCGCGCGGGTCATTCTGTCGTTCCAAATGAAAGGAACACAGTTTTTCTGGCCTACGATGATCTCGGGCATCTTGTCGATCGTGCTGGCCGGTATCATCTGGTCTTATGCGGCAGCAGAACCGGCAGCCTTGCTGAGCCTTTTGGGCATCCTGCTGGGCATCGAGATGCTGTTCAACGGGTTCGGCCTGATCTTCATGGCGTTCTTCGTCAAGAACGCACCCAAAGACGAAACAAAAGAAGCTTAAACGCGAGGCACGGGCGCGGCCCTACCCCGCAGGAGTGTAGACATGGAAAAGTTCGACAAAGTCCACGGGGTGGCCGCCCCAATGCCGCTGATCAATATCGACACCGATATGATCATCCCCAAAGTGCACTTGAAAACCATCAAACGGTCCGGCCTTGGCGTCGTGCTGTTTGACGAGATGCGCTATCACGATCATGGCGGCGAGAATGAAGATTTCGTTCTGAACAAACCCGCCTATCGCAACACCGAGATTCTGGTGGCCGGCGACAATTTCGGCTGCGGCTCATCACGCGAACACGCGCCTTGGGCGATCAAGGATTTCGGCATCAAGGTTGTGATCTCGACCAGCTTTGCTGACATCTTCTTCAACAACTGCTTCAAGAACGGCATCCTGCCAATCGTGGTCGAGGAAGAACACCACGCGATCCTGATGGAAGACGCCCATAAAGGTGAAAACGCCCGTATGACCGTTCATCTGGAGGATCAGCAGATCACGACATCGGACGGCGTGGTGATCGAGTTCGACATCGACCCGCACCGCAAACATTGCCTGCTGAACGGTCTGGACGATATCGGGCTGACGATGGAAAAAGACCACCACATCGACAAATTCGAGGATCACGCAAATCAGGCCCGCCCCTGGGTATGATTCTGGGGACGATTCTGTGGATACTCAACCTAACGGGGTCGCAAAGGCGGCCCCGTTCGCATTCTTGGGGTTAAGGATCCCGCAACCACAACATGTAGGGTGCTGATTTCAATACACGTCGGATTTGCGTCGGAAATGATGCAAAGGCGCACCAGTTTTGCCATCATTTTGCCCGAAACACAGTGTTTTCTGCCCCTTGGCTTGAGCAGTCAGTTCAATGCCGCCACTGTTGACGGAAAAGAGGCATCCGTCAAAAAAAGAGCGGCGGGCACAAGTTGGAACCAAGTTGACACAGAATCGACTGGTCCGGTTTGGAAAAGGGTTCGGATAGTGATTGCACGCACAACGGGGGCGGCGATACGTGGTCTATTGGTGGCACTTTTGGTGCTCACTCCTGCACTGTATCTGCCGGCATCCACTCAAAACGGGACAGAGATCGTCGTCTTTCTGGCGATCCTCGCGTTTATCCTGACCTTTTCGGAATACAATTCCGCATTTCCCAGCCTGATCGAATTTCGTGACGCACCCCCCGTCAACCGACTGCGTTTTGTTGGCCTGATGACGATGGTCATGTTCCTGACGCTGATCTGCAAAAACGCCTATGCACCCACCGCGATGACCGGCATGGCGTATTCGACGGGTCTGATGATCGCCAATGTCGCTGACTTTCCCTATTCTCCTGTGCGTCTTGTTGTTCTGATGCTGCCCTCTGATGCGGCCGCGCCGCTGGTGGAACTGGTCCGTATCTCGGCCGGGGTTGCCTATGTGGCGGCGCTGGTGACGATTGCCAGCTTTGCATATGCCGTGAAACTGCGCGGCTGGCCGACCGGAAACGGCGCCTTCAATGTCTGGACAAACCTGCCGCTATTCGATCCCACCAAGGGCGGTGACGTCGTCGCGCGGTTGCAGCGGGATGGCCGCCTGAACATCTCGATCGGGGTGTTGCTGCCGTTTCTGATCCCCGCACTGATCAAGATGCTGTCAGCGGTGATCGACCCGATCGCGCTTAGCAACCCGCAGACCCTGATCTGGACCCTCAGCGCCTGGGCATTCCTGCCTGCCAGCATGATCATGCGTGGCATGGCCACCCTGCGCATCGCCGGGCTGATCGTGGAAAAGCGCCGCGCCTATTCGACCTCCGAGGCCACCCAGACTGCATGATCCGCGCGCTTGTCCTGACGCTGTTGCCGTTGGCGGCGCAGGCGGAGACGATACGCATCGCCACATTCAACGCCGAACTCAGTCGGGATGGACCCGGCCTTTTGCTGCGTGACATTCAGCGCGGCGATCCACAGGTTACTGCCGTAGTTGAAGTTCTGGCCGCGACCCGCCCAGATATTGTTGCCTTGCAGGGCATCGACTGGGATCTGGACGGGCTTGCTCTGGACGCGCTGATATCAACGCTGAAAGTCGCGGGCCTGCACTATTCTCATCAGTTTGCAGATCAACCAAATACCGGGCTGGAAACCGATCTCGATCTCGACGGTAACGGCAAAACTCACGAACCCCGAGATGCACAGGGCTGGGGGCGGTTCACTGGCCACGGCGGGATAGCTGTTTTGTCTCGCTTTCCCATCTCGGCCCCCGAGGTCACTTCGTTTACCGATCTGCTCTGGCAAGACCTGCCCGGCGCGACGCTGCCTGAAATCAGCGGCGCCCCGTTTCCATCCGAACAGGCGCAAGCGGTTCAGCGTTTGTCTTCGACCGCGCATTGGATGATTCCGATCGATACACCAGTGGGGCAGATGAACCTGATGACATTCCACGCAACACCACCTGTTTTTGATGGCCCCGAGGATCGCAACGGGCTGCGCAATCGCGATGAGACACGCCTTTGGTCCTTGCTGCTGGATGGTGCATTGGGTCCTGCACCCAAAGACCGTTTCGTCATCGCCGGGGATGCCAATGTAGACCCACATCTGGGCGATGGGCGCAAGGACGCGATTGAGGCTTTGTTATCTGATCCGCGTCTGCAGGATCCTCAGCCAAAGACCCCAGAAGGGTCTTTGACCACGGTGACATGGAAAGGAGTAGGAGACAGGCGGGTGGACTATGTTCTGCCCTCAGCTGAATGGGTGGTAGAAGATGCGGGTATCTACTGGCCCGAAACCGAGGGCCACGAACCAGCGGCAAGCGCCAGTCGACACCGTCTTGTCTGGGTCGATCTGAGCGTCAACTGATCCACAGCCCCGCCGCGCTTGTCTACAGCGGACCGGTGTAGGTACCACGCGCGGGATAGTTATTTGCCAGCGTGAATTTCAACCCGCCAACAATGTCCGACATGGGTGGGCGGGCAAATGGCGTGGTCTGCTGCCAGACGTAGTACAACGTCTGGTCTGCCGCGACATAGAAATGCCCGGGCTCGGCAAACAGGGCAGGTTCTGCACTGCCTTCGCGCGCCACCGAGATGTTCAACCCCCAGACATCCCGCGCCGCAGCCAGTGGCAGGCTATGGCCCACGCGCAGCCTTGAAATCCCGGCCTTCTCGACCGTTTCAGCCGCGCGTTCAGCCGTATCCGTGGTGATCATGATCACCTCGACCCCCAACTCGGCGAAATCGTCCAGTGCAGCTTCGACCTCGCCCATCTGGCGGATGCAGATCGGGCAATGCAGGCCGCGATACTGAATCACCAGTGTCCCGTTTTCACCCGTGTCGGTTGCAAGATCAAAACTGCCATGGCCCACGGTTTCGATTTTCAGGCCAGGGGCGGGATTTCCGGGTGTCAGCATGTGTTTTCCTTTTGATTTGGCGGGTTCGTCTCATTGACCCGGTGCCGCGCAAACGCTAGGGCGAATGCAACAAAACGCAAGGAGACCTTTCATGTCCAACCCCTCGCTCCTCATCCTGCCCGGAGACGGAATTGGCCCGGAAGTTATGGCCGAAGTGCGCAAAGTCATCGATTGGTTCGGAACCAATCGCGACCTTCACTTTGACGTGAGCGAGGATCTGGTCGGCGGTGCAGCCTATGACGCGCATGGCAAACCCCTGTCGGATGAAACCATGGCCAAGGCACAAGAGGTTGACGCGGTTCTGCTGGGTGCCGTGGGCGGCCCGAAATACGACGATCTGGATTTCAGCGTCAAACCCGAACGCGGCTTGCTGCGCTTGCGCAAGGAAATGGACTTGTACTCGAACCTGCGCCCGGCTCAGTGCTTTGATGCGCTGGCGGATTTTTCCTCGCTGAAAAAAGACGTAGTTGCCGGCCTCGACATCATGATCGTGCGCGAACTGACCTCGGGCGTCTATTTCGGCGAGCCGCGTGGTATCTTCGAGGAAGGTAACGAGCGAGTGGGCATCAACACCCAGCGGTACACCGAATCCGAGATCGAACGCGCCGCGCGCTCTGCCTTTGAACTGGCAATGCGTCGAAACAAAAAACTGTGTTCGATGGAAAAAGCCAACGTGATGGAGGCCGGTATCCTGTGGCGCGAGATCGTGGACCGTGTCGCGCAGGACTATCCCGAGGTAGAGCTGACCCATATGTATGCCGATAACGGCGCGATGCAGCTGGTACGCGCGCCCAAGCAGTTTGACGTGATCGTCACCGACAACCTTTTTGGCGATATCCTGTCGGATTGTGCCGCGATGCTGACCGGCTCGCTGGGGATGCTGCCCTCGGCCAGCCTGGGCGCACCGATGGCCAATGGGCGTCCCAAGGCGATGTACGAACCGGTACACGGCTCGGCCCCCGACATTGCGGGTCAGGGCAAGGCCAACCCGATCGCATGTATCCTCAGCTTTGCCATGGCGTTGCGCTACAGCTTTGATCAGGGTGCCGAAGCAGACCGTCTGGAGACTGCCATCGAAAAGGTTCTGGCCGATGGTGCGCGCACGGCAGACTTGCTAGCCGATGAAGGCGTAACGCCAATCTCGACCTCGGAAATGGGCGATGCAATTGTCGCTGCATTGAACGACAGCCTCTGAGAACCTTAGCAGGCGGCGTTTATGACGCCGCCTGACGCTACGATTGGCCTCAATTGCCGAAGATGTCGTTTAGCAACTTGTTCACCGCACGTTCAAACCCGCCCTGTTTGCGTCGCTGCTGACGTTTGGGCTGTGCGACCTGAACAGGCGGGTCCGGCGCCAGCATCGGCAATGGCGTGGGCGTCATGCCTTCGGTCACGCGCAGCATGGTTTCCTTCCAGATTTCCGCTGGCAACCCTCCGCCGGTAACCCCGGACAACGGAGTGTTATCATCGTAGCCCATCCAGACCCCCGCCACATAATCGGCAGTGAACCCAATGAACCAAGCATCGCGTGCGGCCTGTGTTGTTCCGGTCTTGCCCGCAACCTGCCACCCTGGCAGCTTGGCGCGACCGCCGGTTCCTTCGGACACAACCCTTTCCATCATCCAGGTCAGTTGCTTGGCGGCCTTGTCATTGATGACACGCTCACCAATACCGGTCGTCGTTACCATCATCGGGGTTTCGTCCCCCAACAGTTTCAGTTCGGTCAAACCATAGGGCTCAACCGCCGACCCCCCGTTCAGAATCCCTGCATAAGCGCCGGTCATCTCGATCAGCGTGCTTTCCGACGCGCCCAGTGCCAATGCCGGACCTTCGGCCAGATCGCTTTGAATACCAAACCCCGTGGCGACCGTGCGAACATTCTCTAAACCAGCGATATCAGCTACTTTCACCGCGGGAATGTTCAGCGAATTCTTCAGCGCATCCGCCAATGTCACCCGGCCATAATACTTGTTGGTATAATTCTTGGGACACCACTGACCCGATCCGGGAATATTCCAGCAGGTGGCTTCATCCATAACCGTATCAAGCGGCGAGTAGCCCAGTTCCAAAGCCGTCGCATAGACAAACGGCTTGAACGAAGACCCGGTCTGCCGCAACGCCTGTGTCGCACGGTTGAATGCGCCTGATACGCGCGTCTTGCGCCCACCGACCATCGCCCGCACCGCGCCATCGGCAGACATCACAACGATCGCGGCCTGCGCCTTTGAGCCTTCGCGCACTTTCTCCTGAAAGATGAACTGTAGCGCTTCTTCAGCTGATTTCTGCAATCGCTGATCCAGCGTAGTGCGGATGACCACATCTTCGGTTGTGTTGCGGGTGAAAAATTCAGGCCCGCTCGCCATGACCCAATCGGCAAAGTAGCCGCCAGCGCGCGCCGCGGCAGCCTCGGACAGTTGCGCCGGTCTGCTGCGCGCCTCGCTGGCTTGTGCGGCGGACAGGTAACCCTGATTTTCCATCAAACCGACAACCAGGCGCGCCCGGTCCTGCGAGCGTTTGAGGTTGTTGGTCGGCGCATATCGCGTCGGCGCAACCAGCAACCCGGCCAACATTGCTGCCTCAGAAGGGCTGACCTCGGCTGCTGAGATTCCAAAGTAGCGCTGACTGGCGGCTTCGAACCCACGTGCGCCCGCGCCAAGGAAGGCGCGATTCAGATAGATGGTCAGAATCTCATCCTTGGAATACTTGACCTCCATCGCGATGGCATAGATCGCCTCTTTGGCCTTGCGCCACAGCGACCCCTGACGGCAATCTGATTCATAAGCAGCCTCAGACTCCCAATCCTCGGGCACATAAGGAACGCCCAGACATAACAGCTTGGCGGTCTGCTGCGTGATGGTCGACCCGCCGTGGCCTGACAGCGGCCCACGGCCTTCGCTCAGGTTGATGCGGACGGCGCTGGCAACGCCGCGCGGGCTGACGCCAAAATGGCGGTAGAACCGTTTATCCTCGGTCGCGATCACTGCATTTTTCAGATGGGGTGAGACTGTATCGGCGGTGATCACACCTCCGAATTGGTCCCCGCGCCAGGCGAACACCTTACCTTCGCGATCCAGCAAAGTAACCGACCCCCGCGCGCGTCCATCCAACAGCGCATCCACATCCGGAAGCGTCGAGTAAACCACCCCGACAGCAATCGCCAAAAGCAACGCGGCAATTGCCCCAACTCGCCAGGTCAAGCCCCAGATCAATCGCCAGATCCAACGGAACATTCGACGGAAGATGCCCCCACCCTTGCCGCCTGAACTGCGTCGCGTCTTCCTGCGCGCAGACTTGCGCGTTGTGGTCTTGCGCGCCGTCGCTTTTTTGCCTGCCGGTTTGGCAGACCGCTTGGCCGTCGCGGGCTTGCGCCCCTTCGACGGGTATCGTTTTTCCGCGACAAGTGGCGACTTGCGGCGCTTGGACTCAGTCATGCTCAAACTCTGCCCGATTTTGCTTTTGCATCATCATACCCTGACCACACAGCTATGTAGAGGTGTGAAATTCCGGTATTTCCCCTCACACAAATGCCCAATATTTCAACATGCCGTGCAATTTGTGCAAAAAATGTGCAACTTTACGCCGATTTTCCTGGCGCCCACACCCTGAAAACATTTCCTACCCGGCCCAGTCACGCTCTTTTTCTGCAGGTGCAAACAAACGGGTTCTACCCGGAAAGCAGAGGGGACAGAGGTGAAACTGATCATAGCGACAATCAAGCCATTCAAGCTGGAAGAGGTGCGCGAAGCCCTGACCGACGCTGGCGTGCGCGGCATGATGGTGACCGAGATTAAGGGCTTTGGCTCGCAATCGGGCCATACCGAAATCTATCGCGGGGCCGAATACGCAGTGAATTTCGTACCCAAAATCAAACTGGAAATCGTGGTGCCCGCCACCATGGCCGACCAGATCGTGGAAACCATCTCCAACACCGCCAAGACCGGCAAGATCGGCGACGGCAAGATATTCGTCCTCGATGTCGAGCAGGCGCTGCGCGTGCGGACCGGGGAAACCAACGAGGACGCGCTGTAAGTCGCGCATCCGCAAAAGGACCAAGAACAGATGAAACTAAACCGTATTCTTCCCACAGCCGCCGTGCTCATCGCCTTTCCGGCTGCGGCTTTCGCTAACGATCCTCCGTCTTCAATGGAGGATGTGGGCTATATCTTCACCACGCTGCTGTTCCTGATGGCAGGGTTTCTGGTCTTCTTCATGGCGGCTGGCTTTGCCATGCTCGAAGGCGGGCTGGTGAGATCCAAAAACGTCGCCATGCAGATGATCAAGAACGTGGCGCTGTTTTCCTTTGCCGCGATCATGTACTGGCTGATCGGCTTTAACCTGATGTATCCCGGCGACGGCTGGACCATCGCGGGCTGGCTGGGGCCGTTCTTCTCGACCACCCAGCTGGACCCAGTCGGCATTGGCCCTGATGCGGCTGCGCTGGACTATGCCTCTATCGGGTCTGATTTCTTCTTCCAGCTCGTTTTTGTGGCAGCAACCGCGTCAATCGTGTCCGGTGCGGTAGCTGAACGGATCAAGCTGTGGCCGTTCCTGATCTTCGTCATCGTGCTCACCGGCATCATGTACCCGATTTCCGGCTCGTGGAAATGGGGTGGCGGCTGGCTCGATGCGCTCGGCTTCTCGGATTTTGCCGGATCGACCGTGGTTCACTCGGTCGGTGGCTGGGCAGCGCTGGCAGGCGCCCTCATCCTTGGCCCGCGTATCGGCAAGTACAAGGACGGCAAGGTTCACCCGATGCCCGGTTCAAATCTGGCGCTTGCGACATTGGGAACGTTCATCCTGTGGCTGGGCTGGTTCGGCTTCAACGGTGGCTCGCAGCTGGCGATGGGCACCGTGGGCGATGTGTCGGACGTGTCGCGCATCTTCGCCAACACCAACATGGCCGCAGCTTCGGGCGCAGTTGCAGCCCTGATCCTGACCCAGGTTCTGTACAAAAAGCCTGACCTGACCATGGTACTGAACGGCGCGCTGGCCGGACTGGTTTCGATCACTGCCGAACCGCTGGCCCCGACCCTGTTCGGTGCGCTTTGGATCGGTGCAGTCGGTGGCATCATCGTGGTCTTCGCGGTTCCGATGCTGGATAAGTTCAAGATTGACGACGTCGTTGGTGCCATCCCGGTTCACCTCTTCGCGGGTATCTGGGGCACCATCGCCGTGATCTTCTATGGCGAGGCCAGCCTGATCACGCAGCTGACCGGCATCATCGCTTACGGTGTCTTCACCTTTGCAGGCGCGCTGATCCTCTGGACCGTCCTCAAAGCCACCCTCGGCATCCGTGTCAGCGAAGAGGACGAGATCAACGGACTGGATATGGCCGAACTGGGTATGGAAGCCTATCCCGAGTTCTCGAAGGGTTAATCACCTTCGTCCGAAAACAAAAACCCGGGCGTTCGCGCCCGGGTTTTCTTTTGCCTGCAAGTTGGTTTAGACGCCGACGTCCACAATCGCCTTGGCCAGAATCGGCACCGTGTCGGCGTTCAGACCAGCGATGTTCAGGCGGCTGTCGCCAACCATGTAAATACCGTGATCGTTACGCAGTTGCTCGACCAGTTCGGGCGAAGCACCCAGGCGCGAGAACATGCCACGATGCTGGGCGACAAAGCCAAAGCGGTCAGACCCGCTCTGGCGTTGCAACTCATCGGCCAATTGCTGACGCAGGCCCAGCATGGACAGGCGAATTTCTTCCAGTTCAGCCTGCCAATCGGCGCGCAAGGCGTCATCGTTCAGGATCGTGGTCACCACACGCGCGCCGTGATCGGGTGGGAAGGAATAGTTCTGGCGGTTCAGGAAAGCCAGCGTCGACTGGTTCAGTGCCGTTTCCGCCGCATCATCGCTGATCGCCATCAGCAGGCCGGTGCGCTCGCGGTAGACACCGAAATTCTTGGAACAGGACGCCGCGATCAGGCAGCGTTTGACAGATGAAGCCACCAGTCGGGTCGCCTGCGCGTCTTCCTCAAGGCCGTCGCCGAAACCCTGATAGGCAATGTCGATCATCGCCACGAGGCCAAGGTCGTTGATGACGTTCACGACCTCTTGCCATTGCACCATGTTCAGATTGGCACCGGTGGGGTTGTGACAGCACCCGTGCAGCAGCACCACATCGCCCGCCTTGGCGGTCTTCAGGTCCGCCACCATACCGTCGAAATCAACGCCACGGGTCTCACCATCGAAGTAACGGTACTGAACCGTTTCCATCCCCAGATAGTTCAAGATCGACAGGTGGTTCGGCCATGTGGGGTTTGACACAAAAACGCGGGCGGCAGGGTTGGCCATGCGGATCATCTCGAACGCCTGACGGCAGGCGCCGGTGCCGCCGGGCGTTGCCACAGCGGCAATATTGGCGCGGGGCACGGACGTTCCGAGGATCAGACCGATCATCGCATCGGCAAAGGCCGGATCACCGGCCAGACCGGTATAGGCCTTGCTCTCTTGCTCTTCGACCAGACGGCGCTCGGCGGCTTTGACTGCGCGCATTACGGGCGTGACTCCTTCGGCGTTTTTGTAGACACCGACACCCAGATCGATCTTCTTATCGCGCGGGTCGTCGCGGTACATCTGCATCAGCGCCAGAATCTTGTCGGCGGGTTGGGGTTTGAGGTTCTCAAACATCAGGTCTCTCCGGTTGCGACGGGCAGGGTCGGGAAGGCACCCCATTCCGCCCAGGAGCCGTCATAAAGCGAGTGGTCTTTCTTGCCCATGCGTTCCAACGCAAGGCTGAGGATCGCGGCGGTCACGCCCGACCCGCAGGATGTGATCGCAGGCTTTGAAAGGTCGACCCCGGCACCCTCGAACACGGCGTGGCAGTCTTCGGGCGATTTCATCGTGCCGTTCTTGTTCAGCAATTGTCCAAAGGGCACGTTGCGCGACCCCGGGATGTGTCCTGCGCGCAGCCCCTCGCGCGGTTCGGGTTCGGTCCCGGCAAACCGCGCCGCCGAGCGGGCGTCGATGATTTCGTGATCCGCCAGTTTCGACGCAGAGGACACCTGCGTGACGTCCCGGACCAGATGGTTCTGAACGCGTACGGTCATATGGCGGTCACGGATGACAGGTGGCTGGTCTTCGACCGGTCGGCCTTCGGCTTGCCATTTGGGAAAGCCACCATCCAGTACGGCGATGTTTTCCTGTCCCATCAGGCGGAACAACCACCAGACCCGCGCTGCCGACATCAGGCCAGCGCCGTCATAAACGACGACCTGATGACCGTCACCCACACCCATCGCCCGAAGGCGCGACATGAACTTTTCAACCGGAGGCGCCATATGCGGCATGTCCGAGCGGTGGTCCGAAATCTCATCGATATCAAAGAACCGTGCGCCGGGGATATGGCCTGCGTCATATTCGGCCTTGGCGTCACGCTTTTGCGAAGGCAAGTACCACGACCCGTCCAGAATCCGCAGATCAGGGTCTTTGATATGCGCGGCCAGCCAGTCCGTGGACACGAGCGTTTTTGGATCGTCCTGCATCAAAGCCTCCCCAAAGCGAGCTTGAGTTGTCCCTATACGCGGCAGGGTATGGGTTCAAGGCTGGATAGCGCTAGCGCTGCCCAGGGACAGGATTTACCGAGTACGCCGAAGCCTGAAATGCTGAATGATCCCGATCAGACTGATGATGATCCAGAACCCTTCGATCAGCATCGATGCCAGATTGAAATTGTAGACCAGAGAATAGACGATCAGAACCGACCCCAGCAGGTTGACCACCGGAAAGGCCAGATCGTCCGAGTTCATCATCCGCATCTGGGTCGCGAAATACGCGGCAACCACGATCAGCGCTCCGACCGATCCCACAGCATCGACGATGGTCAGATTACTTAGCAATGCGGTCATTTAAACTGATCCCTAAATATCGGTCTGACCCGTGGCCAGCTCAGCCGGCTGGAAATAGTGATGCATGTTCAGAAAGGCTGCCCCCTCTGCCCCTGCGCGGTAGCCATGCGGCAAGTCTGCGGCAAAGCGCAACCCTTCTCCGGCCTGTAACGAGGTCCACTCGCCATCGCGCAACACGTCAAGCGCGCCGTTCAGTACAAAAACCTCTTCGGTCACACCTGCCGCATGGGCCGGGGATTCGTGGCTTTGGTTCGATGCCAGTTCAACATGAAAGGTTTCGGCGCCCAGCGCCGGATCAAATGGGAAAACGATTTTGACCTGAATGCTGCCCGGAAAGGTCACCGTTCGAAACACACCCTGCGCGCTTTGGTTCGACGTGCCGATCAGCGCGCTGAGCGGAACCCGAAACCCTTTTGCGATCTTCCAAAGCGTCGCGATTGTCGGGCTTGATTCGCCACGCTCGATCTGGCCCAGCATGGCTTTACTGACACCCGTCAGCTCGGCCACTTTGGATAGACTGAGGCCCGATGCCGCCCGCACATCCTTTAGTTTCAGCGTGATTTCGTCCGATTCCATATCCGCGCCCTGCGATTTGTCTTGTACGTTATAACGCACATATGCTACGTGCGTTATAACGTACGCACCCCGGATATCGCAACCCGGGCAAAAGGGAAACAGCATCATGCCAATGTACCGATCCAGAACCTCGACCCATGGCCGCAATATGGCTGGTGCGCGCGGCCTGTGGCGCGCAACCGGAATGGGCGACGATGATTTCGGCAAACCGATTATCGCCATCGTCAACTCTTTCACGCAATTCGTGCCGGGCCACGTGCACCTGAAAGACTTGGGCCAGATGGTCGCGCGCGAGGTTGAGGCCGCCGGTGGCGTCGCCAAGGAATTCAACACCATCGCCGTGGATGACGGCATTGCCATGGGTCATGACGGGATGCTGTATTCCCTGCCCTCGCGCGAAGTCATTGCGGATTCGGTCGAATATATGGTCAACGCGCACTGCGCCGACGCAATGGTCTGCATCTCAAACTGCGACAAGATTACCCCGGGTATGTTGATGGCCGCCATGCGTCTGAACATCCCTGCGATCTTTGTCTCGGGCGGGCCGATGGAGGCCGGCAAGATCGACATCGCCGATCTGGACGTGAAAAAGATCGATCTTGTAGACGCGATGGTCGCGGCCGCCGATGACAAATACACCGACGAGCAGGTGAAACATATCGAGGAAAACGCCTGCCCTACCTGCGGGTCATGTTCGGGCATGTTCACCGCAAACTCGATGAACTGTCTGGCTGAGGCGCTGGGACTGGCACTGCCCGGCAATGGCTCGACCTTGGCGACCCATTCGGATCGCAAAGAGCTGTTCCTCGAAGCCGGTCGCCGCATCGTCGAAATCACCAAGCGCCACTATGATCTGGACGAAAAAGGTTTCCTCCCGCGTGAGATCGCGACCTTTGAGGCGTTCGAGAACGCCATGAGCCTGGATATCGCTATGGGCGGGTCCACCAACACCGTGCTGCACCTGCTAGCCATCGCACATGAGGGCGAGGTGCATTTCACCATGTCCGATATGGACCGCCTGAGCCGTCAGGTTCCCTGTCTGTGCAAGGTCGCACCCAACACCGAGAATGTGCATATGGAGGACGTCCACCGCGCCGGGGGCATCTTCTCGATCCTCGGCGAACTCAGCCGCGCAGGACTGCTGCACGAGGGCTGCCACACGGTGCATTCCGGCACGATGGGCGAAGCGATTGCCAATTGGGACATCAAGATCGCCAATAACCCAAAGGCGCAAGACCTGTTCAAAGCCGCCCCCGGCGGCGTCCGCACCACGCAGGCGTTCAGCCAATCCAACCGCTACAAAGAGCTGGACACCGACCGCGAAGGAGGCGTGATCCGGTCCAGGGAACACGCCTTTAGTCAGGACGGCGGTCTGGCGGTGTTGTTCGGCAACATCGCGCGTGACGGCTGCATCGTCAAAACCGCAGGCGTAGATGAGAACATCCTGAAATTCACCGGGTCGGCCTATGTCTGTGAAAGCCAGGATCAGGCGGTCAACGATATCCTGACCGGCAAGGTGAAAGAAGGCGACGTGGTGGTCATTCGCTATGAAGGGCCACGCGGCGGACCGGGTATGCAAGAGATGTTGTATCCGACCTCGTACCTGAAATCGAAAGGTCTGGGTAAAGCCTGCGCTCTGCTGACCGATGGCCGGTTCTCGGGCGGTACTTCAGGTCTTTCGATCGGTCATGTCTCACCCGAGGCAGCCGAAGGCGGCGAGATCGGGCTGGTGCAGAATGGCGATACGATCGAGATCGATATACCCAACCGAACCATCCATCTTGCTGTATCGGATGAAGAACTGGCCGCCCGGCGTGAGGCACAGGACGAAAAAGGCTGGCACCCCGAAGCACCGCGCAAGCGTAAAGTGTCCACGGCGCTGAAAGCCTATGCGAAACTGGCGACCAGCGCGGCAAAGGGTGCCGTACGTCAGGTATAAAGGCTTGAGCGGCGGGATGCTCCCGCACCCGCTACGTGCCATCGGCTGCGCCGATACCCCTTGCGGGTTTGGGCCCGGCGCCGCGCAAAGCGCGACGCCGGGCCCAACCAGAGGAGATGTCTCGTCAGAGACATTGATGATGGGCGGGAGCCTTCCGTTTCGGATCAGTCACCCAGTTTGGCGTGAACTTCGTCCAGATCGATCTCTCCCACCGGCATTTTATTGGCGGGGTTTTCGAAATCGTATTTGAACAGTTCGAAATCCTGTTTGTAGATTTCATAGACCAGGTGCATCGAAAGATCGTCAAAGTAATCTTCCACCGGATGCGCGCGTTTGGGGCCGTGCCCTTCGGATTCGTTGAACCGCGGAATCTCGGACAAAGTAACGGGATGCGCCGTTTCGAGATTGTCCAGAACCCCCTGCATCCCATCATTGAAGTTTTCGGTCCAGAAGATCCGGTCGTACTTTCCGCCATTCACGATCAGGGTCGAGACATGGCCTGACATGGCGGACCAGTGAATATCCGGGTCCATCGGCCGCCGCCAGCGGATCGTGTCACGCGCAAACAGAAGAAACCGGCGGAAACTGGCGATCTGGTCGAACTCGCCCTTGCCATCCTCGCCGCCGACCTCGATTCCGTAGTTGTAGATCAGCGTCGGAACCAGATTGCCGCGATATCGCCTGCCGTTGCGCTGAATGCCACAAATCTTGTCGAAGAAAGAGCTGAGGATACGCGTATATGGATTGCGCACGCAGGTGAATGTGTAGGACGCGTGGGATTTTACGTTCCTTTGAATCTCACCTTTGCTGGCATCAAAGGCCCACTTGTGCATTCCACCCGTCGCGTCATGGATGTCGCCATCAAAGAACTGACCATGATCCGAGTAATACATGATCTGCCCGATGGTCGAGCAGGCGCATTTCGGCACAACGCGATACACCATGCTTTGGCTTTCGGTCATCCATGTTCCGGGAAAACCCATCTGCTACGCCTCCTGTGCTGGTCGGGTCTTATGACGACAGTCCAGCTTTTGAAATCAAAGAACCAAAAATATTCTGTTTATTCAATCGCTCATCCTCAGTATCACGGTTGCAAATCGGCAGAAATGGGAATTACGGACAACTTATGTCAAAGATTGCCTTTATCCTTTTGTGCCACAAAGACCCCGACGCCATCATCGCGCAGGCAAGGCAACTGACGGCCGCCGGGGATTGCATGGCAATCCATTTTGACGCGCGATCCGGCCCTGCAGACTATGCCCGCCTGCAAGAGGCGCTGGGCGATAATCCGAATGTGACTTTTGCAGCAAAGCGGATCAAATGCGGCTGGGGCGAATGGTCGTTGGTGCAGGCAACCCTGAACGCACTGGATGCCGCGACCAAAGCCTTTCCGCGTGCCACCCATTTCTACATGCTTTCGGGCGATTGCATGGCGATCAAGACCGCCGAATATGCCCATCGGTTTCTGGATGAAAACGATGTGGATTTCATCGAAAGCCACGACTTCTTTGGAAGTGACTGGATCAAAACCGGCATGAAAGAGGACCGGTTGATCTATCGCCACTATTTCAATGAACGCACACAGGCAGGTCGGTTCTATGCCAGCTATGAGACCCAGAAAAAGCTGGGTCTAACGCGCCAGATACCACAGGACATTCAGGTCATGATCGGCAGCCAGTGGTGGTGCCTGCGCCGACGGACCGTTGAAATGATTCAGGCGTTTCTGCGCGAACGCAGTGATGTCATCCGGTTTTTCTCGACCACCTGGATTCCGGATGAGACGTTCTTTCAGACGCTCGTCCGCCACCTGATTCCGAAAGGAGAGATCGTCAGCCGTACGCTGACCTTTCTGATGTTCTCGGATTACGGGATGCCGGTCACTTTCTACAATGACCATTATGACATGCTGCTGGCTCAGGATTACCTGTTTGCCCGAAAAATAAGCCCCGAAGCGCAGGAACTGAAGAATCGGTTGGGCGAGCTATACGCCAGCGAAGGTGTCACATTCCACATCTCGGACGAGGGGCGCAGCCTGCATCGTTTTCTGACCGGACGCGGACGCGTGGGCCGAAGGTTTACGCGTCGCTTCTGGGAAGAGGCAAACACGCTTGGCCCGGATCGCGATCTGTTTCTGATTACCTGCAAGAAATGGCACGTTGCAAAGCGGCTATTGGATCAAATTATCTCGGAAACCGAACTGCCCTGCGTCGAGTATCTTTTTAACGAAGAAGACACCCAGTTGCCGGACCTCGGTGGAATCGAGGCAACACTGCTCAAACGCACGCGGCATCGCCGAGCGGTTGTTCGAATGCTGTTTGAAGAATTCGGATCAGATCGCCTTGTCCTGTGCGTTGATCCCGGCAGCCTCGAGATCATCCGCGACTTCAGCGCGGATCAGGCCAGATTGAACGTGTTGGATATCGAATGTCAGTATTCCGATGACTATCTGGCAGGGCACGCCTTGCGTGTGGGGCTTGTCGGAGAAAACAGCCCCGCAGATTCGATTCAACGTCTGCTGCCGACCCTGCGCAACGAAATCGCGCACGAAAGTGAGGCGATCCGCTCGGTTATGGGCGCTGGCTATTTCCGTATTCGTGAAACAGCGGATCGGGCCGAGAACGCCGAGGAACTGGCCCGATATTTGTCTGTGTCCAGCGCAAAGGCCGAAGCCGTTTTGCAACTGGACTATCTGTTTGCAGACTGATCGCTTTCGCCAGACGGATCAGATATCGAACTTAACGCCCTGCGCCAGCGGCAATTCCGCGGAATAGTTCACGGTGTTGGTCTGACGGCGCATATAGGCTTTCCAGGCATCCGAACCGCTTTCACGGCCACCACCGGTTTCCTTCTCACCACCAAAGGCCCCGCCGATCTCTGCACCTGATGGGCCGATGTTCACATTGGCGATGCCGCAATCAGAGCCAGCAGCGGTCAGGAACTGTTCGGCCTCACGCATGTTCAGTGTGAACACACAGGATGACAGGCCCTGCGGCACGTCGTTCTGAATATCGATCGCCTCGGCAAAATCGTCATAGCCCATGACATAAAGGATCGGAGCAAACGTCTCGGTCTTTACCACGGCGGTTTGCCCCGGCATTTCGACAATTGCCGGTTTCATGTAAACGCCGCCCGGTACGCCTTCGGTTACGCGATTGCCACCGAACACCGTGCCGCCCTCGGCTTTGGCTGCCTCAAGTGCTGCGGTCATGGCGTTGCCCGACGCCTCATCCACAAGCGGGCCGATCAGCGTGCCTTCGGACAGCGGATTGCCGATGGGCAGACCCGCATATGCTTTTTTCAGGCGCGCCACCAATTCCTCGCGGATCGAGTTATGCACGATCAGACGGCGCAGCGTCGTACACCGTTGACCTGCAGTCCCAACAGCCGAGAACACAATCGCCCGAACTGCCATTTCCAGATCAGCCGAAGGACCAACGATCATCGCGTTGTTACCGCCCAGTTCCAGAATGCACTTGCCAAACCGCTGCGCCACAATCGGCGCAACAGCACGGCCCATGCGGGTCGAACCCGTGGCCGAAATGATCGGAACATCTTCGCTGGCAACCAGCGCTTCACCCAGCGCTGCGCCACCAATCAGGGTCTGCAACAGTCCTTCAGGCGCGTCCCCGAACCGTGCCAGCGCGCGTTCGAAAATCTTCTGGCAGGCCATCGCGGTCAGCGGTGTCTTTTCCGACGGTTTCCAGATCACCGGATCACCACAGACCAGCGCCAGCGCCGCGTTCCACGACCACACGGCAACCGGGAAGTTGAAGGCCGAAATCACACCCACCGGACCAGCAGGGTGCCAGGTTTCCATCATGCGATGACCTGGACGCTCGCTGGCGATGGTCAGGCCATAAAGCTGCCGCGACAGGCCAACGGCAAAGTCGCAGATGTCGATCATCTCCTGCACTTCACCCAAACCCTCCGAGGTGATCTTGCCCGCCTCCCAACTGACCAGCGCGCCAAGATCATCTTTGGCGGCCCGCAATTCTTCGCCCAGCAAGCGGATCAACTCACCCCGGCGCGGGGCCGGTACGACGCGCCATTCCTTGAACGCAGCGCGCGAGCGCGCAATGATCGCGCCCATTTCAGCCTCGGGTGTCTCATGCACTTCGGCCAGTTGCCGCCCGTCAATCGGAGAGGTCACGCGCAGCGTGCCGCCGTTCAACTCGGCAGCTGTCAGATCCAGGTTTGCCAGAACGGTTTCTGCAGTCATCACAACATCTTTCATTTCTCACGCCGCCTTGCTTTGTTCAGTGACATCTCCGGCCCGGTACAACCGGCCAAATTCAGTGTTCAGGAACTCAGACAGTTTGACCTGCTCCTGCCGGACAAACCCCTTGGTTGGCAGGGCCCCTTGTCGCATCAGATCAACCACACCCAGTACACCTGCAGCCGTTGTCACCTGAATCGCGCTCCAGACCTGACCGCCCATCGTTCGGGCAAAGGATTTGTTGATCAGCGACCGTTCACGCAACTCGCCACCGATCTTCCCGCGCGCTGTGCAATAGACCAGAACCACATCCTGATCCGTGCGCGGCAGCGCAGTTTCAAAGATCTCTTTCAGCAGATCCCGGCGACGTTCCAGTCCCAGATCGTTCAGCAACAGACGCAGAATGTCGCGATGACCGGGATAACGGATCGAGCGATAGGAAACCGCCCGCGCCTTGCCTTCCAGCGTCTCGGGCAAGGTTCCAAGCCCACCCGAGGTGTTGAAGCACTCATACTCAACACCATCGTGACCAATGACCTCGTAATCTTCCAACGGCGCTGTCTTGACCCGCTGACCATTCACAATGGCATCGCAGGGGTTGCAGTATTCATTGATCAGACCATCGGTCGACCATGTCAGATTGTATTTCAACGCATTGGTCGGATAGAGCGGCAGAGCCCCCACACGCATATGCAGGCTATCGATCTCATCAAACTCGGCAGCAAGCGAGGCGCCTGCAATACCGACAAAACCAGGCGCCAGCCCACATTGCGGCATGAACGCCGTGTCGCTGTCCTGCGCCAGTCTTCTTACTGCATCCGTGGCAGCGACATCCTCGGTCAGGTCAAAGTAATGCGCCCCGGCCAGTTTCGCCGCTGCGGCAATTTTTGGCGTCAGGAAAAACGGCGCGGCGGAAATAACCGCATCAAAGCCGGTCAGACCACGCGCCAGGTCGTCTTCGTTTCCGGCATCGATCTGACGGGTCGTAATACCCATACCCTTCAGGTCGGACAAGGCACCAAGATCGTGATCCGCGACAGTGACCGAATAGTGGGCCGAGCTTTTCAGCAAGCTCGCGATCATCTGCCCGATCTTTCCAGCACCCACTACGCAAATATTCCAGTTCAAAATACGCCTCCTTTCGTTGCCTGTTCTGATAATGAGACGCGGATTGTCCGGGTGACAGAGGGAATGTTGACGAAATGACTTACATGTTTGTCATAATGACTGCAGATCAGGAGATATGACGAAAACACCGACTTAATCGCCTGACACTGCAGCCGGTTGCGACTAGGTATGACGTCGATGACTCACTTCATCCTGCCGTAAGGCTCATCAAACCCGGGTCAGGGAGGAGAATTTCAGGAAAGTGGTGAGCCGTGCAGGATTCGAACCTGCGACCCACTGATTAAAAGTCAGTTGCTCTACCAACTGAGCTAACGGCCCACTTTTATGCTGGATCTTGCAGATCCGTAGCGCTCTCTAAGGCATTTTCCCGACCGGGTTCAAGACCTTATTTTGCACTTCGTTTGCCGAAAACTTGCTGGTGTCCGGCATCCCGATAGGCGGCCTAATTAGGCACGAGGCGCAGGGGGGTCAAGCCCTTTTTTCAGGAATCGGTGGGACGGGGTGGATTCACATCTCTACGAACGCTATATGCGCGCCATGCAACGCTCACTGGACACCGGTTTGCCCTTCATGAAAATGCATGGGCTGGGAAACGACTTTGTCGTCGTGGACGCTCGCACGCTGTCCATCGACCTAACGCCCGCCCTTGCGAGGGGCATCGGGCACCGGCAATTTGGTGTCGGCTTCGACCAACTAGCCGTGATCAAACGCGGCGACGCGGATGCGCATCTGGTGTTCTATAACGCCGACGGATCCACTTCGGCTGCCTGTGGGAATGCCACCCGCTGTATTGCCCGGTTCCTCATGGAAGAATCGGGCAAGACCGGCCTGACCCTGACCACCGAACGGGGCACTCTGATCGCACAAGATGCAGGGCAGGGGCTGACTTCCGTCAATATGGGCGCGCCTCAACTGAGATGGGATGCGGTGCCTCTGGCCGAAGAGATGGATACGCTGGAACTGCCGATCGAGGGCGGGCCAACCGCCACCGGCATGGGCAACCCCCATTGCACGTTCTTTGTAGAAAACGCCGAAGCCATCCCCCTGGAAGATTTCGGCGCGCGATACGAGCACCATCCGCTCTACCCGGAACGCACCAACGTGCAGGTGGCGCAGATCATCGGCCCTGATCACATTCGTATGCGCGTCTGGGAGCGCGGCGTGGGGATCACACTTGCCTCAGGGTCATCCTCTTGCGCAACGGCAGTGGCTGCCGCCCGTCGCGGCCTGACCGGGCGCAAAGTACAGATCGAACTGGACGGCGGCACGATCTGGATCGATTGGCGCGACGATGGGGTCTGGATGACCGGGCCGACCTGCCACGTCTTTTCCGGCACATTGACGCCCGAATTTCTGGAGTCGCTGAGATGAGCGCCCCAAAATTCACAACGCTTGGATGCCGCCTGAACGCCTATGAAACTGAGGCGATGAAAGAACTTTCGCAGCAGGCCGGGCTGACCGGTGCCGTGGTCGTCAACACCTGCGCCGTCACCGCCGAAGCCGTGCGCAAGTCCCGGCAGGAGATCCGCAGGTTGCGGCGCGAGAAACCGGATGCCCGCCTGATCGTCACCGGCTGCGCCGCCCAGACCGAACCTCAGACCTTTGCCGCAATGGATGAGGTCGACGTCGTCATCGGCAATACCGAGAAAATGCAACCCGAGACGTGGACAGGCATAGCGGCGGATTTCATCGGCCAGACCGAGGCGGTGCAGGTCGACGACATCATGTCCGTCACCGAAACCGCAGGCCACCTGATCGACGGGTTCGGCACCCGATCCCGCGCCTATGTGCAGGTCCAGAACGGCTGTGACCACCGATGCACCTTCTGTATCATCCCATATGGCCGCGGCAACTCGCGCAGCGTCCCCGCGGGCGTGGTGGTGGATCAGATCAAACGGCTGGTGGATCGCGGATATAACGAGGTCGTGCTGACCGGCGTTGACCTGACCTCATGGGGCGCCGACCTGCCCGCACGGCCCAAGCTGGGCGATCTGGTGATGCGCATCCTCAAGCTGGTGCCGGACCTGCCGCGCCTGCGGATCAGCTCAATCGACTCGATCGAAGTTGACGAGAACCTGATGCAGGCCATCGCGACCGAGCCGCGCCTGATGCCGCATTTGCACCTGTCACTGCAACATGGTGATGACCTGATCCTGAAACGGATGAAACGCCGCCACCTGCGGGACGATGCCATCCGGTTCACCGAAGAGGCGCGCAAACTGCGCCCCGACATGACCTTTGGCGCTGACATCATCGCGGGCTTTCCAACCGAAGCCGAGGCGCATTTCGAGAACTCATTGAAGCTGGTAACGGACTGCAACCTGACTTGGCTGCATGTCTTCCCATATTCTAAACGCGAGGGCACGCCAGCGGCCCGTATCCCGCAGCAGATCAACGGCAAAATCATCAGGGACCGCGCTGCCCGCTTGCGTTCCGCGGGTGAGGCTCAGGTCGCCAAGCACCTCGCAGCCCAAACCGGTAAAACCCACTACATCCTGATGGAAAACCCGCATATGGGCCGCACCGAGCAATTCACCGAGGTCGCGTTTAGCTCCCCCCAACCCGAAGGCCAGATCGTCTCCGCCACGATCATCGGCCATACCGATACCCAACTCACAGCCTGATCCGCGCTTCATCTGTCCAAAAATATCCCGGGGATGAATTGGCCGCAGGCCAAGAAGGGGCTGGCCCCTTCACACCGAGCCCAACAAAAAACCCCCGCAACCAAAAGGTGCGGGGGCTTCTCAATCTTAAAAGTAGGAAAGCGGCCTTAGTGCTTTCTGCCCTTCACAGGCGCCCAGAGACGCTTGTTGACCAGATACAGGATCACCGACAGCACGGTCAGGAACAGAACGCCGACAAAGCCTGCGTTCTTGCGGTCCATCATCTTGGGCTCAGCCGTCCACATCAGGAAAGCGGCGACGTCCTTGGACATTTCCTCGACCGTGGCGGCGTGACCATCGGCATATTCCACCTGATCATCCGAAAGTGGCGGAGCCATGGAAATCCAGCCGCCCGGGAAGGCCTTGTTTTCGTAGAGGATCGAGCCCGCCTCTTCCTTCTGCTCACCAGTATAGCCGTCGAGCAGAGAGGCGATATATTCCGCACCGCCCATGCCTTTGATCAATTGGTTGATACCCAAGCCATAGGGGCCATGGAAACCGGCGCGAGCTTTGGCCATCAGGCTCAAATCCGGCGCACCTTGTGAGTCATTAATCGGAAAATGATCTGTCGGCTTCAAAACGCGAAGCTCTTCGGTATCCGGGTCGAAAAGCGCCGCTCTATTCGGCTCTTCGTCGAACACAACGAACTGAGAAGCATAAGCGATGACCTGCTCTTCCGAATAGCCCAGCGCCTCAAGGTCGCGCAGGGGCACATAGCGCAGGCCATGGCAAGCCGCACAAACATCGGTATAGACATGAAGGCCGCGTTGCAGCTGGCTTTCGTCATAGGTGCCAAACGGCCCTTCGAAAGAAAAGTCAAAGTCTTCGATGTGCTGCTCACCGCCACCTGCCGCGAAAGACGCAGCAGGGGTCAGGGCCAAAGCAAACGCGGTGCCGATTGCAAGTTTCTTGAACATGGATCTCTGTCCCTCTTACTCGGCCGGTGTGGCTTCGGCGTCAGCCTTGCCATAATGCGCGTTGAAGTCTTCTTCGATGGTTTCCGGCGGAACCTGCGGTTTCTCGATGACACCCAGAATCGGCAGGATCACGAAGAAATAAGCGAACCAATAGGCCGACGCGATCAGCGAGAAGGTCGCATAGGGTTCTTCTGCGGGCATCGCACCCAGCCACATCAGGGCAAAGAAGTCGACGATCAGCAGATAGAACCACCACTTAAACATCGGACGGTATTTGCCCGAACGCACGGTCGATGTGTCCAGCCAGGGGGCCAGCGCCATCGCTAGGATCGCACCGAACATGGCAATCACACCAAAGAACTTGGCGTCGATGATGCCGCCGGTGACAAAGCTTGCGATCTGCACGACCCAAACCTCGCCAGTGAAGGCACGCAGGATCGCGTAGAACGGCAAGAAGTACCATTCGGGCACGATATGCGCAGGCGTAACCAGCGGGTTGGCTTCGATGTAGTTGTCCGGGTGGCCCAGATAGTTCGGCATAAAGCCGACGACCGCCCAGAACACGACCAGGATCACGACCAGCGCAAACAGGTCTTTGATCACGAAGTACGGCCAGAAGGGCAGCGTGTCTTTCTCGGCCTCGGCTTTCGAGCCACGGCGCACTTCAACACCCGTGGGGTTGTTGTTGCCGGTGGTGTGGAAGGCCCAGATATGTACGACGACCAGCGCTGCAATGATGAACGGCAGCAGGTAGTGCAGCGAGAAGAAGCGGTTCAGCGTGGCGTTATCCACCGCGGGTCCACCCAGCAGCCAGGTCTGGATTGCATCACCTACAAACGGGATCGCTCCAAACAGGCCGGTGATCACGGTCGCACCCCAGAAGGACATCTGACCCCAGGGCAGTACATAGCCCATGAACGCAGTGCCCATCATCATCAGGTAAATCAGCATACCGATGATCCACGTGATCTCACGAGGGGCTTTGTAAGAGCCGTAGAACAGACCACGGAACATGTGAATGTAGACCGCAACAAAGAACAGCGACGCACCGTTCATGTGCAGGTAACGGATGAAATAGCCACCATTCACGTTGCGCATGATGTGTTCGACACTGGCAAAGGCCAGATCGACATGTGGGGTATAGTGCATCACCAGAACGATGCCGGTGACGATCTGCAGTGCAAGGCAGAACGCCAGCACGATGCCCCAGATCCACCACCAGTTCAGGTTCTTGGGGGTAGGGATCATGAGTGTGTCGTATAGCAAGCCGACGATCGGCAGACGGCTGTTCAGCCACTTCTCGCCGTTGGTCTTGGGCTCATAGTGGTCGTGGGGAATTCCTGACATTCTGGGTCTCCCTTAGCCGAGTCGGATTGTGCTGTTATCCACCCACTCAGCGGGCGGAACGGGCAGGTTTTCAGGCGCGGGGCCTTTGCGGATACGGCCTGCAAGGTCGTAATGCGAACCGTGGCAGGGGCAGAACCAGCCGCCGAAATCACCTGCATCGCCCAGTGGCACACAGCCCAGGTGGGTACAAACGCCCATCTGAACGATCCACGCACCCGGCGCTTCGCCCTCGGGCGAGGGCATGACGCGGTTGGCGTCTGTGGCAGGCGCATCCGCGTTCAGGTTGAAGTTACGCGCCAGCGGATCCGGCAGTGCGCCAACACCCTCGGCATCCTGTTCCTGAGCTTCGGCAATCTCGGCACCCGTACGGTGACGGATAAACACGGGTTTACCAAGCCACTTGACGGTCAGCTGCGTGCCCGGCTCAACCCCGCTCACGTCCACGCGGATCGAGGACAGAGCCTGCACATCCGCCGAAGGGTTCATCTGATTGACAAGGGGCCATACGGCGGCACCGGTCGCAACGACACCTGCGCCGCCAGCGACGTAATACAGGAAATCTCTGCGGGTGCCTTCGTGGTCTTCTGCGTGGGACACGAGGTTCTCTCCGATTGTCTGGCGCCCGCGGACGGGCTTATAGCTCGCGCACCGCACGAATGCGGTGTCTTAACAGGGGTATCTATCGGGGAGAATACGGTTCGTCCAGCGGTCTTAGGCGCGCATTACGCCGCATCTACGCTTTCATGTCACTACGAGATGGCAATTTTTCAAGATGGCATGGTCCTGGCCCTGCATTTCATCAGCGATTTCGCACCCACAATGCGCTGTGATTCGCCAACGCTACGGCCAAAGGCGCGCGGCCCGCGCGGTGCAGGTCGCACCTTCAGGCGCCAGAATTACGCCCTGTTTCAGCCATCGGGATTTCCCGTTTCAGGATGCGGGAACACAGTTTTTTCACATCTAAATCATTCATATGAAATAGATTATTTTATCTGCGCCAAATCCCCCTGATCCCGCTTGCCCTTTCGATCCAGATATTTCAGACGGCAGTCGATCCAACCCCCTGACCAGAGACTCTCCGATGAAAAAGATCGTTCTACTGCCCTTGCTCATTGAATCATTCCTGACATCCCACGCACTCGCCGCCGGTGATCCGGCAAAAGGAGAGGCGCTTTACAACCGTTGCTCGTCTTGCCACGCGATCATCAAAGATGGCGAGGTTCTGGTCAAAGGCGGTATCACCGGGCCGAATCTCTATGGTGTAATCGGTCGCGCTGCAGGAACGGAAAGCGACTACCTGAACGGCAGCGAACGCCTGCCCATCGGCATGTTCACCGATGACATGATCCGCGCCGGGCAAGAGGGGCTGGTCTGGACCGAAGACAACATCGCTACCTATTCCAAGGATCCAATCGGGTTTATCCGCGCATTTCTCAGGGATGACACCGCCCGCCCGAATATGAGCATTAAGCTGAAGAAAGGCGCCGACGATATCGCGGCTTACCTTGCAACCTTCAGCGACTGATCAGACCGCAGGTGGCCGGGTAGCCTCCATGCTCGGCCGCTTGCCAAATTCCTCGAACCAACTGGCCAAGGCGTCATTGCCCTTGCGCCAGCCCCGGGCGTCATGCCTCAGATCAAGATAGCCAAGGGCACAGCCAACCGCAATCTGACCCATGTTCAGCGATCCGTTCAGATGCGCCATCCAGCGTTCATTCAGCACGGCACATCCACGCTCAATCTTGTCCCACTGCGCATCAGTCCATTCGTCCCACCGCTTGTTTTCGGGGCGCAGCCGCGCCTCATAGGTGATCAACAGGGCGGCATCCAGAATGCCGTCGGCCAAAGCCTCGAGCACCAGCACATCCCAGTGTCCGGCCCCGTCCAAATAAAGCCCCGCCTGCGCGCGGGCGTCCAGAAAGGCGCAAATGACCCGGCTGTCGAACAGGGTGGGCCCATCAGGGCGCTCCAACGCGGGCACTTTGGTCAGAGGTACTTTGGCCATAAGAGATTCGGCTGGTGAAACAGGCGTTGTCGCTGCGTCCTGCAGTTCGACATCGTCCAACTGACCCGTTTCATGCAGCAAAACCATGACTTTCCGCACATAGGGCGAGGTCGGGCTGAAATATAGCTTCATTATCCATCTCCTTGGTTGTGCGAACATTCGCCCGCATGGTCTATGCCAGATTTCTCAATCTCCGCCGGAAACACCACGCATCAGGGCCTGCAAAGCCCCAAGCTCGGACCCGAACCCATCTTCTGCCAACCGATCCGCCGCATTCAGCCTCACCGCATCGGGCTTGTTCTGGTTCAACTTCCACGTCCCTTCGATATTGCTGATATGCAGTCGGCACGGCACGATCATGCGCAAGAACCGTCCCAGCACCTCGTCGCTCATCTTTGACGCCGACCAAGGGGGTTTCGGCCGCAGCCGATCCTCGAAAAACGCCGTTTGCCGGTCCAGCATATCGCGCAGTTCTTCGTGCGGGCGCTGTTCAAGCTGGCCAGTCAAATGCACCGCAACGTAATTCCACGTCGGCACCTGATCCACGATCCCATACCAGTCGGGCGAAACATATGCGTCCGGCCCCGAAACCGCGATCCGCGCCGCTTGCGGTTGCTTCAGAGCCCGCACAATCGGGTTTGACCGGACCAGATGCAATTCGGCCAGCGTCGCATCCTCGTTCAGCAGGAATGGCACATGGCTAACCAGTGGCGCAGCATCCGCCGATACCACCAGAACACCAAAAGCACGCTCGCGGGCAAAGGTGATATGGCGCGCTGTGGTTTCAGAGCGGAAGGCTGGATTGGGGTGCATGTCGATCCTCCTGCCAATTTCTCTTGCAGAAGCGATGCGTCCTTGGCAAGGTCCGCATCGTTCTCAGGGCGGGGCGAAATTCCCCACCGGCGGTATGCGGGCTGTGACCCGTAAGCCCGCGAGCGGCCCCGCAGTGTCCACGATCCGAAAAGTGGGAACCACCGAGGGGTGTCAGCAGATCTGGTGAGACGCCAGAGCCGACGGTTACAGTCCGGATGAAAGAGAACGTGCAGCGTGCCGCAAAGCGGCGCGCCTGCCCGTGATCGCCTTGGGTGACGTGTCATGCCGGGCTGGCAGCGAAAAGTGGATACCGGTTTTCGCGACCGCCAGCAGGCCACCAAACTGAAAGGAGATCATAATGACACACACCCGCTATGCTTTCATCAAAGCCAACTGGCATTCCGATATCGTCGACCGTGCGCTGGACGGGTTTCAACAGCTCATTCCCGCCGACCAGATCGACGTCTTTGACGTCCCCGGCGCATTCGAAATGCCTCTGCTGGCCCGCGATTTGGCTGAAACCGGTCGTTACGCAGCCATCGCCTGCGCCGCCTTTGTAGTGGATGGCGGTATTTACCGCCACGATTTCGTAGCGCAAGCCGTGGTCGACGGGCTGATGCGCGCGGGTCTCGATACCGGCGTCCCTGTTCTGTCTGTTTCGCTGACCCCACATCAGTATCAGGAAACAGACCACCACAACGCGATCTACCGCGCCCACTTCGTGGAAAAAGGCCGCGAAGCTGCACAAGCCGCGCTCAACATCACAAGAACCCGGCAGGCCCTGAAAGCGGCCTGATCCTTCTTCTGTTCAAAAATACCTCGGGGGAGTCGCGCTCGCGCGACGGGGGCAGCGCCCCCCTCCCCCGCTTTCCACAAGCAAATCCGCTTGAGGCCAAAGACACTCCCCGCTAATCACGATTTCCAAAGGAGCACGCCCCATGTCGATGAACAGCTTTGGACACCTCTTCCGCGTCACCACCTGGGGTGAAAGCCACGGCCCCGCTTTGGGGGCCACGGTCGATGGCTGCCCTCCGGGCGTTACAATCGACGAAGCGATGATCCAGCACTGGCTAGACAAGCGCAAACCGGGGCAGAACAAGTTCACCACTCAGCGGCGCGAGCCCGACCAGGTGCAAATCCTGTCCGGCGTGTTCGAAGGCCAGACCACTGGTACCCCGGTGCAGCTGATGATCGAAAATACCGATCAACGCTCGAAAGACTACGGCGATATCATGGAGAAGTTCCGCCCGGGCCACGCCGATATCACCTATTGGCAGAAATACGGCATCCGCGACTATCGCGGTGGTGGGCGCAGCTCGGCCCGCGAAACCGCGTCGCGTGTTGCCGCCGGAGGGTTGGCGCGCGAGGCGATCAAACAGATCGCGCCGAATGTGCAGATCACCGGCTACATGACCCAGATCGGACCCCACAAGATCGACCGAACCAATTTCGATTGGTCCCAGATCGAACAGAACCCGTTCTGGACGCCCGATGCCAAAGCTGCCGAAGACTGGGCCGCCTATCTGGACGACCTGCGCAAATCCGGTAACTCAGTCGGCGCGGTGGTCGAGGTTGTCGCACGCGGCGTCCCCGCAGGCCTCGGGGCACCGATATACGCCAAATTAGATACTGATCTGGCTGCAGCGATGATGTCGATCAACGCCGTCAAAGGCGTTGAGATCGGCGAGGGCATGGCCGCTGCCGAACTGACCGGTGAAGCCAACGCCGATGAGATCTTCATGGGTCAGAACGGACCTCAATACAGCTCGAACCACGCAGGCGGCATACTGGGTGGCATCTCGACCGGGCAGGATGTCGTTGTTCGGTTCGCGGTCAAACCGACCTCGTCCATCCTGACCACGCGCAAGACCATCACCAAATCGGGCGACGAGACCGAGATCATCACGAAAGGCCGCCACGACCCCTGCGTCGGCATTCGCGCCGTGCCGGTGGGTGAGGCTATGATGGCCTGCGTAATCCTCGATCACCTGCTGCTGCACCGTGGCCAGATCGGAGAGAACCGTGGACGGATCGGCTGATCTGCGATCCCGCCTTCGCGGCATCGTCGCGCAACGGATGGAAACCGACCCCGCACATGATCTGGCTCATCTTGATCGGGTCTGGGTGAACGCACAGGCCATTGCGGACGACCAGACCGATATGCCGGTTCTGATGGCAGCCAGCTATCTGCACGATCTGGTGAACCTGTCCAAAGACGACCCCGACCGCCATCTGGCCTCACGCAAATCGGCTGCAAAATCAGAGCCTATCCTTAGCGATCTGGGCTATTCCCCCGACCAGATCCGTGCCATCCGGCACGCGATCGAGGCGCACAGCTTCTCAGCCAATATCAGCCCCGAAACGTTAGAAGCCCGCATCCTGCGCGACGCTGATCGGCTGGATGCTCTGGGGGCGATCGGTATCGCCAGAAACTTCTCGGTCTCGGGCGCGCTGGGGCGTGCGCTGTATGATCCGGCTGATCCGTTTGCCGAACACCGCCCCTTGGATGATCTGACTTTTTCGGTCGATCACTGGAAGGTCAAATTGCTTGGCCTACCGGATGATATGCTGACCGACACTGGAAAACAGATTGCCGCCCAAAGGGTCGCGCGCATGTTGCGCTTCATTGAGGAATTTGCAGACGAGATTGGCAGTTCTCTCCCCAGGTCATGGATGGCGCGCTAACCCCCATTGATCTTTCCACCATAAAGGCGCAGTTTCGCGCCGATGGCAAAATCGTTAACATCGCATCGACCTGTATTGGCCGTGACGCTGAAGCTTTGCGCGTTGTTCCTGTTCACGGCAATGGCGGCACTGGTCAAGGCACTGTCGGCAGAGTTCCCTCCGGGTGAGCTGGTCTTTTTCCGCTCGCTCCTGGCCATACCTGTGATCCTCATCTGGCTGATTGCGCGCGGTGAGCTGGCGCAAGGCTTTATCGCCAAGAAACCGATGGGTCATTTCTGGCGCGGTGTTCTGGGCACCACCGCGATGGGCCTGACATTTACCGGCCTCAATCTGCTGCCACTACCCGAAGTGACCGCCATCGGCTATGCCACCCCCATCTTCACCCTGATCCTCGCAGCCGTAATGCTGGGCGAGCGCATTCGCATGATCCGGATCGGCGCGGTAGCGCTTGGGTTGCTGGGCGTTCTGATCATGGTCTGGCCCCGGCTTGGCAGCACCGAGCTTGAGGTGGCCGCCACCATCGGTGCGCTATGTGTTCTGGGGGCGACGATTGCCCGCGCTTTTGTCCAGATACATATCCGGCAACTGGTTCAGGTCGATCACCCTGCAGCCATCGTTTTCTATTTCTCCCTGACCGCAACGTTGTTGTCCGGGCTGACTGTGTTCTGGGGCTGGACCATGCCCACCTGGGAGCAGATGGCAATCTTGGTTGCAATGGGACTGACCGGCGGAGTGGCACAGATTCTGGTTACGTCGTCCTATCGGTTCGGACAGGCATCAATGCTGGCACCCTATGACTATACCAGTATGCTATTTGCCATTGTCATCGGCTATGTCTGGTTTGACGAATGGCCGACCCTTGCCATTCTGATCGGCGCTGCGCTGGTTATCGCGGGCAATGTCGTGGTGATCTGGCGCGAGCATCAACTGGGTCTGGAGCGTGGCAAGGCCCGATCCGTCACAGACCCCAAAGCATGACTTTACCTTTTGCAAACTTCGCCTAGTTTGGGCGCAACAGTCAAAGAGGGTTCCCCATGAGCGACGCGCAGGATCACAAGGAAAAAATGCAAAAGGTGCAGGCCAAGCACCGTAAGAAAGTGTCCGAGGCTGTCGACCCTGACCGGGGCTTGGTGCTGATCAATACCGGCAAGGGAAAAGGCAAATCTTCGGCCGCATTCGGCGTGGTGATCCGGGCGCTGGGTTGGGGCCAGAAAGTGGCCGTTGTGCAATTCATCAAAGGTAAGTGGAAGACCGGAGAGCGCCGGTTCTTTGAAGAGCGCGAACTGGTCACGTGGCACACAATGGGTGAAGGGTTCACCTGGGATACGCAGGACCGCGACCGCGATATCGCCGCCGCAAATGCCGCCTTCGACAAGGCGCGAACACTGATGTCCAGCGGGGACTATGATCTGGTTGTTCTGGACGAGATCAACATCGCGCTGCGCTATGAATATTTGTCTGTCCAGCAGGTGATCGAGGGGCTTGAGGCGCGGGCGGAAAACACGTCTGTATTTCTGACCGGTCGGGATGCCCCGCAAGAGCTTCGGGACTATGCGGATCTTGTGACCGAAATGACCGAAGAAAAACATCCGTTTCAGGCGGGAATCAAGGCCCAGCGCGGCGTCGATTTCTAAGGCTCAAGGCGGCAGGGGCTGCCGGTCAGCGGCCCTTGGAGGTCTTGGTTGTCAACAAAATCTCATGGATACACCGAACCGAGTTCCACTGGTGCGCGGCGCTTCGGGGCAGCGTCAGGCGCTCACTTTGTTCTGCGCTCAGCCCGCAAATCGCCCCGAAAGACGGTGCTGAATCCTTTGGCACCTGGCGTCGCCTTTATCTGAATTTTTTTGTCGGAATATTCAACAAAATCAGGTCGCCTGATAGAAACCAGACGACCCTAATTTAGAAATGTGCCATCTCACCTGCTTAACTCAGGCAGTGACACCTTGCTCGGGGGCGCTTAGCGAAATCACGGCCACTACAGCGGCTCCGTTCACCCAGTAAAAAAGGGCGTCGATGCCCGAGAACCCGAACAGGCTGGGGGCCAATAGAAATGTGATGCCAACCAGAAGATCCACGGCAAGATGGAGCCTGTAGGACAAGACCCGCCAGATCCCCAGATGATGATCGGTCAGAACGGTTAGCACAAAAGCGGCCACGCCCGTTACCACCGACAACCAAAGCGCAAGCGGGTTGGATTGCCCCAGACCCAGCACGAACGGCAGCCCCATCAACGCGATGGCGACAGGGTAATCGAGATAGGCGTGAATATTACGAGTCACGAAACGCAGAGACATGTTGTTTCCTTTCCTCAAAGTGTGACACCCCAAGGATAGGACAGCGATCCTGAACGCAGCAGCCCAGATCGTCTATGAAAAATTGCAGATCGTTCGGGGTATTGGACAGATCAATTCATTGCCCGATATGCCGCCGGGGACACACCAATCTGTTTCTTGAAGACACGCGAAAAGGCGGCCTCAGACGCATAGCCAACCTCGGCGGCGGCATCCGCCACGTTCCAGCGCGCTTCAATCAAGCCGTGACAAGCGATTTGCATCCGCCAATCCGTCAGATACTGCATAGGCGTTGTGCCCATCTTTTCCGCAAATAATTGGGCAAAGGCCGTACGCGACATCCCGGCCTCGCGGGCGAGTGTTGCTACGCTCCAATCTTCGGCCGGGCCTTGATGAAAGGCCGTAAGAGCGCGCGAAATGCGGGGGTCGGCAAATCCGGCCAGTGCTGCGTCATCGGGGCTTTGATGTTCAAGATAAGCACGGATGGCTTGGGCAAACAGGACCTCGGACAGCTTCAGGGCGATCAGATCGCCACCGATCCGCGCACCCGATACTTCTGAACCAATCATGCGCAGCGTGGCTTCGATCCAGGCACCGGCCTCTTCCCCATAATTTTCAATCAGGATATAGGGCGGCAGCCGGTCAATCAGCATGTGCCCCGCCCCGGAACGGCGTGCCGGGCCCGAGAATGAGAAATGACCGCAGATCAACTGCGTATCTCGGCCTTCATCCCGACCGCCATAAACCAGAACCCCACCGCCTTTATAGCCCGCGATCTCAAGCACCTGTTCCAGCGGCAGCGCCTCAAGCGGCTTGACCTCATTACACAGCAATGCATGAGGGGCCCCATGCGGAATAAGGATCAGATCACCCTGCCGTAAGCGAAGCGTTTCGCCAGAGGATGACACATGCACCTTCAGCTCGCCGCGTTGCACAAAGTGAAACCGAGCTACGTTTTCGAACTCCGGAACCTGAATGCCAAAGGGTGGCGTAAAGGAGGTTCGAAAATAGAATGTGCCGCGCAAGGACAGGCGCGTGAGGATATCGCTGAGAAGGTCCAACATAGACCAAAGATACCGCGCGCGACGCGATCGTCCACACCCTGGGACGAATTGCACGAAAATTTGCACTCTCCGCAACAATTACCCCCGAGAAATCGGGGGTAAATGCAGGTCCTGGGTTAGGCGCGCACCAGCTTTTCGTAGTCTTCAGCAATCTCACGGGTCAGGTCGCCGACCTCAAACGTGTAGTCGCCGATTTGACCAACAGGGGTGACTTCGGCAGCAGTGCCGGTTAGCCAGCATTGTTCGAAATCGGCCATTTCCTCAGGCTTGATGCGGCGTTCGTGGACGGTGATGCCCTTGTCTTTCAGCATCCCGATCACGGTCTGGCGGGTGATGCCATTCAGGAAGCAATCGGCCAGCGGGGTGTGCACTTCTCCATCCTTGACGAAGAACACGTTGGCTCCGGTCGCTTCGGCCACATTGCCATTGAAATCCATGAACAGCGCGTCCGAGCAGCCTTTGGCCTCGGCCTTGTGCTTGGAGATGGTGCAGATCATATAAAGACCCGCCGCCTTGGCATGAACCGGGATGGTTTCGGGGCTTGGGCGTTTCCATTCGGCGATATCCAGCTTGGCGCCCTGCATTTTGGCGTCGCCATAGTAGGCCCCCCATGGCCACACGGCGATGGCCATGCGCACTGGGTTGCGCGCAGAAGCTACGCCCATATCCTCGCCCGAACCGCGCCAGACAAGCGCGCGGACATAGGCATCCTGCAGGCCACTGGCTTGCAGCGCCTCTTCCTTGGCGGCCTCGATCTGGTCCACATCATAGGGCATAGGCATATCCAGCGCCTTGGCCGAGGCGATCAGGCGTTCAGAATGTTCGCGGCTTTTGAAAATCTTGCCGTTATAGGCGCGCTCGCCCTCGAACACGGACGAGGCATAGTGCATCGCATGGGACAGGATATGCACATTGGCCTCACGCCAGTCCACCAGTTTGCCATCCATCCAGATGACCCCATCACGATCGTCATACCCTGCCATAAGACCCTCCTGCCCCGGGCGAATTGCCAAAAATTGCGCCGGATAGGTCCGCACCGGACATATTGTTGCGCAAAAACTGCGATTCGATACCTGTGCGCTCTTGGAATGTCAATAAGGCTGACATAAACTCGACCCATATTACGAATGAGGCCCGTTATGTCCGAAATCCGTCCCGCCCCGGTCTTTGGCGGAGAAAGCCTGTTATTTCTGACAGATGAGCAGTTGCGGCAGGGTATCGAGGCGATGTTTTTTGCCTATCGCGGCTTTACGGCTGATCCAGATCGCATCCTGTCGGAAATGGCCTATGGCCGCGCCCATCACCGGGCGATTCACTTTATCAACCGCGCGCCAGGGACCACGGTGAACAACCTGCTGGCCATTCTGGGCGTGACCAAGCAGTCCTTGAACCGGGTGCTGCGAACGCTGATCGAGGACGGGCTGGTCGAAAGCCGCGTCGGCAAGGTGGACAAACGTGAACGCCACCTATTTCTAACAGAGAAAGGCGAGGCGCTTGAGGCCACCCTATCCGACGCCCAACGCGCCCGGATGCGCGCGGCCTTCAAAGATGCGGGCCCCGAAGCGGTGGCTGGCTTTCGCAAAGTGCTTGAAGCGATGATGGATGCTGATATGCGTCGTGCATATACGAAACTGCGAGATACCACGTCATGAGCGATTTGGACGCCCATCTTCTGATTGTCGACGATGACGAGCGCATTCGGGATCTGCTCAAGAAATTCCTGATGCGCAGCGGATTTCTGGTGACGTCAGCCCGCGATGCGGCTCATGCGCGACGCGTTCTGTCGGGTCTGGATTTCGATCTGATCGTGATGGATGTAATGATGCCCGGCGAGGATGGCGTCAGCCTGACCCGTGCTTTGCGCGAGACCCACACGACGCCTATCCTGCTTTTGACCGCCAAAGGTGAGACCGAGCATCGGATTGCCGGGCTAGAGGCTGGGGCGGATGATTATCTGGCCAAACCGTTCGAGCCCAAGGAACTGCTTTTGCGGATCAATGCCATCTTGCGGCGGATGCCCGAGACCCCGGCGCAAGACACAGCGGCGAAGATACTGCATTTGGGCCCGATCCGTTATGACATCGAACGTGGAGAGATGTGGCAGGGTGAAGATCCCGTGCGTTTGACCGCGACCGAGAGCCAATTGATGAAGATCTTCTCGGCTCAGCCCGGGGAACCCATAAGTCGCGCAAAACTGGTCGAGGATCTGGGCCGCGACAAGGGGCAGGCGCAGGAACGGGCGGTGGATGTGCAGATAACTCGGCTAAGGCGGAAGATCGAACAGGATCCCAAGCAGCCTCGGTATTTGCAGACGGTGCGGGGCGCCGGCTATATGCTGGCACCGGATTGATTAGCCGCTGCGCGGCGGTTTTTGCCTTCGGCGAGGATATTTTTGGACAGATGAAGATTGGATCCCGATGACCACCGCCCTTTTGACTCATGCTGATTGCCTGGGACATGTGACACCCGAGGGCCATCCCGAGCGGGTTGCGCGGCTGGAGCATATTTTGCACGTGCTAGAGCCTTTGGAGCTGGATCGGCGCACGGCCCCGATGGCGGCGGACGACGATCTGTTGCGGGTTCATCCACAAAACCATATCGACGAGATTCGGCGGGCAAGGCCGGTTGACGGGTTCACGCAGATTGACGGGGACACGTTCATGTCTGCAGGCTCGGTCGACGCGGCCTATCGCGCGGCGGGGGCAGCGGTGCGGGCCGTTGATCTGGTCCTGAGTGGCGAGGTGGGGAATGCATTCTGCGCAATCCGCCCTCCCGGCCACCATGCCGAGCGTGAAACAGCGATGGGGTTCTGCCTGTTCGGAAATGCCGCGCTTGCAGCTAAACATGCGTTGGACCACCATCGGCTGAGCCGCGTCGCGGTTGTGGATTTCGACGTGCATCACGGCAACGGGACGCAGGATCTACTGTGGGAAGAACCGCGTGCGCTGGTCATCACCAGCCAGCAGATGCCTTTGTGGCCCGGATCGGGGCGCGCGGACGAAACCGGAGCATTTGAGACCGTTCTGAACATGCCGCTGGCACCGGGAACCGGTGGAGCTGAGATGCGGGCGGCATATGAAACGCAGGCTTTCCCCCGCCTGCGGGCGTTCAAACCGGAACTGATCATCATCTCGGCCGGGTTCGATGCCCATCAGGACGATCCTTTGGCCAATCTGAACTGGTCCACTAACGATTTCGCGTGGATCACGGCAGAGCTGTGCAAGATCGCTGATGAGATGTGTGAAGGGCGTATCGTCTCGACTCTGGAAGGCGGGTATGATCTGAACGCGCTGGCCGATGCAACGCGCGCCCATGTGGAAGAACTGATAAAGGCAGCCCGATGACCGATACTCCAGTCGAACAGATGACATTCGAACAAGCAATGAAAGAGCTTGAGGCCGTGGTCGGGCAGCTTGAACGTGGGGATGTGGCTTTGGACCAGTCCATCGCGTTGTATGAGCGCGGAGCGGCGCTGAAGAAGCGCTGCGAGGATGAGCTGAAGCGGGCCGAAGAAAAAGTCGCCGCGATCACTCTGGACGCAGACGGTCAGCCGACCGGAACGGCACCTGTCGAAGGTCAGTAGATGTTTCGCGAAAGGCTGGCGCAGGATGCGGCGCTTATTCAGGCGCAGTTTGATCTGATTCTAGGCGCGCTTGACGATCTGGATGTGACCCGTGCGATGGCCTATGCGACACAAGGCGGCAAAAGGCTGCGCGGTTTTCTGGTGCTGGAAAGCGCACGCTTGCATGATGTCGATCCGGCGCAGGCGATCTGGCCTGCAACCGGGATCGAGGCGCTGCATGCTTATTCGCTGGTGCATGACGATCTGCCTTGCATGGATGACGACGACCTGCGGCGCGGGCGACCGACGGTGCATGTGAAATGGGATGAGGGCACCGCCGTTCTGGCGGGCGATGCGTTGCAGACGATGGCTTTTGAGCTTTGTACCCGGCCCGAGGTTGGGAATGCCGAAATCCGCACGGAACTGGCTCTGACATTGGCCAAAGCAAGCGGGGCACAGGGTATGGTGTTGGGGCAGGCGCTGGACATCGCTGCCGAAACCGCAACCGATCCGCTGACGCTGGAAGAAATCACACATTTGCAGGCTGGAAAAACCGGGGCATTGATCGAATGGTCGGCCTGTGCCGGGGCTCGTCTGGCGGGGGCCGATCCCGAGCCCCTGCGCCGATTTGCCCAAGCCCTTGGGCTTGCTTTTCAAATTGCCGATGACATTCTTGATGTTGAGGGTGACGCCAAAAAGGCCGGAAAGCGCCTGCAGAAAGACGCTACGGCGGGAAAGGCGACGTTTGTGTCTCTGCTGGGAATGGACGCCGCAAAGGCCCGCGCAGGCGATCTGGTGGATCAGGCCTGTGCTGCGCTTGAGTGTTTTGGCCCACGGGCGGAAACCTTGAACGCCGCCGCCCGCTTCGTTATTGCCCGGGACAGCTAAGCCGCAAGGAACGCGCCAACCATGACGTCTGAACGCCCGCAAACGCCACTGCTGGATCTTGTGAACCGCCCGGCTGATCTGAAGCAATTGTCGGACACGCAATTGCGTCAGGTGGCGGATGAATTGCGGGCCGAAACGATCTCGGCGGTGTCGGAGACCGGCGGCCATCTGGGGGCCGGGCTGGGCGTGGTTGAACTGACCACAGCGCTTCATGCCGTGTTCGATACGCCCCGCGACAAGATCGTCTGGGACGTGGGGCATCAGTGTTACCCGCATAAAATCCTGACCGAACGCCGTGACCGTATCCGCACCCTGCGGATGAAGGACGGCCTGAGCGGGTTCACCAAGCGAAGTGAAAGCCCCTATGATCCGTTTGGCGCGGCGCATTCCAGCACATCGATCAGCGCAGCTTTGGGGTTTGCCGTGGCGCGTGATCTGGGCGGGGTGACACCCGAAGGTCTGGGCGATGCGATTGCGGTGATTGGCGATGGCTCGATGTCCGCTGGTATGGCATTTGAGGCGATGAACAATGCAGGCCACCTGAAAAAACGCCTGATCGTGATCCTCAATGACAATGAGATGAGCATTGCCCCGCCGGTTGGCGCATTGTCCTCATACCTGTCGCGCATCTATGCCGAAGAACCGTTTCACGATCTGAAAGCGGCCGCCAAAGGCGCAGTGTCACTGCTGCCGGAACCCTTCCGCGAGGGGGCCAAACGCGCCAAGGAAATGCTGAAAGGCATGGCCGTGGGCGGGACTCTGTTTGAAGAGCTGGGCTTTTCCTATCTCGGCCCCATCGACGGGCATGACATGGATCAGCTGCTGCCGGTTCTGCGAACCGTCAAAGCGCGCGCGACCGGGCCGATCCTGATCCACATCCTGACCAAAAAGGGCAAGGGCTATGCCCCGGCAGAGCAGGCGCGGGACAAGGGCCACGCGACGGCCAAGTTCGATGTGGTAACCGGAGAGCAGAAAAAAGCGCCCTCAAACGCGCCGTCCTATACTTCGGTTTTTGGCAAGACGCTGGTGGATGAGGCCGCGCGCGATGACAAGATTGTTGCCGTCACCGCTGCGATGCCTGATGGCACCGGGCTGAACCTTTTTGCCGAACGCTATCCGTCGCGCTGTTTCGACGTGGCCATTGCCGAACAGCATGGCGTGACCTTCTCGGCGGCGCTGGCTGCGGGCGGGATGAAACCCTTTTGCGCGATATATTCTACCTTTCTTCAAAGGGGCTATGATCAGGTCGTGCATGATGTGGCCATCCAGCGGTTGCCGGTACGCTTTGCGATAGACCGTGCAGGTCTGGTGGGGGCCGATGGCGCAACACATGCCGGATCGTTCGACATCGCCTATCTGGCCAACCTGCCGGGCATGGTGGTCATGGCCGCCGCGGATGAGGCGGAACTGATGCATATGGTGGCCACCGCCGCCGCGCATGATGATGGTCCGATTGCGTTCCGCTATCCGCGCGGCGAAGGCGTGGGCGTCGATCTGCCCGAACGTGGCGAGAGGCTTGAGATTGGCAAGGGTCGTCTGATCCAAAAGGGCGCGCGCGTTGCCCTGCTGTCCTTCGGTACACGTCTGGCTGAGGTTCGGAAAGCAGCCGAGGCGCTGGCGGCGCGTGGTATCACTCCGACAGTAGCAGATGCACGGTTTGCCAAACCACTGGACCGAGACATGATCCTTGAACTGGCGGCTGGGCACGAGGCCCTGATTACGATCGAAGAAGGGGCCATTGGCGGCTTTGGCAGTCATGTGGCCCAATTGCTGGCGGATGAGGGCGTTTTCGATCAGGGGCTGAAATACCGGTCAATGGTTCTGCCGGATACGTTTATCGATCAGTCCAGCCCCGCGGACATGTATGCAACCGCCGGCATGAATGCCGAACAGATCGAAGCCAAAGTTCTGTCGGTGCTTGGCGTGGCGTCGATCAATGAGAAGCGGGCCTGAGCGCTTCTGGCCTATTTGGACCCGTACCTGAAACGAACAGGTCATTGATATTGTTGAATTCACATTCATATTTTTGATTAAATCAATATTATCTTAAAATGATCTAGGTCAAATCACGCCCCTTCGTGCTAGACTAGTGCTTGCGAACGGGCATCCGCAGCGCTGCCTGTCCACCTGAAGGTAGCAAGCCAATGAACAAGCTCGCCAGCCGACGCGCATTTTTACGTGGCAAAGTTTTGCGACCGGACCGGACCGCAATCCGGCCACCCGGTGCCTTGGGCGATGACTTCTACGATCTCTGTCACAATTGCGACGCCTGCGTTGAAGCCTGCCCGCAGAATATCATTGAAATCGATGCGCACGGCTGGCCCGAGGTTCGTTTTGACACCGGCCCCTGCACCTTTTGCGGGGACTGTGCCACAGCCTGCCCAACCGGTGCTCTGGATCCCGAGAAGGTGACCGACTGGCCCTGGCGGGCCACGCTTGGCGCATCCTGCCTGTCATTGAACGGCGTCAGTTGCCGGGTCTGTCAAGACGCCTGCGACCAGGACGCATTGCGCTTTCGCCCTCAGCTTGGCGGGTGTTCCGAACCGGTGCTGGATGCTGACGCATGTATCGGCTGCGGTGCCTGCGCCAGCGCTTGCCCCGTAGGGGCTGTCAGCTTCAATCGCCCCGCTCAATCGGGTCAGGAGGTCATTCAGTGAACATCTGCGGCTGCCTTGTCCATGTAACACCGGACATAACCCAACGCGCGAAAGACGCGATTAACAGCGTCGGCGGGGCCGAAGTACACGCAACCACTGACGACGGACGCCTTGTTGTCGTTGTTGAAGATACCCCCGAACGCCTCGCATCCGAGACGATCATGGATCTGCACCAGATCCCGGGCGTGATCTCTCTGTCGCTGACCTATCACCATTTCGAAGACCTTGCGGAGACCCGTCCGCATCTCAACGCTTCTCGCCAGACATAACGCCGGAGACCCAAGTCATGACCATCTCTGAATCCCGCCGGACCTTTCTGAAATCCACCGCTGCAGCAGCAACCGCATCAGCCGCGGGCCTGCCGCTGGCAACAGGGCAGGCAGATGCGCAAATCGGCACCCCCGATATTCGTTGGGACAAGGCGGCCTGCCGGTTCTGTGGCACCGGATGCTCGGTTCTGGTCGGCACCAAGAATGGTCGGGTGGTGGCAACCCAAGGCGACCCTGACGCGCCGGTCAACCGCGGGCTGAACTGCGTCAAAGGCTACTTCCTGTCCAAGATCATGTACGGCAAGGACCGGCTGACCACACCGTTGCTGCGTAAGACAAACGGCGAATACGACAAGAATGGCGAGTTTGAGCCGGTCAGCTGGGATGAAGCCTTTGACGTCATGGCCGCCAAATGGAAAGAAGCGCTGGCCAAGAAGGGCCCGACAAGCGTGGGCATGTTCGGCTCGGGCCAGTGGACCGTCTGGGAGGGCTATGCCGCCGCCAAGATGATGAAAGCAGGGTTCCGGTCAAACAATATCGACCCTAACGCGCGGCATTGCATGGCCTCGGCGGTTGTGGGCTTCATACGCACCTTCGGCATTGATGAGCCGATGGGCTGCTATGATGACCTTGAGGCCGCCGATACTTTCGTGCTCTGGGGTTCGAACATGGCCGAGATGCACCCGATCCTGTGGTCGCGCCTGACCGACACGCGCCTGACCAAACCAGGCTGCGAGGTGCATGTACTGTCGACCTATGAACACCGCTCGTTCGAGCTGGCCGATAATGGCATGGTGTTTGCGCCACAAACCGATCTGGCGATCTTGAACTATATCGCCAATTACATCATCCAGAACAACGCGGTGAACGAGTTCTTTGTTCGCAACCACGTCAACATCACCAAGACCGCGACCGATATCGGGTATGGCCTGCGGGAAACCAACCCGCTGCAGCAAGAGGCCGAGAACCCGAATTCCGGTAAGCTGGAAACCATCAGCTTTGAAGAATACGCCGAAGCGGTCGCGCCCTATACGCTGGAATATACGTCGGAACTGTCTGGCGTTCCGGCGGACAAGCTTGAAAAGCTCGCGCAGCAATATGCCGACCCGACTCGCAAAGTCATGAGCCTGTGGACCATGGGGTTCAACCAGCATACGCGCGGGTCCTGGGTAAACTCGCTGATGTATAACGTGCACCTGCTGGTCGGTAAGATTGCTGAACCGGGTAACTCACCATTCTCGCTGACCGGTCAGCCCTCGGCCTGTGGGACGGCGCGTGAGGTAGGCACCTTTGCACATCGTCTGCCCGCCGACATGGTCGTGGCAAATGACAAGCACCGCGAGATCTGCGAGACCGCGTGGAAGGTCCCCCCGGGCACCATCCCGCCCAAGCCCGGCTTTCACGCCGTGCTACAGCACCGCAAACTGAAAGATGGCGATCTGAATGCCTATTGGGTGCAGTGCACCAACAACATGCAGGCGGCGCCCAACATCAACGAAGAAGGCTATCCCGGCTATCGCAACCCCGAAAACTTCATCGCCGTGTCGGACCCTTATCCGACGGTCACGGCCTTGTCTGCCGACCTTATCCTGCCCACCGCCATGTGGGTCGAGAAGGAAGGCGCCTATGGCAACGCCGAACGCCGTACACAGTTCTGGCGGCAGCAGGTCAAGGCGCCGGGTGAGGCGAAATCGGATCTTTGGCAGGTCATGGAATTCTCGAAACGCTTCGCGGTCGAAGAGGTTTGGGGCGAGGAACTACTGGCCAAGATGCCCGAACATCGCGGCAAGACCATGTATGACGTTCTGTTTGCCAACGGCACCGTCGATCAGTTCCCGCTATCGGAAACTGCCGAAGGCTTTGACAACGACGAATCCGAGCATTTCGGCTATTACGTCCAGAAAGGTCTGTTCGAGGAATATGCCGAATTCGGGCGCGGCCACGCGCACGATCTGGCCCCGTTCGAAACCTATCACGAGGTGCGAGGAATGCGCTGGCCCGTCGTGGACGGTAAGGAAACGCTCTATCGATTCCGCGAAGGGTACGACCCATACGTGCCCGCAGGCGCAGGTGTGAAGTTCTACGGCAAGAAGGACGGCAAGGCGAACATCATCTTTGCCCCATACGAGCCCGCCGCCGAAGAGCCAGATGAAGAGTTCGATCTGTGGCTCTGCACCGGTCGCGTGCTGGAGCACTGGCATTCTGGCTCGATGACGCGCCGGGTGCCGGAATTGCACAAATCCTACCCCGCCGCCGTGGTCTATATGCACCCCCAGGACGCCGAAGAACGCGGTGTACGTCGCGGGCAGGAGATCATGCTGTCGACCCGCCGGGGCGAGGTCAAAAGCCGCGTCGAAACCAAGGGCCGCAACAAGGTGCCGCGCGGGCTGGTCTTTATGCCGTGGTTCGATGAGGGGCAGTTGACCAACAAACTGACGCTCGACGCCACCTGCCCATTGTCGAAAGAAACCGACTTCAAGAAATGCGCCTGCAAGGTCGAGCGGGCATAAGTGGAAGGAATACGAAGATGAAAAAATCGACGTTTTTAGGTTTTGCCCTGATCCCTCCGCTTCTTGTCGCAGGACTGGCACTGGCGCAATCCACCTCGGTCAGCACCCTGCGCGGGGCTGAAGTGGACGAACCTGCCATCCTCGATCAGGTCCATCGCAACGTCGAAGGCCGGATGCAGCGCAACTATCGCCAGCAACCACCCCTGATCCCGCATTCGGTCGAGCAATACCAGATCGATACGCGCACCAATCAATGCCTGTCCTGCCATGACTGGACCAAGGCGGGGGAACGTAATGCGCCAACCCTGTCTATGACCCATTATCTGGACCGCGAAGGGCGCGAACTGGATCATATCGCGGGCACACGGTATTTCTGCAACCAGTGCCACGTGCCGCAGGCCGACACGCCGCCGCTGGTCGAAAACGTGTTTGTCCCCTCCTCCGACAACTAACCTCAGATCGAGAAAGGAGCACGCGATATGGCCAACTCCCAAGACAAACGCGGGTTCATCCGACGCCTCTGGGACTGGTTCTGGAGCCCGATCGCCGCGCTGAGCGTCGGCTTCACCCTGCTTGCCGGGTTTCTGGCGGGCATCCTGTTCTGGGGCGGGTTTCACTGGACGCTGGAACTGACCAACACCGAAGAATTCTGCACCTCGTGTCACACGATGGAGGTCAATCTGGGCGAGTATCGCGAGACCATCCACTATAACAACCACTCGGGCGTTCGTGCGATCTGTTCCGACTGTCACGTCCCGCATGAATGGAACCACAAGATCAAGGCCAAGATCATGGCCGTCAAGGACGTCTATCACGAACTGGCAGGCACCATCAGCACGCCCGAAAAATACGAGGCCCACCGCCTGAGCATGGCCTCGGCCGTCTGGAAAAAGATGAAGGAATCCGACAGCCGCGAATGCCGCAACTGTCACAACTTTGACTACATGGATTTCACCCTTCAGGAAAACCGCGCTGCAAGCGAACACCAGCGCGCGATCGACACCGGCATGACCTGTATCGACTGCCATCAGGGCATCGCCCACAGTCTTCCGCCGGGATATCTGGAGGAGTACCAGAAAGTCACTGACACGCTGAGCGCGAAAGCCGGCAGCCCGCTGGAAAAACACGCGGCGGCTGGCGACGACATCCGCACATTCCTGAACCAGAAAACTGACTGAGGCGAGGGCAAGATGCTAGATATTCTCGGAACCATTGGCGGCAATATCCTCAGCCTGCCCGGCATCCTGGGTCTGGCCCTGGGCATGATGACGCGCCGGTTGTGGCTTGGCGCCGTCATGGGCGGTTTGGTGGGTGTAATGGAAACACTGATCTTCGCGCATTGGCAATTTGCCAATGTCGAGATGCTGGAACTGATGATTGCCGTCGTTGTGGGCCTCTGTGCAGGCAGCCTGGGCACGGCCATTCGCCTGAAAGGCACAACCGTCTGACAATCCTTGCAGTACCTGAGAATGGTGCCTCAAGAGGGACTCGAACCCCCGACCTTGTCCTTACGAAGGACCTGCTCTACCAGCTGAGCTATTGAGGCGATGCGGGGGTCGATTTAACCGCTGCGCGCGCGGCGTGCAAGAGGGATCATATTGACGCCCGCCGTGCCCGCGCGGTTGACCCGTTTCGCGACTTCCAGCATCTTTGACCGAACCGCTCGCGCCTTGGACGCATTTCCCGGGGTTTGGGGTTTCATTCAGAGTGCTTGGCAAGGTCCGCTTTATGTCCAAAATTTCGCAGAAGACCTATCTGCTCGACACGCACCGGCTGCGCGATCCCGAAGAGACGCTAGCCATCGTGCAGCCGCATCTTGGGACGATGGGGATCACGCGTATTGCCAATCTGACCGGGCTGGACCGGATCGGGTTGCCCACGGTGATGGTCACGCGCCCCAATTCCCGTTCGGTTGCCGTGTCGCTGGGCAAGGGCCTGTCGCTGAGCGCAGCACAGGCATCTGGCGTGATGGAGGCCGTTGAATCCTGGCACGCGGAACGGATCGAACTGCCGCTACGCCTGAGCAGCCATGCCGATCTTATCGCTACAGATGACATGGTCGATGTCCATCGTTTGCCGAAAGTCACCGGTGGGCAGTTCGACCCACACGAAAGCATCCTCTGGGTTCAGGGGCAGGATCTGAAATCCCACCGCCCATGCTGGGTACCGTATGAGATGGTCGATACGGATTACACAACATCGCCCATCGGCGGAAACCGGGCTTTTCCCAGAACCACCAATGGTCTGGCCTCGGGCAACGATCTGACCGAGGCAAGTTGCCATGCGATCTGCGAGTTGATCGAGCGTGATGCGACAACCCTGTGGCACCATCGGAAAGCGGGCGCGCGGGTCAATCCGGCGACCATTGACGATCCACGATGCCTTGAGGCGATGGACCGGATCACCGGGGCCGGGTTGCAGTTAGGGATCTGGAACACAACTTCGGATATCGGGATCGCCAGCTTTCGTTGCGCGATTTGTGAACAGGGTAGCGGCTTGGGGCATATCGGGATCGGAGACGGGTGCCACCCGGATCGCGCCATCGCGTTGCTGCGCGCACTGACCGAGGCGGCGCAAACGCGGTTGACCTACATATCCGGGGCGCGGGACGATCTGGACCCGCAGGAGTTTACCGATGCCGCTCGCTCATGGCGCGCCGGGTATGTCCGGGACCTGATTCAGACCGCACCACCAACTGAGGATTTTCAGTTCTGCCCGACTCATGTCACCGGGTCATTTGATCAAGACCTGAAGCTGCTTCTGACCCAGCTGTCTGTTGTTGGCATTCCGCAAGTGGTAACAGTTGATTTATCCCGACCAGGGCTGGGCATCGCGGTTGTGCGCGCAGTTATTCCGGGGTTAGAGGCGCCCCATGACGATCCCGATTTCGTCGCAGGACCGCGGTCGATGAAGGCCGCAGGTGGGCACGCATGACTGTTGCAATCTTCGTCGGTCCAACTTTACCCGCTAGGGACGTTCTGGACCTGTTGGACGCGACCATTCTGCCACCAGTTCAACAAGGGGACGTCTATCGCGCGGTTCAGACCAAGCCACAGGCGATCGGGATCATCGACGGGTTTTTCGACGGTGTTCCATCGGTTTGGCACAAGGAAATTCTTTGGGCGATGGAACAGGGCATCCCTGTCTATGGCAGCGCCAGCATGGGTGCCTTGCGGGCGGCTGAGCTGGCTGAATTTGGAATGATTGGCGTTGGCCGCGTGTTTCATGACTATCTCAGCGGGGCCATTGAGGATGACGACGAGGTCGCCGTTTTGCACAGCCCGGCAGAGCTGGGATTCCAACCGCTAAGCGAGCCCATGGTCTCGGTCCGCGCCACTGTTGCCAAGGCTCTGAAGGCTGGCGTTCTGACCGGGGACAATGCAACTGTTTTGTTGGATCGGGCAAAAACTCTGAACTACCGGGATCGGGTCTGGGACAGGATTCTGGATACCGGGGTCGAGGGGCTCGCCCCATTCCGCAAATGGCTGCCGCAAGAGAAGGTCGATATCAAAGCAGATGATGCGCGCGAGATGCTCTTGCTTATGGCGCGGGATGCTCAACAGGGCGATAGGGCAGTGACCAAGCCGGCGCGCGTCGAACGTACCCTTGCATGGCGCGAGTTGTGCGCCCGTGTCGAGTCTGAGCCGGCGGAAAAAGCAACCCAAGACCAAGCGGTATTGGATGAATTGCGTCTGAACCCAAGCCAGTACACACACCTGCGAGATCAGGCCACTATGCACCTGCTGTCGCGGGATGACGCCGAGATGAATGGCCATCGTCCAGATCGTGATGCATTGGTTGCGCAAATGGCCAAACATCGGGCAGAAGCCGGATTGCCACGACAGTCCGATCTGATGCGCTGGCTTGAAGAAAACGATCTGACCCTGCAGCGCTATGAAGCTCATCTGGCTGACCGGTCGCGATCCCAAGCCGCAATTGATGCGCGTAGCGGTCAATTGGATCCGGTTCTTTTGGATGAACTCAAACGCTCAGGCCGATATGTGATGCTTAAGGAACGGGCACAGCGCAAAGCTGCTTTGGAACCCTTTGACGCTGAAGATCCTGCGCGCCATATTCGAATGCTGATCTGGTATTTTGAAACACGACTTGACCAAGAGGTGCCGGATGATCTTGAATCCTATGCACGGGCGCTTGGTTTGGACGGGCGCGACAAGTTTGTTGAACTGATTGAAGCTGAATATGCGTTCTGTCATTTGAACGGGTCCCCGGATGAAGGCGGCCCCTCGGATTAAAGACCGGAACTTCCAACAGGGGGACAAGAGATGAGCTGGCCTGAAGCCACCGAAGACGAAGCCCCCGGAACGCGGTTTCTTCTGTATCCACAGGCCCCTTATTTCGAGCCCGGCATAAAACCCGAACTGGTCGAAATTTCAGCCCCGCAGGGCAGTATCGGACCAGGGCCTTCGGGGCCACGCATGTATACGATGAACCCGGTCGGTAAAACCACGCCCTATGGCGCCATGGTCCCCGGCCCGGATGGACCTCAGATGTATCTGCCCCCGTGGGACGCCTACATTCAGCCCCCGCCCGAACCGGATGAGTTCGGCAACTTTGCCCATATCGACCCGTCTGACCCGGCCTTTGAGGCCGCGCATCTGTTTGGATCGGCCCATTTCACGATGGATGTCTGGGAGGGTTATTTCGGGCGGCCCATCCCCTGGCATTTCGCCCGTGATTTTGATCGGCTCGAATTGTCGCTGCTGCCCAGCCTGGACAATGCTCATATCGGTTGGGGGTTTCTGGAAACCGGCGGGACCTGGGATCATGGGGATGAATATCGCGCCTACAGCATGAACTTTGACGTGGTCGCACATGAGATCGGCCATGCCATTATCTACAGCGTCATCGGGATGCCCACAGATGGCGATGCCTCGGGCGAATACTATGGGTTTCACGAATCCGCCGCCGATTTGGTGGCTTTGCTGGCCTCGCTGCATTTCGGGTCCGTTGTCGAGGACCTGCTCAACAATACGCGCGGCAACCTATATACGTTCAACCGCCTCAGCCGGTTTGCTGAACTGTCCGAGAATGCCCAGATCCGCGTGGCGACCAATAACCGGGTTTTGTCCGAATTCGCCCATGGCTGGTCCAGCGAGCATGACCTGTCCGAGCCACTGACCGGCGCGATGTTCGATATTCTGATCGACATCTATCACGAACGCCTACTGGTCCACGATCTGATCACGCCGGAAGAAGAACACCTGTCCGATCAACTGGAAGGTTCTGAGGAATATGTTGACGTGATGCAGCAGATCTTTGACGAACGCTATGCCGCCAATCCGGAAGGGTTTCGCATCGCTCTGCTGGAAGCGCGGGATTTCCTTGGTTCTTATCTGGCCGACGCCTGGGAGATGCTGGACGCCGACATGCTCAGCTATTTTGGCGTCGAACGCGCCCTGCTGACCGTCGATCAGGAAATTACGGGCGGCGCCTTTCAGCAGATCATCGAAGGCAATTTTCGGATGCGCGAAATCGGCCTGACAACTGCCGGTCCGCGTCTGGCCGACCCGGATGAGACAAGCCACGCCTCTTCCGTTCGGACCCGCGTTCCTGAATAAGCCTAAAGTCTTTGTTTTTAGTCCCGTTTTGTGGCAGTTTACGGTCACGGGATGATGTTTTTGAAATTAGGCGCATGGAATACTTGCGCCAAAAAGGGGGGAGATGGGGTCTCTGGCGTCGTCGATCCCGTAGTCGGGAGAAAATGATATGTCTGAGTCCCTGCTCAGTTTTTCAGAAGTGTTGTTGTTTGGGCGTCCTATTCATGACCTCAGTATTCTGAAACCCACCAAGGTCAAAACAGCCTATGAGGCAGAGACCGGGGGGGTACCCAACATTGACGCAAATAACGAATTGCAAGGCGTCAAACTCAGGGCCGATGATCTGGTTCTGGTGCAAATTGACGACGATGCCGCGACTAGCGGAATTTATACTGTCACCGGATCACCCGGTTCGCTGGCGCTGAGCGCTCGGGCCACGATTAATCAGGGCTTGCTGGCGCGGGTCAGCAAAAGCGGCAAATTTCCGCGGAGTTTCTGGCGGCAGACCCAGAAAGCGGTTGCCTACCAATCCTACAAAAACATCGGAAAACGCATACGCGGCAGCGGAAACAACAACTTCCTTGGAGATCAGTTCGGCGATGATGCGCAGTTGGCGCGTATTTACGGATTTGCTTACGAAGGAACCTATTTCGAACTGCCGGAACCCTGTCTTTTCCTTGTCCATGGTGATGGCGAAAGTGCAACAGATGGGAACAAGCCTGCAGGTCAAGGCGCGCGCGCGCCGATGGAGCCGACTTTGTCCGGTGTTGCCGCAGCCGATTTCCAGTTCGCCAATGACATCCGCGTCTGGGATTATGACAAGGCCGATTACACGATACGGATGGATGTTCTGTCCGGTCAGTTCGAGCAGGTGCTTCTGGACCTTTATTTCGGCTTTGACAGCCCTGCCATAAGCGGGGCCAAAGTCAGCGGCGCAAAAGTCAGCGGAGCCAAGGTGAGCGGCGCAAAAGTCAGTGGAGCCAAGGTGAGCGGCGCAAAAGTCAGTGGGGCCAAGGCGCGCGGCGACTGAGTCCACCGCAATTGGTATTCAAAGGGCGCCTCACCAGGCGCCCTTTTGCTATTCAGAACCCGGCCTTTTTCAAACCTTCTACAAAATGCTGAGTGTCGTCTGACAAGCGGTCAGGCTGAACCTTTGCCCAGCGTTCTAACGAAAAGTTCGGGTGAACGACGCGGTGCCTATCAGCGATCAGGCGGGCCATGTCCATATCACCCAATTGGGCATAACTGGCCGCCAGTACCCGCTGGCCCTCTGTCGGATTGTTCATCTTGTTTACCGACGCAATTACTTTGTCATAGTGTTTTAGATTGTAATAGGCACCGCCCAGATGCCACAGATACTGATCCGGGAAGTAAGGATTCAGACGCATCGCCTGTTGCAGATGTTTGATTGCATTCTCATTGTCACCGGAATGGGCCAACGCATCGGCGTAGTCGGAATGCATATCCGCATCGTTCGGGTTCAAGGTCAAAGCCCGTTTATAGGTTTCCAGCGCTGCGTCATGTTCCTTGCGGTAAAGCTGTACGTAACCCAGTTCTCCGAATCCGCGTGCATCGGTTGGGTCAAGCTCGACCGCGCGTTGGGCAAGTGACAATGCCTTGTCCAGCGCGCTGTTGGGGTCTTCGGTCCAGGAATATCGCCAATCAAGGTTCAGTGTGCGCGACAGCGCAGCCGCCGCCCGCGCATATCCGCCATCACGTTCCAACGCGGACTCATAGCAATTCTGAGCCTTGCGGTTATCGGTGCGCGTATACTTGAAGATGTGGTGCTGACCCTGCAGAACAGATCCATAAGCTTGTAGATCAGATGGCACGGCCTGTACCATCCGCTGCTTTTCATGGGATTCGATCATCACGGCCGTGGCGGCGACGATGCATTCCGTGACTTCATCGAGAATGTCGAAAACATCGTCAAGTTTGCGATCAAACCGTTCGCCCCAGATGGTGCGCTCGGTCGAGGCATCGATCAATTCCGCCGTGATGCGAATGCGGCTGGCAGACCTGCGGACGCTGCCGCGCGCGATGTAGCGGACGTTCAGACGGCGCGCCGCTTCTTGCGGGGCCATCGTTTGCGTTTTGAAGAAGAAGGACGAATTCCGGGCGATGATGAACAGGTTCTTGAATTTTGACAGGTTCATGATGATGTCGTCCGTCAGCCCGTCGGCGACCCAACTGTCATCATCATCATTGCTTTGACTGGCAAAGGGCAGGACCGCGACCGAGGGCATATCCGGGCGTTCCAAAACCTCCATCTGCATCTCGGGCCGAAGTGTCGCGGCCATGGTCGCGCCCTCAACCTCGCTGCGGACGCAATAGGTTGGCACGGGCGACAGAATGTTCTTGAGCTGCTTTGGCCCCAGAAACTCGTACCCGTATCGCAGCCGGTTGCGGATCTGTTCATAAACAGCGGAACTGACGTAAACCCGTTCGGGCTCAGCTATTTCCTGCAGCCGCGCGGCGATGTTGACGTTGTCCCCATGCACGCCGCGCTCATCCAGCAGAACCTCGCCCAGGTGAACACCCGCCCGGAACTTGATCTGCTCGTCTTCGGGGCGGTCCTGATTGTGCTGCGCAGCGATTCGATGCAGTTCGACACTGTATTCCACCGCGCTGGTGGCCGTTTCGAACAAGGCAAGAATCCCGTCGCCACGGACCTCGACCACTTTACCCTGATATTGTGGACAGATCTGTTCCAGCTTCGATAGCAGAGATTTCAACGTGTTATAGGTTTCGATCTCGTTCTTGCTCATCAGCCGCGAGTATCCGACTACATCGGCAAAGACGACAGCACCCAGTTTCTGCCTGATCGATGTTCCTGAAGATGCACTGTTCACTGCGGACACTCGGATAAGTTCTTACGTCGCTTCTGATGATTAACATATATCAGAATTTGCTCTGGCAAGTTCGCGACTTTTCTTGCTGCTCTACTCAAACGCGGCACCCCGCAATGGCCAACACCATTTGTCTGATGCAGCCCCCCCGAAGGTAACGCATGTGTCTGGCGACAAATCCCGCGCCAGATCCGCGCGCCGCGCCATCCATTCCTGTTGCAGAATGCCGACGACAACCATGTCGTGATACCTGCCATCCGTAAACCAGGCCTGTCGCATCGTACCTTCGACCTTGAACCCCAACCGATTGACCAGGTCACGGGTGCTGAGGTTATCGTCGCGGTAATAGGACGTAATCCGGTGCAATCCAAGCTGACGAAAAGCAAAATCCAGCGTGAGCGCGCCTGCGCGAATGCCAACGCCTGACCGGCGTACAGATTTGTCCACAAACAGCGGGATAACCGCATCACGGTTGATGCTCGATATCGCCTCAAGCCCGGATACGCCAACGGACTGACCCGCATCGTCTTCGATTACAAACCAGCACTTGCCACAATTCTGAAAGCCGCTGACCGCATCGCTCCAGATCTCTTCGGTCTGCAACTGGTTCAGCGGCATCCGCAAGGTTCTGTCAAATAAAGACAAATCCTCGAGATCCTGAAACCAATGGGCAACCGTTTCAAAATCCGACTTTTCCATAGGACGGAGCTTGAAACACCTTTTAGGGGTATCGGGCAAAGGACCAACATCCTCCAGAACTGAAAATCAATAAACTATTCCGCAGACCATAGCACATAATCTCGCGGAAATAGAAAGAAGTTATTCCGGATCCCGAAAACGGGTAGTCAGGACGCAAAACGGCACGAACCCGCCGACGTCCTCTTTGATCCTGTGAGGCTAGATCGCCAGATATTCTTCCCTCAGCTGGCTGTCGTTCAGAACTTCGCTGGCAGTGCCGTCAAAAACAATGCTTCCGGTATCCAGAATCACAGCGCGATCCGCCAGTTCCAGCGCGCGCACGGCGTTTTGCTCGACGATGATGGTAGTCATGCCCTGTTGCTTGACATGAATCAGCGTTTTCTCGATCTCATCCACGATGACCGGGGCCAAACCTTCATAAGGTTCATCCAGCAAAAGCACTTTGATATCCCGCGCCAATGCCCGCGCGATTGACAGCATCTGCTGCTCGCCCCCCGAAAGAGTGATCCCCTCCTGCTTGCGGCGCTCACCCAGTCGCGGGAAGAGTTCATAAAGCCGCTCCAGCGACCATCCGACCGGCGGCGCGATCTGGGCCAGTTGCAGGTTCTCTTCAACCGTCAGGCCGGGGATGATCCGCCTGTCTTCGGGCACAAGACCGAGACCCGCCGCCGCAGCCTCGTAGCTGGTCATCTTGTGCAGCGGCTGATGATCCAGCCAGATTTCCCCATGCCGTACTTCGGGGTCGTCCAACCGCGCAATCGAACGCAGTGTCGAGGTCTTTCCGGCACCGTTCCGACCCAGCAGAGCCAGAATTTCCCCCTCGTGGACATTCAGGCTGACACCTTGAACGATATAGCTTTCGCCATAATAGGAATGCATATCCCACACCGACAGAAAGGCCGGGGCGGTGCTGGCGCGATTGGCGTTTTTTGAAAAGTCAGGTTTCTCGTTCATCGTTTCGACCTCACGCAGCTTCGCCCAGATAGGCTTCCCGAACTTTCGGATTGCCTCGGATGTTTTCCGGTACATCCTCGACCAACGGTGTGCCCTGCGCCAGAACCGTGATCCTTTCGGCAAGGCTGAACACAACGTGCATATCGTGCTCGATGATCGCGATGGTTATGTCACGCTCGTCCTTGATCTGTTTCAGCAGATCAATCGTGTTGTTCGTATCCGCACGCGCCATGCCCGCCGTCGGCTCGTCCAACAACAAAAGGCGCGGGTTCTGGCTGAGGCACATACCGATCTCGAGCCGCCGCTTGTCACCCCGCGATAGCGACGCCGAGTGCATATCGCGCTTGTCCGCCATATTCATCTCTTCCAACATCGCCTCGGCCTGTTCGACAATCTCTTTCTCGTTGGCGATGGTTTCATAGGCATGCATCCGAAACGCACCGTCGCGCATCGCAAAGATCGGGATGAGCATGTTTTCCATGACGGTTAGTTCGCCGAAGATTTCCGGCGTCTGAAACACCCGGCTGATCCCCATCTGATTGATCTGGTAGGGCTCTAGACCAAGGACCGAGGCGTTGTCGAACAGCACGGTACCGGTATCCGGCATCAGCTTACCCACAAGGCAATTCAGCAAGGTCGATTTGCCCGCCCCGTTCGGCCCGATGATCGCATGGACCGAGTTTTCCTCGACACTCAGGTTCACATCGCTTAACGCCTTGAGGCCGCCGAACCGCTTGTTTACGTCTTTGACTTTCAGGATTGCCATTGTCGCTTTCCCCTCATTCCGCCGGTTCGGTTCTGTTTGGCTTGGCCTCTTCCGTGCGCGACTTTTTGCGCTGGAACCGGTTCAGAATGCGCTGCCCGCCTTCGACAAGCCCCCCCGGAAGATAGATCACGACCAGCATGAACAGGATGCCCAGCGTCAGATGCCAACCTTTGCCGATGAACGGGTGAATGATGAACACCACCGCATCCTCAAGCCCGTCGGGCAGGAAGGCAAACCAGCTGTGCAGGACGTTGTCGTTGATTTTCGAAAAGATGTTTTCGAAGTATTTGATGAAACCTGCACCCAGAACCGGGCCGATCAGCGTGCCCGCTCCGCCCAGAATGGTCATCAGAACAACCTCACCCGAGGCGGTCCACTGCATCCGTTCAGCCCCGGCCAGCGGGTCCATCGCCGCCATGAGACCTCCTGCCAGGCCCGCATACATCCCCGAGATGACAAAGGCCGCCAATGTATATGGCTTGGAGTTAAGCCCGGTATAGTTCATCCGCTGCTGGTTGGATTTCACCGCCCGCAACATCATCCCGAAGGGTGAGCGGAAAATGCGGATCGCAAGGTAGAACACGACCATCATGATCACCGCGCACAGATAGTATCCGGCGTTGAAGTCGAAACTCCACGCGCCGACATCCATCGTATAGGTCGCGCGCATGGGAATGCCGAACAGATGCGGCAGATCAGGTGCGTTGGCCCCCTGCAGAATCTGCGGGTCATCCGCGTAAACCTGCAGGCCTGTTTCCCCATTGGTCAGGTTGAATTTCGGGTTCGACAGCACCGAATAGGCCAGCGCAAAGCTCATCTGTGCAAAGGCCAGTGTCAGGATCGAAAAGTAGATGCCCGAACGGCGCAGGCTGACATAACCGATCAGAAGGGAAAACAGTCCGGCCACCACAACGCTCAGCGCGATGGCCGGAACGACATTGTAGCTGAGCAGCTTGAACATCCAGACAGCGGAATACGAGCCCACCCCCAGAAAGGCCGCGTGGCCGAAGGATAGATATCCCGTCAAGCCAAAGAGAATGTTGAACCCAATGGCAAAGATGCCAAAGATTACGAAACGCTGCATCAGGTCAGGATAGCCTGCGTTGAACTGCGCCATTGCGCTGCCTTCGGGGAAGGGGTTCAGGATGAAGGGGGCCAGCAACGTCAGGATCGCAACTATGATCAGCAGGCTGGTGTCTTTTTTGTTCAGTCCCAACATTGATTATTCCTCCATCACGCCTTTGCGGCCCATCAGCCCGCGCGGACGCGTCAGCAGCACGATGATGGCGACAAGGTAGATGATGATCTGGTTGATGCCCGGGATCGTTGTGGTCGCCCAGGTGGTCGAGGCAAAGCTTTCAAGTATGCCCAGCAGGAAACCGGCCAAAACGGCCCCCGGTAGGGATCCCATGCCGCCCACAACAACCACAACAAAGCTAAGCACCAGAAAGTCCATGCCCATGTGATAGTTGGGCGGGTTCAGCGGCCCGTACATCACCCCGGCCAGGCCTGCCACCGCTGCGGCGATGCCGAACATGATGGTAAAGCGGCGGTCGATATTGATCCCAAGAAGCCCCACGGTTTCGCGGTCTGCCATACCCGCGCGCACGACCATGCCGAAGGTAGTGAATTGTAGGAATGAGAACACCGCACCAATGATGGCCACGGCAAAGCCGAAATAGACCAGTCGCCAGATTGGATAGATGATCGCGTTAGGGTCGAAGCCAATCATGGTGCCCAAATCAACCGACCCGCTCAGCGCATCCGGCGGCGGGGTCTGGATTGGATTGGCACCAAAGAAATACTTGACGATCTCTTGAAGCACGATGGCCAGACCAAAGGTCACAAGGATCTGATCCGCATGAGGACGCTTGTAGAAATGTTTGATCAGGCCACGTTCCATCACATAGCCGACCAGCAGCATGATCGGGATCGCAAACAGGATGGCCAGCGGGACGGACCAGTCAATTATGGTTGCGCCCACTTCGGGCCCAAACCAGGCTTCGACATAAGGCGTTTCTACCTTCAATGGATTGCCCAGAAAGTCCTTTTGGGTCTCATCGAGGGTCACAAAGCTCAGGTTCAGGAGCTTTTGCAGCGTCACAGCGCAGAAAGCACCAATCATGAACAAGGCCCCATGAGCAAAGTTCACAACGCCCAGCGTCCCGAATATCAGCGTCAGACCCAGCGCAATCAGCGCGTAGGCCGAACCTTTATCGAGCCCGTTCAGAATTTGCAGCAGAATGGCGTCCATTGTCCCACCTTTAGCCTTTCATCCGGACTCCCCCACCAAGATGGGGAAGTCCGTTTTTGAAGGGATAGAATTTTCGACGAAAATTCTCGCGCGCCCGGTTATGCGCCCGGGTTACACTTACCCAGTTCGCCGCCGGCAAACATCGGGTGTTCCGGATCGTATTCGACCTGCGCGCGCGGCGTGATCTCGACGATTTCCAGCGTGTCATAGGCGTTGGTCGGGTTCTGGTTGCCCCGCACAACCAGCACGTCTTTAAAGCACTGATGGTCTGCACCACGATACCAGGTGGGGCCATTGCCCAATCCGTCGAACTCAAAGTCCTCAAGTGCTTCGACAACGCCACATGGGTTGAACGTACCCGCGCGCTCACACGCATCCGCATAAAGCAGAACTTGCGCATAGCAGGTCTGGGCCGAGTTGGACGGCGGCTTGCCATATTTCTCACCAAAGGACTTCACGAAGGCTTTGGTGCCTTCATCCTGCAACTGCCAGTTCCAGTTCATCGAACCCAGCACGCCCTTGATGTTCTCGCCCGCACCCGCGGCCATCAGTTCCGAATACAGCGGCACAACGATCTTGAAGTCCTTGCCGTTGGCGACCTTGTCCAGCAGGCCGAACTGAATCGCGTTGGTCAGCGAGTTCACCATGTTGCCGCCGTAGTGGTTCAGAACCAGCACGTCCGCGCCCGAGTTCAGAACCGGAGCGATATAGGACGAGAAGTCAGTTGACGCGAGTGGTGTTTTAACCGTGTTGACCGTTTCCCATCCCAAGGCTTCGGTCGAGGCGACGATCGACTCTTCCTGGGTCCAGCCCCAGTTGTAGTCGGCGGTCAGGTGATACGCGCGGCGTTCCTTGCCCATTTCGGCCGCCAGCACCGGAGCCAGCGCGGCACCCGACATATAGGCGTTGAAGAAATGACGGAAACCATTGGCTTTTTTGTCTTTGCCGGTGGTGTCATTGGCATGTGTCAGACCGGCCATGAAGATCACGCCCGCCTCTTGGCAAAGGCCCTGAACCGCAACAGCCACGCCCGAGGACGAGCCGCCATTGATCATGATCGCACCGTCTTTTTCGATCATCGACTTGGCCGATGCGCGTGCGGCGTCTGATTTGGTCTGGGTATCGCCAGTGACGAATTCCACCTTCTTGCCAAGGATGCCATTACCTTTAAGCGCCTTGGACGAGAACGTATTCAAACACCCGCCGTCACCTTCACCGTTCAGGTGTTCCACCGCCAATTGTTGCGCCAGCAATTCATCGTTGCCTTCTTCGGCATACGGGCCGGTTTGCGGCACGTTGAAACCCAAAACTACGGATGAGCCCGTCGGCTCATTCGTATAAGCGGCGGCGGACGACGCCGTAAAGATCGTAGGTAGGGCCAATCCGGTGCTTGCGACCGCACCAGACTTTAACACGCCGCGGCGTGTGACGTTTTTGTTAGTCATAGATTCCTCCCATTTCCACTTTCCACCGCCTGGCTCCTCTTCCAGCCGGTGAAAATGCACAATTGTGCAGTTGGATTATGGAAAGGCATATGAAAATTTCACAATAACTAACGAGTTTTAATGTAAAATTTTGTAAATATCTATACAGTCATGGTACATTTTTGTAAATTTTAACCCTGAACTCTCTGCAAGCCGTTAAAGAAGATTGTTTAATCTGCAAATCAATAGGCACAGCTTTGCCGTGGCCATATCCGATGCCATAGCGCGTAAAGTCTCACAATAAGAGCAACATATTTCAGTTCTCATCGACGGGTTGGCGACCCCGGCAGGATTCGAACCTGCAACCTGCCCCTTAGGAGGGGGCTGCTCTATCCAGTTGAGCCACGGGGCCGCGCAACGCTCTCTGTACCTTGGAAAATCGGGCTTGTCATGGCCTTTGCTGAACAGTTGTAAAATACGTTCTGTTCACGCTACCATCAGACAAAATAACAACGCAGGTGCTTTCCCGTGACAACAGAAACCAAACGCCCGCTTACCCTTCGCGATGTCTCGGAAGCGTCGGGGGTCTCAGAGATGACGGTCAGCCGGGTTCTGAGAAACCGGGGCGATGTATCCGATGCCACCCGCACCCGCGTTCTGGCCGCCGCAAAAGAGCTGGGTTATGTACCCAACAAGATCGCCGGTGCGCTGGCGTCGAGCCGGGTCAATCTGGTAGCCGTGATCATCCCCTCCTTGTCGAACATGGTGTTCCCCGAGGTCCTGACCGGCATCAATCAGGTTCTGGAAGACACCGAACTGCAGCCCGTGGTCGGTGTCACCGATTACCTGCCCGAGAAAGAGGAAAAGGTGCTGTACGAGATGCTGTCCTGGCGACCCTCGGGCGTAATCATCGCGGGACTGGAACACACGGATGCGGCGCGGGCGATGCTGGATTCAGCGGGCATTCCAGTGGTCGAGATCATGGATACCGATGGCAAGCCGGTAGATGCCATGGTCGGCATCTCGCACCGTCGCGCGGGGCGCGAAATGGCGCAGGCAATCCTTAAAGCGGGATACGAACATATCGGGTTCATGGGCACCAAGATGCCGCTGGACCACCGCGCCCGCAAACGGTTCGAGGGCTTTACCGAGGTGCTGGGCAAGAACGGGATCGAGATTGAGGATCGCGAGTTTTACTCGGGCGGATCGGCCCTGGCGAAGGGGCGTGAAATGACCCAGGCGATGCTGGAACGTTCGCCCGATCTGGATTTCCTGTATTATTCCAACGACATGATCGGTGCAGGTGGATTACTGTACCTGCTGGATCAGGGCATTGATGTGCCCGGGCAGATCGGATTGGCCGGGTTCAACAATGTCGAGCTTTTACAGGGCCTGCCGCGCAAGCTGGCCACGATGGATGCCTGCAGGCTTGAAATCGGTCGTCAGGCCGCCGAGATCATTTCGGCCCAGTTGAACGATCCCAATGCCGAGATTGAAACGCGGGTGACGCTGACACCCAAGATCAGCTATGGCGACACGCTGAAGCGGCGCTGAACGGGTGGCGCTGCAGCAGCTGGACAACAAGACGGTCCGCGCGCTGTTCATGGATCGTCACGCTTTGCTTGAACAACCCGGCGGCGCAGCGAAGGGTGCTGATCTTCTGACCCTTATCCAGCGGCTTGGCTTTGTGCAGCTGGACAGTATCAACACAGTGGCCCGCGCGCATGACATGATCCTGTTCGCGCGTCGGCCAGCCTATCGTGCCCGCAATCTCAAACGTCTTTATGAGACTGATAGAGACTTGTTCGAGCATTGGACACATGATGCCGCGATGATCCCGATGGCGTTCTATCCCCATTGGCACCTGCGCTTTTTGCGCGATGCGGATATGCTGAAATCGCGCTGGAAGAACTGGCGCAGGGACGGGTACGAGCAGCGGTTCGACGACGTTCTGAACCATATCCGCGCGCATGGGCCGGTCAGCTCGTCCGAGGTTGGAAAGGATGAGAAAAAGGGGTCCGGCGGGTGGTGGGATTGGCACCCGTCGAAAACCGCGCTGGAATACCTTTGGCGCTCGGGCGCTTTGACGGTGATCGGGCGGGACGGGTTCCAGAAACGCTATGACCTGACCGAACGGGTGATTGAAACACATCTGTGCCCTGGAAACAGGCCCTGTGACGAAGCGGCAACCGTAGACTGGCTGTGCAACGCGGCGCTGGATCGTCTGGGATTTGCCACGTCGGGCGAGTTGGCCGCGTTCTGGGACACGGTCAGCCCGGCTGAGGCGAAAGCATGGTGTGAACAGGCTCTGACACAGGGCGAAATTGAAGAAATCTGCGTCACCTGCGCAGACGGGCGCATCCGAAAAGTTATCGCGCGACCAGATATTTGCGATCAGGCCACCGCGTTACCCGCGCCATCCGGCCGGATCAGAATCCTCAGCCCATTTGACCCGATGCTGCGTGATCGCAATCGGGCCGAGCGTCTGTTCGGGTTTCACTACCGGATCGAGGTGTTTGTCCCGGCGCCCAAGCGAACCTATGGTTACTACGTTTTTCCGATGCTCGAAGGCGACAAGCTGATCGGGCGGATCGACATGAAAGCGCATCGGGATCGCGCCGCTTTGCGCGTCAGAGCGGTTTGGCCGGAACGGAAGCTGCGTTGGTCCGCGGCCAGAACCCGGCGTCTTGAGGCCGAGCTTGAACGCGTTCGCCGCTTTGCCGGGCTGGACAATGTCGAATTCGGCGATGACTGGCTGAAAGCGCCGAAATAGGCTCTGATTTAGTCCAGAAACCCCCGCTCGCGGATCAGCTGTTGGACATGATCCACGGATACCGCAAGCGGTTGCCCCGATGTATCCAGCTGCGCCGAGGCCTGACCATACAGCGTTTCACGGCTGGCAAGGATGGACTTAAGCTGATCCATCGCTGCTGGGTTGTCCTGCATCGGTCGTTCGTCCCCCTGCGCCCGGACACGGCTCATATGCTCTTGTGGCGACGCGCGCAGCCAGATGGTGTGGAATCGCGCCAGCAATGTCGAAAAGGTTGCGGGCTCTGCCACGATACCGCCCGCAACGGCCAGAACCAGCCTGTCATGCCCCTCGATCACGCGATCCAGCGCCTGCGCTTCCAGCTTGCGATATCCTTCTTGTCCGTAGAACGCCATTATGTCCTGCAAAGGCATCCCGGCCATGTCTTCGATCACGCGGGTCAGTTCAACAAAGGGCAAATCTAGCGTCTCTGCCGCCAAGGCGCCCAGCGTAGATTTCCCGGCACCCCGCAGACCAATCAGGCAGATGCGACCCGCGCGCGACGGGTCCAAACGTTCGGGCCGCAGAAGCTGCAGAACAGCCTGCCGAACATCCCCGTCAGCCTGCTGAAACAAATCCGCCATCTGCTGAGTTTCCAGATCCCAGGGCGAATCTTCGGCGATCAACCATTCGATCCGGTGATCCAAAGCCTGCGCGACGCGCTGCAACAGACCGATCGAGATATTGCCCTCGCCCGATTCCAACTGCGCAAGATACCTGGGTGATACACCTGATTTCTCAGACAGCACCCGCCTAGGGATACCTTGCATCTGCCGCGCCTTGCGCACCCGCGCACCCACACGCGCACCCAGACCCTCGGGCCTGGAATCTGCTGTCTCCTGCGGTCCTGAGGCATCATCTGGCAGGTTATTCGTTGTCATTCCGTCCGATCCGGTTGTGTAAAATAATGCATAAATTACGACGCTGGGCGACAGCGCGCAACCGGTTCCCGAGGGGTTCATGCAAATCCATGAAAGCCAGCGACAGCTCAGTCATCAAGATCGTGCAACTCACCCAGTATATCCAAAAGCTGATCGTGGCGCTCGGCCCCGAGTTTTGTCCGGATACGTTCGGCCTGCTGCATACTTCTGGCGATATTTGCACGGATGATCTGCAGGCCGCCTTCACTGATTTCAACAATTTGGCGACGTCGGTCATTGGGGGCAGTGCGACGCAAAATCAGACCCTTGTCCTCAAGCTTTTTGAGGATGCGGGTCAGGCTGGGCAGCAAAAGGCAGGCGCGTTCGGCGATTTGGGTGGGTTCCTGCGGGCCTTCCTCTTTCAAAACGCGCAGGACACGCCATTGTTGTTCGGTCACGCCCGCATCGGCCAGAATGGCGCGGATGGGGCCCATGACCTTTTCCCGCGCGCGCAACAAGGCGATTGGCAGGGATCGAGACATCAATGGTAGGTCGTCGGCCATGATCAATTGTCGCGCAAATCCGGCTTTAACGCAACTTTTTGCAAAATATAGGTTTTTTCACTGAATGCGGCTTCTTAACCAAGCTTTGACAATCTGCCGGTCGCCGAACGGGGCAAAACGTTCGAAAATGAGAGCGATTCCGACATAACTATTTGATATTTATATTACTTACAGCTTCATTGCCTCTGCTGCGCGGGCATAACCCCCGGATGCGCCGTCCACAAAATGCACATGATCGTCGCGCGTAGCCGAAGGCACGAAACAGGTCATCATCGCCTCTTGCTGCGCATAAAGGCCATAGCGGATCCTGCCGTCCTTCTGCGCCTGATCCAACGCGGTGGTGATCCGCGAAAGCGTGGTAGCGTCGCAATCCAGCGTCATTTTCAGACCGTCATCGAATTTCCGGAAATCCGAATTCTGACTGACCATCCGCTGATAATGCTGCGGCTCAAAGCTGCCCAGCCTGAACCCGGTTTTGAACAGCAGGCCAATCAGAAGGTTTTGACCCAGCAGCAACAGCTTGTGCAGAAACAGATTGCGCCCGTCCCGGGACACATGGGCATCCAGATCGACACCGGGCGGCGGCCACTTCATCGGTGGCCCTTCTTCGGGGACCGGATGGCCTGCCCTGTCCAAACACTCGGCCATGGACAGAACGGTGCGGGTCAACTCGGCAAATTCCCTTTCATTAGACTCTGATCCGGGTTGAATAACCAGCGATACGATCTGCCCATGCCGCGTGGTGCTGTTGGACCACCGGCAGGACAGACCAGTCAGATCGGGACGTGCATCAGGACCGGCAGGTGGAACATCATAGCGCCCCGCCTTCATCTGCGCCTCGGCCCAGACAATCCCGCCGCCTGAAAACATGGCATAGTCGACCCCGGATGAGGGCGCATGGCGCGCAACCTTGAGATCGCGCCCCGACTGTCGGATATCCTGCACTGGTACCAAGGCGGCGCGCAGCGAAATGTCGAACTCGGTCCGGGCCCAGCTGCGCAGAGCGGCCAATGTCTGGCGAGCGGCTTCGGTATCTGCCGCAGGCACCGCAAACGCGGCGCCGTCACCGCCGAACACGTAGGGAAAGCTGCGCCCTTGCAACGCGTTGATCATGCCCGAAATCACCGCTGCGCCGACCATGTTCACAGTCTTGTAACGGCCGCGGTCAATCTCGCCGGTTGAATCCACAATATCAGCAACCCCGATCACCCAGCTATCGGGCAGCGCGGTGAATTTGTCCGGCTCGCTGAGCGACAGGAAATCGCTGGAAACTGGAATGGTTTCATAAAACAAAGTATCTGCTGCGGACATTCTGCCCCCAATGACTCAAATCTCTACCGGATCAGATAGCACGATTGTCATCCCTGTCCGGCGTTTTGCACATTATTACACACGCTTGTGCATGGCGACGCAACATGACAAGCATTCCCCGAAGGAGGAACATGATGCAGGCAGGTTTGTTGGTTTTGTGTCTGGCTTATGTTCTCAGCCAGTTTTTCCGGGCCTTTCTTGCGATCCTGACAGCGGATCTGGGGCAGGATATCGGGGCCACGCCCGAAGATCTGGCCTTTGCGTCCGGCCTTTGGTTTCTGATCTTTGCCGCGATGCAGATCCCGGTTGGCTGGGCGCTGGACCGTGTTGGCCCGCGCAAGACCGCCGCCGTGCTGCTGTTGCTGGGCGGTGCCGGGGGGGCAGGCGTCTTTGCCGCAGCGACCGCGCCGATCCATGTCAGTCTGGCGATGAGCCTGATTGGAATCGGGTGTTCTCCGGTGCTTATGGCCTCGTACTATATCTTCGCGCGCGAATACCCTCCGGCGAAATTCGCCACGCTGGCGGCAGTGATGCTGGGCGTGGGGTCGGTGGGCAACCTCGTGGCCTCGTATCCAACGGCGCTGGCGGTTGAGTGGATGGGGTGGCGGGCCACGCTGATGGGTCTGGCCGTGATCTCGGCTGTTGTTGCGATTGGTATCTGGTTCACGGTGCGCGACCCCGAACAGGTTGAGACCGCGCACAAAGGATCCCTGTTCGATCTGCTGAAGGAACCCGCCTTATGGGCCATCCTGCCCCTGATGCTGGTGGCCTATGCCCCATCAGCAGCCTTGCGGGGTCTTTGGGCCGGGCCCTATCTGCGCGATGTCTTTGCACTGGATACATCCCAGATCGGTCAGGCCACGCTGATCATGGGTGCTGCGATGATTGCCGGAACCTTTGCCTATGGCCCCCTGGACCGCCTGCTGAACACACGTAAATGGGTGGTCTTTGGCGGCAATGCGCTGGGCGTGGCGGCGCTGAGCCTGCTGTGTTTCTGGATCACCGACGCCGTCTGGTTGTCGGTTTTGCTGCTGGCACTTATCGGGCTTACCGGGGCATCCTTTCCCGTTGTCATGGCACATGGCCGTGCCTTCATCCCAACCCATCTGGTGGGCCGGGGTGTGACGCTGCTGAACCTCTTTGGCATCGGCGGGGTTGGTCTGGCGCAATTCGCAACCGGGCGCATCCATGCTGCAACGGTGGACATGGGGCCAACCGCGCCCTACACAGCGATATTCGGCTTTTTCGCCGTAACCTTGTGTATCGGCTGTGTGATCTATCTGTTCAGTCGCGACAGCATGAACTGACAGCACCGGACGGAGGCAACGTTGCCGGAAATCGAGGTCATTGCACCCAATCTCAAGCACAGCCTTTCGGGTGTGACCACAACCGTTGTCCGTCTGCTGCCCATTCAGGCCGGAATGATCGGCATTCGGGCAACGGGACCCGGTTTGCCCGCAGAGATACCTCATATTCGGCTTTGGAAGGTTCCGTTCCTGTCGCGCAAGGTCCGGCGCGTCTGGCACGCGCGGCGCAACACCGAAATGTTGATGGGCTTGGTTCTGAGGGCGATTTTCCGCTGCAACTTCAAACTGCTTTTTACCTCGGCAGCGCAACGCAACCACTCAGGCTTTACCAAAGGTCTGATTGCAAAGATGGACGCACTGATCGCCACGACACCGCAGGCGGCATCGTTTCTGGATCACCCGTCCACCGTCATCATGCACGGGGTCAATACCGAGTTGTTTCACCCGACAGAGGACAAACAGGCGCTACGCAAAAAGCTGGGATTGCCTGAGGGCACCCTGATCGGGTGCTTTGGCCGTATCAGGCCTCAGAAAGGGGTCGATCTGCTGGTTGACGCCGCAATTGAAGTGCTGCCCACCCACCCGAACGCGCACGTGATCTTCACCGGCCGCGCAACCAAAGAGTTCGAGGTGTTTCAGGCCGAACAGGAACAGAAACTCGCTGCCGCCGGGCTTGCGGACCGCGTGCATTTTCTGGGTGAGCGGCCCTGGGAAGAGATTGTTGAGACCTACCGCGCGCTTGATCTGTTCGTGGCCCCGGCGCGCCACGAAGGGTTCGGTCTGACCCCGATCGAGGCGATGGCCTCGGGCGTGCCCGCCATTGCCTGCCACGGGGTCGGTGCGTTCAGCGCACAGATCAAAGATGGCGTAACCGGTCGGCTGGTTGAAAAGGACAACGCACAAGCACTGGCCGGGGCATTGCAGGATATGCTGTCCGATCCCGCCGCTCTGGCCGCCGCAGGGCAAGCCGCCCGCACCCATGTCGAGCAGAATTTCCGAATCGAAGGTGAGGCCGAAGCAATCGTCGCGGTTTATCGATCCTTGCTGAATCAAGGCTGAGCGGCCACGACCTGCGTCAAATCGGTGTGACGGGGTGAAATAAACCGAAACCCCTCTTTTTTCTTTTGCGCTGCGCGGCTATGAACGCGCGTCCTTAACTTTGGAGACATGAAATGGGCTATCGCGTCGTTGTCGTCGGCGCCACGGGTAACGTGGGCCGCGAAATGCTGAACATTCTGGCAGAACGCCAGTTCCCCGTCGATGAACTTGCCGCGCTGGCAAGCCGTCGTTCGCTGGGTACAGAAGTTAGCTTTGGCGACAAGACACTGACCACCAAAGATCTGGACACATTCGATTTCACCGGCTGGGACATGGCGCTGTTTGCCGTTGGCTCCGAGGCGACCAAGGTTTATGCCCCCAAGGCGGCGGCGGCTGGCTGCGTGGTGATCGATAACAGCTCGCTCTATCGCTATGACCCGGATATTCCGCTGATCGTGCCGGAATGTAACCCGCAGGCGATCCACGACTATAAAAACAAGAACATCATCGCCAACCCCAACTGCTCGACCGCGCAGATGGTTGTGGCGCTGAAGCCGCTGCATGATCGCGCCAAGATCAAGCGCGTGGTCGTCTCGACCTATCAGTCGGTTTCGGGTGCGGGCAAAGAGGGTATGGACGAGCTTTGGGATCAGACCAAAGCCATCTACAACCCCACCACCGAGGTGGAACCGAAGAAATTCCAGAAACAGATCGCCTTCAACGTCATCCCGCAGATCGACGTCTTCATGGAAGACGGCTCGACCAAGGAAGAGTGGAAGATGGTGGTGGAAACCAAAAAGATCGTCGATCCGTCGATCAAGGTTACGGCCACCTGCGTGCGCGTTCCCGTGTTCGTGGGCCATTCCGAGGCGGTGAATATCGAGTTCGAGGAATTCCTGGACGAAGATGAGGCTCGCGACATCCTGCGCGAGGCACCGGGCATCATGGTGATCGACAAGCGTGAACCCGGTGGCTACGTCTCGCCCATCGAATGCGCAGGCGACTTCGCCACGTTCATCAGCCGTATCCGTCAGGATTCAACCATCGAAAATGGCCTGAACCTGTGGTGCGTATCCGACAACCTGCGCAAAGGTGCCGCCCTGAACGCGGTGCAAATCGCCGAACTGCTGGGCCGTGAGGTTCTGAAAAAGGGCTAAGCTGTTTCAGACAGAAAAGCCACGAAGGCCGCCCTATCAGGGCGGCCTTTTTCTTTGCACTTGCTCGCCATTGCCGTTGCCAAACACAAACGCGGTATTCTGGCGTGGGATCTTGAACTGGTACCGGGGCAAACCGGACGCATCGAACTGAACACCACCCTCAACTGGCCCGAGGGGATGGTTTTGGACTGATGCGCCCTGGTCAGGGGATGCGGCAGATACGGCCGCACCCCCTGGCACCTGCATCACGATGCCGTTTGTTCCGACACGACCTCTCCGAATTTGGTGAAAAACTTGCCCGACAGCTTTTTCGACGTCCCGGCGATCAGGCGGCTGCCAAGTTGTGCAATTTTGCCACCGATATCCACTTTTGCCGTGTAGGTCAGAACGGTTTCATCCCCATCCTCGGTCAGGGTCACGTCTGCACCGCCCTTGGCAAATCCAGCGGCTCCACCCTTACCCTCACCGGACAGAGAGAACCCATCTGGCGCGTTTGATGTATCCAGCGTGACCGCCCCGGCAAAGCGTGCCTTGACCGGCCCGATCTTCAGAACAACCTTGGCCTCAAGCGCGTCAGGGGCTGTCTGCGTCAGTTCTTCGCAACCGGGGATGCATTCACGCAGCACATCCGGATTGTTCAACGCCTTGTAAACCACATCACGGGGCGCTGAAATTCGGATTTCGTCGGTTAGCTCCATTTCGGATGTTCCTTCCTTAACAACATCTTGGATATACGCGAAGCGCTTCTTCGGTTGCTTCTTTCGCGTTCAATTCGCGGCGCGCAGGCAACAGGGCCCGTACCCGATCAAGCCATTTTTTCATCATGGGATGCCTCATGAGATTTGTCGATGTTTCGCCATAGGATGACTTCCGCCAGAATCGATAATGCAATTTCATGCGGATCAACCGCATGAATATGTATCCCAGCCGGGGCTTTCAGCTGCGCGACGCGCTCGGGGTCCATACCGTCAGCGATCAGCTTGTCGCTCAGAACCCGCGCCTTGCGCAGGCTGGCCACCATCGCCACCCGCCGCGCCGGTGATTCCAGGGCAGCTTTCAAAGCCGCGCCGTCACCTTTGCCCTGCGAAGCGACAATCACAAAATCCCGGTTTTCGACCCCCAGCGCGCCTAGATCATCGGCATCAAAGCGGGCATGATTCCCGTGCGCGGTATCCGGCACAAAGACCCGCAACCCCATCAAATCGGCATGAGTGGCCAGGGCCGCCGCAATCGGCCCGTCGCCAAATATGACCAACCGAGGAGCCAGCTGATATGGCTCGACCAGCAGATCAACCGTGCCGCCAGACGGACAACCGCTTTTGAAGGTCTGTATCCCGTCGGGGTCCGCCATAGTCACCACCTTGTCCGAGGGTTTGATACGGATTATCTGCGGCGCGCCACTGACTAACGCCTGTTTAGCCGACGCACATACCGCCCGCTGCACACAGTTGCCTCCCAAATGGCCCAAAATCACTCCGCCTTGCGTGATCGCGGCCTTTGCACCGGCCTTGGCCGATGTGGCGTCGGCAGTGCGCAATACGGTCGCGACACAAAAGCTCTCGCCTTTCTGCCGCAGCGCATTGATTGTGTCGAAGATATCGAAACTGGACATGGCGTTCTTTCACAACTTGCGGAGCTGAGGCTCTAGCGCGGCCAGAGCGTCCAATGTGTTTGCTGGTAAATGTGCATCCAGATGCGGCAACGCGGCCTGCATCGCCGCTGCTATCGGCTGGTAATCCTCCCACCCTTTCAAGGGGTTCAGCCAGACAATGCGCCGGGCTTTGCGCCGGAGTCGCTGCAGACCATCGCCCAGCGCCTGCGGGTCCGTACTGCAATACCCGTCTGACAGGATCAGAACGACGGTGCGCCCATTCAACACGCGCGCGCCATAGCTGTTCAGGAATCTTTCGAGGCTGCCCGAGATGTCGGTGCCCCCTCCAAATCCTTCGGCCATCAGCGACAATCGCCCCGCAGCGCGCAGCGTGTCATGGTCTTTCAACGCGTCTGTGACCCGCATCAGGCGGGTGTGGAACAGATAGGCATCCGCGTCCGTTCCGCTGCCGATCAGTCCTTTGAGAAAGGACAAAAAGACGCGGGAGTAGACGGTCATCGATCCGCTGACATCACACAGGGCAACGATCCGCATCGGACGCGGCGGGCGGGCGCGACGGTACAGGTCCATGGGCTCGCCCCCACGCGCAAGACTGGCCCGCAATATGCGCCGCATGTCCAGCGCCGAACCCCGTGCCGCCTGCTTACGACGTCGGGACCTGCGGTCTCGAATGGCGCGCGCAAGCCTCAAAGCGACAACTTCCGCTTGCCTCAGGGTCTCGTCATCCATCAGCTCGCGCAAATCCCGACGCGACAGATTATCGGTACGGGTCGCAATCAGCTGCCCGTCGATTCCGTCAGCGTCCTGATCAGAGGCACCCGGAGCGGTAACATCACCTGCCCCGGATTGTGCTTCCTCTTTTGTTAGGCTCTGATATCGCCAGATCATCGGCTGCGACGATTGCAACCGCACATGCGTGGTCTGCGCCATGCCGACGCGCTGCTTTCCCGCGTTGAACCAATAGGCATCAAAGAGTGCATCAAATCGCCGCCACTCATCTGCGTCACCGGCAAGCAAGGCGCACAATGCCCGCCTGGCCTGTGCGCTATCTGTAGCTTCGACAGCAGACAGGGCCGCCAGCGCGTCGCCGGTTTCCTGCGGACCCACGCGTAACCCATTCATCCGCAAATGAGCGATGAATCCTGACACACGATCCGCCAGCCCGGCAGCCCGAAAGGGAAAGCGCGTCACCTCCATCATGCCACCTTTCCAATCAGACGGTCCATCACCTCGGGCGGGGCGGCATCATAATCTGTGGCGGTTTTCAGTAAGCAAACCAAAGTCGCCTGCACCTCATCCCGCGCTTGCGCCAGATCGTTGACCCCAAGACCGGACAGGGCCGCCGCCCAATCAAGCGTCTCGGCGATGCCCGGTACCTTCTCAAGGTCTTCCTTGCGCAGCGCCTGAACGACACCAATGATCTGTCGCGCCAAAAGCGTCTCGACCTCAGGCATTCTTGCCCGCAGGATCGCCATTTCGGTCTCTTTCGAGGGATAGTCCAGGAAGCTGTACAGACACCGCCGCCGCAAGGCGTCCGACAAATCCCGCGTCCCGTTGGCCGTTAGAATCACAATGGGTCGAGCCTTGGCCTCTACCGTCCCAATTTCCGGAATGGTAACCTGAAAGTCGGACAGAATTTCCAGCAAGTAAGCTTCGAATTCCTCATCGGCCCGATCAATCTCGTCAATCAGCAAAACCGGGGGAGTATCTTGAGAAATAGCCTCTAACAAAGGCCGTTTCAGCAAAAACGTATCCGAGAACAACTGCGCCTCACCAACACCACCATCCGCTTCCCCCGCTCGGATCGCCAACAATTGCCGCTGATAGTTCCACTCATAAATCGCGTGGCTGGCGTCCAGCCCTTCGTAGCACTGCAACCGGATCAACCGAGCCTCAAGCCAGGCTGCCATCGCCTTGGCCACCTCGGTCTTGCCGACCCCCGCAGGCCCCTCCAGCAACAAGGGCCGCCCCAACGCCTGCGCCAGATACAACGCCATCACCAATCGATCATCGGCAACATAGCCCTGCGAGGCCAACCCGTTTTGCACGTCACTCAAAGTCAAAACCAGGATCCATTCTTCATCTGTCCAAAAATATCCCGGGGGAGGTGTGGAGGGGGCTGGCCCCCTC
>NZ_JBQFPE010000007.1:0-237746 GCF_056534225.1 Ruegeria sp. E1 | reverse complement strand
CCGAACGCGACGCGGTGGTCAAGGCCGTCCATGTTCAGCCCAGCGGACAGATTGACGCCAAGGACCTGTTGATCGAACTGGAATAAGGCGGGTATCAATCAAGGCCAACAGGGCCGCGCGGGCAACTGCGCGGCCTTTGCTGCAACCGGAGGCCCCATGCTGACCATCACACCGATCTATGCTGCGCTGATCGCCTTTCTTTATGTCGCGCTGTGCCTGAATGTCATTCGTTGCCGCCGGCGCGAGAAAATTTCGGTCGGGGATCACGATAACAAGGCGATGATCAAGGCGATGCGGACACAGGCGAACTGCGCCGAGTATGCGCCCTTTGGTCTGCTGCTGATCGCCATGGTCGAGCTGCAGGGCGCAGTTGGCTGGTTGGTGAACCTGCTGGGCCTGATGCTGTTGGCTGGTCGGGTGCTGCACGCCTATGGGTTCGGGCGTACGCCGCAGACCATCATCCTGCGCCAGATCGGCATGGGGCTGACATTCCTGGCGATTCTGATTGCCGCGCTGACGGGTCTTGTTCTGGCACTTTAACCGCGCGCGCCGACCTACCCGACCAGAACACGCGGTTTGATTTCGGTGGCGGGCATTGGGGCCGGATCAACCTGCCCGACCCTGTCACGATCCACCTCGCACAGCGCCGTGGCCAGCACGATCATCGCGGCCAGCGCCATCATTTTAACATTTTCCACCCTCGCCATGACCTCACCTGTGTTGTTGTCAATTTGTATCGCAATACCCTTTGAACGGGCGACAGACGCAGTTCCGTCGCAAAGAATTTTCAGATTTCTGCGTTTTTCCTCTTGCAGCTTGGCCCCAGAATTTATACTTCACGCCTCACTCAACGGCGCGGGCGTAGCTCAGGGGTAGAGCATAACCTTGCCAAGGTTAGGGTCGGGCGTTCGAATCGCCTCGCCCGCTCCATTGAGAGGTCTTTGGACCGACATAGTATCTGATGCGGGCGTAGCTCAGGGGTAGAGCATAACCTTGCCAAGGTTAGGGTCGGGCGTTCGAATCGCCTCGCCCGCTCCAGATACCGACCTTTCCGAACATGCTGGTTCTTTTGGTGGGCTTCAGCCATGCTGGGTGCAATTCAGATTGCGAGGCCAGGCTCATGTCGGACTATGTCATTCGCCCTCTCACCGCCGCCGAAGTGCAGCACGCCGTCGATTGGGCGGGCCGCGAGGGGTGGAATCCGGGTGTCCATGACGCCGAGTGCTTTCGCCCGACGGACCCCGACGGGTTTCTGGGCGGGTTTCTGGATGGCGAAATGATCGCATCAGTCTCGGCGGTGAACTATGATGATGCATTTTCATTTTTGGGGTTCTACATCGTCAAGCCCGAGTTTCGCCATCACGGTCACGGGCTTGAAATCGCAGGCCATGCGCTGGCCCATTGCAAGGGCCGCAATATGGGTCTGGATGGGGTGGTCGAGCAACAGGACAATTATCGCAAATCCGGGTTCACTTTCGCCTATAACAACTATCGTTTTGGCGGAACAAAGCGCGGGATTCTGGCCAAGCTCGGGACCACGCCAAACAGCGATGTCTCGGATCTGACCGATGCGTCAGACGCATTGAAAGCGTATGATCGCGCGTTGTTCCCCGCCGCGCGCGACCTGTTTCTGGAAAGCTGGCTGAGCGCTTTCAGCCACGTTTCAAGAGTATATGCCGAGAATGGCAGGATCAAAGGTTATGCGACGCTGCGCCCATGCCAGAGCGGGTACAAGATCGGGCCGTTGTTTGCGGACAGCGCCGAGATTGCGCAGGCCTTGCTGGCCTCGGTGTTGCAAGCCATCCCCGACGATCACGCCACCCATGAGGTGTTCATCGACATGCCGCAGCCGAACACCGCCGCCTTTGCGCTGGCGGATGCGCTGGGGCTTGAGAAGGTGTTTGAAACCGCGCGGATGTATTCCGATCATCAGCCGGATATCGATCTGGACCGGATATTCGGCGTGACGACGTTTGAGCTGGGCTAGAACGCCTTGAAGGTCATTGTCGTCAGGGATCGTTCGATATTGGGAATCACCAGCAGGTTTTCGTTGATGTAATGGCCCACATCCTCGGTCTCGGGGATGTAGAGTTTCAGCAGCAGGTCATATTCGCCGCTGGTGGAATAAAGCTCGGAATGGATTTCGCGCAGGGCGATGTCTTCGGCCACTTTGTAGGTGGAGCCGGGTTTGCAACGGATCTGGATGAAAACGCAGGTGGACATGGGCCGGACCTTGTTGATTTGAGTTGCTGGCAGGCTGGCACGGTGCGCGCGCAGGTGCAATCCCCTGCAACAGTTTGCTGCAGAGGCTGAAAGCGGTCTGGATAGGCCGCCCGTCCGCGTCTATAAGCGCCCCTGTAGCAAAAGGAATTCGCCCATGCGCAGCGCAAAGATCAGCCGTCAGACCGCCGAGACCGAGATCTCGGTTCAGGTTAATCTGGACGGCACCGGCCAGTATGACAACCAGTCCGGCGTTGGCTTCTTTGATCACATGCTGGACCAGCTAGCGCGTCATTCGTTGATCGACATGACGATCCGGGCCAAGGGCGATTATCACATCGACGATCACCATACGGTCGAGGATACCGGCATCGCGCTGGGTCAGGCGTTGACGCAGGCCTTGGGTGACAAGAAGGGTATTCGCCGGTACGGAGAATGCCACCTGCCCATGGACGACGCACAGGTACGGTGCGCGCTGGACCTGTCGGGGCGTCCATTCCTGATCTGGAACGTGGACTTGCCGACGCAGAAAATCGGGAATTTCGACACCGAGTTGGTGCGTGAGTTCTTCCAGGCATTGGCCACCCATGGCGGCATCACGCTGCATATCGACCAATTGCACGGGTTCAACAGCCACCACATCGCCGAAGCCGCGTTCAAGGCCGTCGCCCGCGCGTTGCGCGATGCGGTCGAAACCGACCCGCGTAAGGCGGATGCGATTCCGTCGACCAAGGGCGCGCTGTAAATGCTCACCGCCATTATCGACTACGAGAGCGGCAACTTGCATTCCGCCGAAAAGGCGTTTCAGCGCATGGCGCGCGAGGTGGGTGCGGGTGAGGTCATTGTGACCTCGGATGCGGATGTTGTGGCGCGGGCGGATCGTTTGGTGCTGCCCGGTGACGGTGCTTTTCCGGCCTGTGCCGCCGAATTGCGCGGGCACAAGGGCATCTATGACGCGATGGTCGAGGCGGTCGAGCAGAAGGGCCGCCCGTTTCTAGGTATTTGCGTTGGGATGCAGTTGATGGCATCCAAGGGTCATGAATACCGCAAAACCGACGGGCTGGGCTGGGTTGCCGGGGATGTGGTTCGGATCGAGCCGTCAGACACGGCGCTGAAGGTGCCACATATGGGCTGGAACGATCTGGTGCTGGAAAGCGACCACCCTGTCTTTGATGGCGTGACATCGGGTGATCACGCTTATTTTGTCCATTCCTACCATTTCCGCGTCACCGACCCGGCGCAGCGGCTGGCTTATGTGGAGTATGGGCAAGAGGTCACGGCCGTGATCGGCCGCGACACGATGATCGGGATGCAGTTTCATCCCGAGAAAAGTCAGGATGTCGGCCTGCGGATGATCGGGAACTTCCTGACCTGGACGCCCTGAGGTGCTATTGCACGCGGGTCCAGACTTGTCCGCGGCAGATCAAGCCCCCTGCAGCACAGCCCTTGACGGTCAGCTTGTTCTGGCTGTCCAGCGTCATCTTTGACTTGTAGGTCTTGTCGCGATCCGGGGCCCAGATTTTGCCGTTGCCATAGCTGCCGTCGCCTTCGGGCACCATGTCCCAGATGATCTGTTTGCCAAGGCTCTCATATTCCAGCTGTTGGTTGCCATCGGCATCGAATGCGCTGTCGATGGTGCCGCAGATGGCGCTGCCACATTCGGCGATGGACACATGCAGATAGCCGCCCGTGTCACCCGGAGCGGTCTTCCACAGACCATCCACCGGATCTGCAGCAAAGGCTGCGGATGCCAGCGCGGCAAACGCTGCTGCAAGAGTATATGTCTTCATGGTTATCTCCCTGTATTTGTGGTCAGTCTGACCTGCCCTGTGTCACCGGGCAAGACTGACTTTGCGTCGCGTTGCGCCCCTGCCCTGCCTGTGCAATATCCGGCGCGTGTAACAGTGATATAGGGCCGCCCGACATGATCCTCTACCCCGCTATCGATCTGAAAGACGGCAACGCCGTGCGCTTGCTGCGCGGTGAAATGGACAAGGCCACCGTCTTTAACGAAGACCCCGCCGCGCAGGCCCGCGCCTTTGTCGAGGCCGGGTGCGAGTGGCTGCATCTGGTCGATCTGAACGGCGCCTTTGCAGGTGAGCCGGTCAATGCCGCCCCGGTCGAGGCGATTCTGAACGCCTGCGACGTGCCTGCGCAATTGGGAGGCGGCATCCGCGATATGGCCACGATCGAGACATGGATAGACAAGGGGCTGGCGCGGGTGATTCTGGGCACCGTGGCGGTCGAGAATCCCGATCTGGTGCGTGAGGCGGCGCGGGAATTCCCCGGCAAGGTCGCCGTAGGTATCGACGCCCGCAATGGCATGGTGGCCACCAAAGGCTGGGCCGAGGAAACCGACGTGCAGGTCACCGATCTGGCCCGCAGCTTCGAGGACGCGGGTGTGGCGGCGATCATCTATACCGACATCAACCGCGACGGTGCGATGCAAGGCCCGAATATCGAGGCCACAGCCGCGCTGGCCCAAGCGGTTTCAATTCCGGTGATCGCATCGGGCGGCGTCAGCTCGCTGAACGACCTGATCGCCCTGCGCGATTGCGGTGTGGAACTGGACGGAGCCATTTCAGGCCGCGCGCTGTATGATGGCGCGATTGACCTGGCCGAGGCCATTCGCGCCCTGAGCTGAGTTATTGCGCGGCAGCGGCGGTCAGTTTCGCCAATGCGCCGCGCATTTTCTCGATGACGGGGGATTTTTCGACCTCGTCAAAATCGTCCATCGTTTCTTTCGGGTCTTCATAGGCCAGCCAGACCTGACCGTTCTCATCCTCGTAGGCCTGTACTTTCAGGGGCAGGAACAGCCCTGCGCGGGGGTCGAGTTGCATGGCAGGGGTGCCCAGTTTCGGGTTGCCGAAGATCAGCACTTGATTGGGCCGGATCGGCGTGCCGACCTTTTGCGCGCCTGCCGCATGGTCGATGCGGGCAAAGACGGTGGCGCCTGCATTACCGACGGCGGCCTCAAGCGCGTCCAGCACTTGTGGGACGGTTTTTTCGGTTTGTACCTTGATGATGTCGTCGGCCATTGCGGCGGAAGCTCCTGCAAGAATGAAGGTCGTTGTCAAAATGAGTTTGCGCATCCCATTGATCTCCTGATGAATTTAGGAACAGTTTTCACAGGTTTGAGAGAACTGGCAATCACAAGTCTGGCATCGGCGGGGCTTTGCCGGTAGAGGTGCGCCAACAAAGGACGCCGACATGCTGAAAACCCGCATCATTCCCTGTCTTGACGTTGCCGATGGCCGCGTGGTCAAAGGCGTCAATTTCGTAGGTCTGCGCGATGCGGGCGATCCGGTGGAATCGGCCAAGGCCTATGACGCTGCCGGAGCGGATGAAATCTGTTTTCTGGATATACACGCCACACATGAAAACCGGGGCACCATGTTCGACGTGGTTCAGCGCACGGCGGAACAGTGTTTTGTGCCCCTGACCGTGGGCGGCGGGGTCCGCACCAAAGATGACGTGCGCGCGCTGTTGCTGGCAGGGGCGGATAAGGTCAGCTTCAACTCGGCCGCTGTGGCGAACCCGGATGTGATTGCGGAAGCGGCAGACCAGTTCGGCAGCCAGTGCATCGTCTGCGCCATCGACGCCAAAACCGTCAGCCCCGGCAAATGGGAGCTTTTCACCCATGGCGGGCGCAAACCCACAGGGATCGACGCAGTGGAGTTTGCCCGCACAGTGGTCGGAAAAGGCGCGGGGGAAATCCTGCTGACCTCGATGGATCGCGATGGCACCAAGGCCGGTTTCAATCTGCCGCTGACGCGCGCGATCAGCGATGCGGTAGACGTGCCGGTGATTGCTTCGGGCGGCGTCGGCGCTCTGGACCATCTGGTTGAAGGCGTGACCAAGGGCGGGGCCAGCGCGGTGCTGGCGGCCTCGATCTTTCATTTCGGCGAATTTACCATCCGCGAGGCCAAAGAACATATGGCCGCCGCAGGCATTCCGATGAGGCTGACATGAGCATTCTGCACGATCTGGCCGCAACGATTGAGGTCCGCAAGGGTGCGGATCCTGACAGCAGCTGGACCGCCAAGCTGCTGTCCAAGGGCCCAGAAAAATGCGCCGAGAAATTCGGCGAAGAGGCCATCGAGGCCATTATCGAAGCCGCCAAGGGGGATCGGGCGAAGCTGACCTCGGAAGCTGCGGATGTGCTATATCACCTGCTGGTCATGCTGGCTGCGCGCGATGTGGCGCTGGATGATGTGCTGGACGAACTGGCCCGTCGTCAGGGTACCAGCGGGATCGCGGAAAAGGCGGCGCGGCCCAAAGGGTAAGCGGGTTTCGCGCGCTGGAATCGCCCGCTATAATCCGGGTTCGGATTGCATCAGCAAAGGGCGCGCGCATGATCAGAACATTGGTGTTTGCAGTCGCGCTTGCCACCCTTGCCGCTTGTGCCACGCCGCCGCCATCGACGGGCGATGAAGTGCAGCGACTGGCGGCAGAAATTCAGAGCCTGGGGCCGGATATTGACCCCGAAGAAGCCACCCGTGCCGCGCAGATCGCTTATGCCTATACCGCGCAACTGGTGCAGGAATACGAGATTACGGATCCGCCCCTGATCCACAATGCCAAGGTCAACAAGGGTCTGCGCCCTCGGGGCCTGTGCTGGCACTGGGCCGAGGACATTGAACGGCGGCTGGATCAGGAGCAATTCCGCACGCTGGACATGCACCGCGCCATCGCTAACGCGGATAACCCGTTTCGCATCGACCACAGCACCGCCATCATCAGCCGTAAGGGTGAGAGCATGTATGAGGGCGTCGTGCTGGACCCGTGGCGATACGGCGGGGTTCTGTACTGGTCGCCCCTGCCCGAGGATACCCGCTATGACTGGGTCCCGCGCGAGGTTGTTCTGGAAAAACGGCGTCTGGAACATGTGGCGCGGTTGGGGCTGGCGAATTGAACCAGTGATCTAGTTCGCGTGATGGGAATAAGCGTCCATGAGGGATTGCAATTCATCAAGGCTGGCCGGAGCGCTGGCATAGCTGTGAACGGCGGGAACCTGTGCCCATGGCATCTTTTCATCAGTCATGACCTCGACAAACGGGTCGAACGATGCGGCCTGATTCAGGATCGAGGTGCGCAGGTTGACCCGGTCGGGGGCCCGGTCAAGCCGGGAATAGACAATGTTCAGGCAGGATTTGCAGTAGTAATGCGCCCGCCCGTCAGAACGCAGCCCGCCCCGAACCAACGCGCCGGTACAGGAAACGGCGTCGCGGGGGAACATGGTGGTCAGGGTAAACGCGCTGGCGCTAAGCTTCTGGCAGTCGCGGCAGTGACAGGCCACGGTCAAAAGGGGCCGCGCGGTCACACGAACCTGCACGGACCCGCAGAGGCAGGCACCTTCGTAAGGAGGTTGGGGAAATGCCATAGACAATCGCTTGCTTTCCATTGGGTTTTGCGGTCAGGGGAAATCAGTTCTCGCGCCGCGCCGATTGGCGCAAATGGCGGCATCTCATAGCTTAGACGAGATTACCCCAGTGGCAAAGCCACCCATGCGCAATTCGCCAAACAGGCGCTGATATTCGATCTTGGGGCAGCGGTTCATCACCACATCGACACCGCGCGCCTGTGCCTTTGCGGCGGCATCGGCATGGCTGACACCGATCTGCATCCAGATCGTGCTGAGGTCGGGGAACTGCGCCAGCGCCTCGTCCACTATTGGCGGCACGGCTTCGGAGCGGCGGAATATATCAACCATGTCGACCGGTTCCGATATATCCGACAGCGCCCCGCGCACCGTCTGACCAAACAACGTCTTGCCCGCATGACCCGGATTTACCGGGATCACCGTGTATCCTTTCAGCGACAGATACCGCGCCACATAATAGCTGGGCCGCACCGGGTTCATCGACACACCAACAACCGCCACAGTCTTGGTTCGGCGCAGGACGCGTTTCAGAAAATCGTCGGAATAGTCTGTCATATCGTGACCCTAGATCGCTTTGCATTTGATTTGAATCGAAATACGCTGCCTCTCCCTCCGGTCGAACGCGCATTTCGATAGCTTTGTCTCAGATAAAACGCAAAACGCTTTGATCCGCGGGCCCAAGAAAAAAGCGCTCAGGAAAATCCTGAGCGCCAGTTGTTGGAACGAGGGACAGTGAAATGACCCGCGGCAGTTCCGTTCCGCGGTCACTGTGACATTTAGGCATAAGTTCGGAGAAAAAAAGAGGGTACGCGCATTTTTGTGATGACAGATCACGAAAAGCGGAAATCCGCCAACTATTGATAGAGGGCAAGAGGCCAGTGATCTTCGGCCGCGCGAATGTTTTGCGAGACGTTTTTCTTCCAGATCCGCTCGATCTGTTCGGAATGTGTCAGATAAAGCTTGCCCTTAACAATCTGCCAGGCTGAAGGATCGGTGCTGCTGAGATTGCCGTGAATCATTGCATAGGCGCAATAGCCGCCGAACTGAGGCGCAAAGGCGCGCGGATTGCGTTCGAACCGGTCGCGATTTTCCTCGGATGCGAATTGCCAGCGCGCCCCTTTCCAGATCAGGGCGATATCCGCGTGACCCGCAACCGGCTCTCCGACCCGGAAATAGGATACGGCGTCATAGCCCGAAATCGCTACGCCGTTATTGGCATAGAACATAGGCTTTTCTTGTGCCCACGCCATAGGCGCAATGGCAAGAGAGGACAGACTGGTTACAAAGGCGCGTCGGGACAACATCAGATGATTCATCGGTTCATTTTATGAGGGCTTTAAAATGCATATTTCCAATGGCACCGAAAACCCCCATGACGTCGTTGTGAACGGCTGTTAGTCGAACACATCCTCGATCACGTCCCAGGCTTCATCCAGCACGCGGGAAAACAGGCCCTTTTTCTTTCGTTTCTTCTGCTTTTCAGGCTGGTGCGAAACTTTGTATTTCTGCTTTGGCCGATCGTTCAGCTTGGACTTTGGCATCATCTTGAGATTATGCAGCGGCGCTCCACAACTGGAACAGCTCAACTCGTGCTGCTGCTTGCCTTTCAGAACCAGCGCGGCGCGGGTGCCACAATAGCAGCAGGTGGCGATTTTCTGGGGTCCGGAAATGGGGGCCTCCTGTTATCTGTGTACCGATGCATATAGGGCAATTGCCGCTGCATTTGAGACGTTGAGTGACCCAAATCCACCTGCCGCGTCAATCTTGACCAGATGATCAACGGTTTCTTTTGTTTTCTGCCGCAGACCCGGACCCTCGGCGCCCAGAACCAGCGCGACCGGATGGTTGTGCCGCCCCGTCAGAGCGGCTTCGATGGTCTGGTCGGCCTCGCCGTCCAGCCCCAGCACAAGAAATCCCATGCCTTGCAATTCGATGATCGTATCGGCCAGATTGCGCACCCGCAGATAGGGCTGACGTTCCAGCGCTCCGCTGGCGGTTTTGGCCAGTGCACCGGTCTCGGGCGCCGAATGATGCCGTGTGCCGATCACGGCGCTGGCGCCAAGCACTTCAGCCGAGCGCAGAATCGCCCCCACGTTATGCGGGTCCGTCACACGATCCAAAAGCAGCACACGCGGGTTTTCACAACCGATGCAGTTTTCGGCCAACCCGCCCCAGTCCAGCGGCTTCACCTCAAGCGCGGCCCCCTGATGCACCGAGCCCGGATCGATCGGAGCGGTGAATTTACGCGGATCGACCATCTCGGCCTCGATCCCCGCGAACTCAATCGCCTCAGCCAGTTTATCCCGCGCGTTTCGGGTGACGATCAGGCGCAGCTTTTGACGGTTCGGGTTCATCAACGCGTCGCGAACAGCGTGTAGACCGAACAGCCAGACCGTTTCCGAGGCCGCCGCTTTTCGCGCCTGTTCCTTCTCGACAACCCACTTGGGTTTCTTCATGACTTGGGCCTCCGGGCCGGGACATAGGTTTCCTGCGTCAAAGCGGTATTTTCCTGTTGACGCTTCCTGGGTGCGCTTGTAATCACGCCTCCACGTCAGGTGCAACGCCTGACAGTGGGCGACAGGCCGCAAGGTGTGGCAGGGGACTGTAACTCCCTCGCGGAGACGCACGCCTGGTTCGATTCCAGGGTCGCCCACCATCTTTCCAAAGGATGGAACTTTCCGTAGATGGTGGTTTGCATTGCGCGAGTTACCGTTGACGAGTGGTCGATTCTACGATCAGGCCGCCGCAGTTCTTTGCATGTCGATCCGTTCGAACCATTCCAGAATGGCCTCAAGATCAGGATTTATTTCCTCGGCGGCGTCGCCGGTGAAAGCGACGAACTTGTCCTTGTTCAGACCGTTGACGCCGACCAGAACGGGGATGTCGAGGGCCAGCGCTTCGCCGATTACGGGGCGAAACCCCCGGCCATCGGATTCGTGCTTGCCGAACTTGTTGATGATCAACAACTGCGGCGCGTCGGCCAGCGATGCAGTGACGTAGCCCGCCGCATGTTCCAGCGCCGCCGGGTCCAGACGGCAGCCCCGCGAATGGGTGCCCAGCGATTGCGAAATGCGAACGGTGTCCCCATCCGGCAGAATCCGAAGATCCATGTCACATTTCGAGTTATCGGCGCATTCGGTGTTGGTCTGGACGACGCCGGACAGTTTGGCACCCTGCGCCAGCAGGCGTTCAGCCACGGCGCTGAGAAGCCGGTCGGTCGCGCCGCGATCGGTGGTGGTGACATAGGCCAGATGCATTGGGAAACCCCCGAAAATTCCTAGTTTGGCATTCCAGATAGCACGGTTGGGCGGTGCCGACCACTCTGCGCGCTAAGGCAACGCAGAAAGACCGATCACGGGTTGGTGCAGGTGTAGCAGGGCCGCATAGGCGGCTATAGCGGTGATCCAGACCCAAGGGCGCGGCCATGGGCGCGGCGGATACAGCGAAAGGCGGTGGGTGTTGCGAGACAGCCGCGCCCAATCAGCGCCCATCACGCGTGTGTTTCGGCGGTCAAGAATAACCATGCCGAGATAGGCGAAGGTAGCGAACAGCCCGAACAGGATGACATGGGACAGGCTGCCATTGGCCAGAAGATGCGCGCCGGACCACAGCAGCAGCGCAGCAAGAATCGGATGGCGGGTTGTGCGCAGGATGCCGGGGACGTCGGGGGCAAAGGGCTGATTGCCCAGACCACCAAAAGAGAACGGGTTCTGTATGGACAGGCCCGCAACCGCCAGCCAGCAGACAACGGGCATTATCAGGACCGGAACCCATCGTAGTAATGGCTGCGGCGGGATCACTTCGACATAGGGCGCGTTTGCGGCGGCTATGACGAGCCATGCAAGCAGCACCAGAGACAGCAAGGAATAGGCGGTGAAATACATCCGTTTGCCAAGGGTTCCGATCAGCCAGCCACGCACCGCCGGACGAGCGGGAATGGTGTGGCTGAGCAGGAAGGCAATCAATGCTGCTAGGAAAGGGGTCCAACCGGTCATGGTTACCTCGGGAACGTGTTGCGCCCTGCCTAAAGCATCAAAGACGCACCGGTCTTTGTTCGAAATCAAATGTAAGGCAGGGCAGATAGATCGCCCTGCCCCATAATCAAAGGCCCAGCGCTTGACGACGTTCCTCGGCAAAGCCCTGCACGATGCGGTCGGCGATCAGGGCAAGGATTGCCATGGCTGCCCCGGCTGAAATGCCCAGCCCCACATCCGCCTGCCCCAGCGCCAGATAGATCGACTGACCCAATCCGGTGGTTCCGATCAGCGCGGCGATTACCAGCATGGCAAAGGCATAGAGGATGGTCTGGTTCAGCCCCAGCAGGATGGTCGGCGCAGCATAGGGCGCGCGGACGTCGCGCATGATCTGCCACTCGGTCGCGCCGCTGGAGATTGCAGCCTCCATCATCTCATCCGGTGTATTGACCAACCCGTGCCGGGTATAGCGGATCATCGGGACGATGGCATAGGCACAGATGGCAAGGAAGGCCGAGAACTCGCCGATCTGGAACACCATCAGGACCGGGATCAGGAAGACAAACAGCGGGATGGTCTGCAGCATGTCGCAAATCGGGCGGACGATGGTCCAGACCGGCCCCCAGACCGCGCTGGCAAGACCGAAGAGCCCGCCAACCACAGCGCAGGAAAACACCGCCGCGCCGCTGAGATAGAGCGAGAGCAGCGCCCTCTCCCACAGGCCGGACACGAGGATTGTGCACAGAAGCCCGACAACCAGTGCCGACAGCCTCCAGCCGCCCGCGACCCAGCCCAGCGCCGCAGCGCCGGTCAGGACAAAGGGCCAGGGCAAGTTGGCGATACCGGTTTCAAGCATTCCGATCAGGATCAGAACGATAAGACCGCCGGTCAGATGCCCGCGCCATGCCATCAGCAGCGCGATTGCGCCAGCGGCGGCAAAGAGCCCGAAGCTCATGGCGGGCGTCCAAGCGAAGCCCCATGTGAAGGGCAGCACCGCCTGGTCCAATCCGATCCGTAGCGGCAGCAGCACGTAGAACAGCGAGTTGTTCTTGAGCGCATCCAGCCACGGCCCGTTAGCCTGCGTGAAGGCGGTCAGGCCGCTGTCGATAGCCGCGGCCATTGGGTCCAGCACTGTCAGCTCGGACGGGTTGGGCAACCACGCCCAGAAGGCGGCGGTGAACAACACCGCAAAACCCAGCATCGCCCAGACGACGCGGCTGTCATAGCGTTTGCGCTCGGTCGCCAGTGTGCCGCTCATCCGGTCGATCACCACCGCAAAGACCACGATGACCAGACCAGCCATCAGGGATTCGCCGAACTGCGCCTTGCGCATGGTCAGCAGAACCTCCCAACCGATGTCGTTGAAACCCCCGATGACGGCGGCAATGATCACCATAGAAAGGGCAGCCATCAGGCATTGGTTCACACCGACCATGATCTGCGTCGTGGCGGCCGGGATTTCGACCTGATACAGCTGCTGGAACCTCGTGCCGCCCGACATGATGGCGGCTTCCTTGATCTCGGGCTCGACCCGTTCCAGCCCCAGCATGACATTGCGTGCCATCGGTGGGGCGGCGTAGATGGCCGAGGCGATCAGGCCGACCACGGGGCCAAACCCAAACAGCAGCAAGAGCGGCGTCAGATAGGCAAAGGTTGGCACCGTCTGCATCACGTCAAGCACCGCCTGCACGAACGACTTTACCCGGGGCACTTCGTTGGCAAGGATGCCGATTGCTCCGCCCAGAACCAGCGCCACGGGCACCGAAACGGCGACCAGCGCAAGCGTGTTCATGCTTTCGGCCCAATACCCCGAGGCAAGTACAAAGCTCAGGCCCAGAAACCCAAGCGCGGCCATTGGCAGGCCGCCAAGATACCAGCCCAGCGCTGTCACGATACCGATCAGGATCGGCCAAGGCGTACTGCCCAGCACAAAATTGGCCCAGTTCATCGGATAGGCCATAATGTCGGAAAACAACCGCGCGGCGGGTTTGATTCCGTTCAGAAACCAATCAAGAAATCCGCCAACCCATTGGGTCGCAGGCAATTCCCACGCGGCGGGCCATTTGACCAGCCAGGGTGCGACCCCTTCCAGCGCGAGACAAATTGCGCCGACGATCACGGTGATCAGCGCCGCTTGTGCTCCGGCCGTCAACCGGGCCATGGGTGGAGCGTTTACCTCTGACAACGCCGTCATGTTTCATCCACCTGCAAGGCCGCTGCAAGATCCGATGGATGGACCGTGCCAACGATATTGCCCTCGGCATCGCGTACCGGGACGGGCTCATACAATTCCATGCAATGGGCTAACGCGGCGTCCAAGGTCATGTTGGTGGTCAGGCCCGGATCGTCCGGCCCCCGCTGATCATCATCGCGCATGACCGAAGCGACCTTTGCGTGCTGACCTTTGGCGACGTCCTTGGAAAACTCGCGCACATAATCGTCAACCGGGCGCAGCACGATATCCGTGGGCGTGCCGATCTGCACGATCTTGCCGTCGCGCATGATAGCGATGCGGTCGGCCAGCTTCAGGGCTTCTTGAATGTCATGCGTGATGAACACGATGGACTTTTTCAGCGTCGCCTGAATGCGCAGGAATTCATCCTGCAACTGGCGGCGGATCAGCGGGTCGAGCGCGCTGAACGGTTCGTCCAGAAACCAGATGTCGGGGTTCACGGCGAGGCTGCGTGCGATGCCCACGCGTTGGCGCTGGCCGCCCGAGAGCTGCCGGGGGAAGCTGTCCTCGCGACCTTCCAGACCGACCAGAGAAATCACCTCTTGCGCACGGGTCAGGCGTTCTTTTTTGCCGACCCCCTGCACACGCAGCGGATAGGCCACGTTTTCGGCAACGGTCATGTGCGGGAACAGGCCAAAATGCTGAAACACCATGCCCAGCTTTTTGCGGCGCAGGTCTGTCAGAACTTTTTTCGAGGCCCCAATGACGTTTTCACCATCCACACGGATTTCTCCGCCCGTACCGGGCAGGAGTTGTGAGATGCAGCGGATAAGCGTCGACTTACCCGAGCCAGACAAGCCCATGATGACGAAAAGCTCGCCCTCGCGGACCTCGAAATTGGCGTCCTGCACGGCGGGGATAAACCCGGCTTCGCGCAGGTCGGCGGCAGCTTTGTCGGTGTCATTCCCTGACCGAGCCAGCGCGTCGGTCAGGGCTTTGTCAGCGCCGGGGCCAAAGACCTGCCAGAGGTTCTGGCAGGCGATGGCTGGCGTATTTGCGTCAGTCACTTAAGCGGGCTCAGTTGGTTGCGGCATCAACGACGGGACGCCACTTGCCTTCGTTCTCGGCCATCCATGCAGCCACAACCTCTTCGACCTTGCCGCCGTCCACGTCGATTGCGCCCATCATCGGCTGCTGGTCTTCGACCGCCAGTTCATAGTTCGACAGGATCTCATAGGCGGCGGGCCATTTGTCTTCCATACCGCTCCAGCTGGCTTTGAAGATGCGCGAAGGCGAGAAGTCGCAATCATTCACCGCATTCGGGTTCGGTCCCCATGCCGGGTCGTTAAAGCACGCCTCTTCCCCGGCCGGAAGTTCCACGAACTGCACGTCATAGGCGGACATCGCCCAGTGCGGCTGCCAGAAGGTGATCAGCAAGGGCGACTTACGCTCGGTCGAGGCGCGCAGTTCTGCGATCAGGGCGCCTTCGGAACCGGCGGGAACCGCTTTGAACGGCAACTCAAGCCCGGTCATACGATCCGCGCCGGGGGTGCCCCAATCCGCGGGGTAGTCGACCAGACGGCCACCCGGCAGCGTCTCGGCAGTTGCAAAAACCTGGGCGCAGTCTTTCAGGGCTTCCCATGCGGGCAGGCCGGGACACAGTTCGGCAACGTGGGCCGGATAGGCGATGCCTTCCTTGGCATCCAGGCCCAGATCGCCGATTTCAACAACGGTGCCCTCGTCAATTTTCTTGGCATATTCGTCGGATACGTTGGACGACCAAATCTCAAGCGTCGCCGTGATGTCCCCATCGGCCAAAGCCTGGAACTGGTTCATCATACCTGCAGTTACATATTCGACATTGTAGCCTGCGGCTTTCAACATCTCACCTGCAACATGGGTGGTGACGTGCTGACCGGTCCATTCGTTGATCGCCAGTTTGATCGGCTCATCCACGGCGCCCATATCCGCCGCACCGGCAGCGCTTGCTACGGTCAATGCCAAAAGGCTCACACCAAGTTTTTTCATTGCTTTTCTCCCTGTCTTTATTATTTGCCCCGCGCGGCAGTGGGTTCACCCGCAGAACATTCAGTCGCCGAAGCTCTACCGCAACATGCACGATCGGGTGGGCATTAAAAAGGGACCATTTGGCGTCGCCGTTAAATCATAACAGCCACGGCATCCGGCCCTTTCTTCCCTGCCCAACCAATACGTCACCACGCGTGCCTGGTCTTTCACGGCGGCAGATTGCGGGAAATTGATTGACCAGTCAATTACAAAACTTCCCAATTGTTTGCGCTGGCCTGCCGGACCCCGGTTTCGACACGCAAAACGCAGACGAATTCCCCTTGCCAAGCCATGGTGGAATAACAACTCTTGTTGGGTGGAGGGCATTTGCGATGCAACATTTCGATCAGATCTATGCGCTGGCAGCAGAGCGCCATGGCGGGTCACAGGCGCTGGACAGCAAACTGGAGAGGCCGAAATCAGCGGCAGAACTTGCGGCGATGCCCGAGGACCGATGGCTTTCCATCATTACCAAAACGGTCTTTCAGGCGGGCTTTAGCTGGAAAGTGATCGAGGCCAAGTGGGACGGCTTTGAAACCGCGTTCGACAGGTTTGATGTCGGTCGCTGCGCCTTCATGGATGATGAAAAATTCGACGCCCTGCTGCAGGACACACGAATTGTCCGTAATGGGACAAAGATCGCGTCAGTCCGCGACAATGCAGCCTTCCTTCTGGAACTGCGCGAGGAAGGCGGGGCCGGAGCTGTTTTGGGCGGCTGGCCATCGACCGACTATGTCGGGCTGCTGGCGATGCTTGGCAAGCGCGGATCGCGGCTGGGCGGGGCCTCGGCGCAATACGCGATGCGCTTTGCGGGGCGTGACAGCTTTATCCTGTCGCGCGATGTGACAGCGCGGCTGATCGCCGAGGGGGTGATCGACAAACCCGCGACGTCGAAAAAGGCAATGGCCGCCGTGCAGGACGCGTTCAACATCTGGATGGAACAGTCGGGCAGGTCGCTGACGGAAATCAGCCGGGTTTTGGCCATGAGCCTTTGAAAACGGCTTGCAGCGACGGGCACGCGCATTAGGCTTGTGACTATGGCGCGCTTTTTTCTGATTTTGATCCTGATCCTGTTTGCATCCTGCGGTCGCCAATTGACCGATCAAGAGCGCGCATTTGCCGGGAACATTCACGGCAAAACGCTTGACCTTGACCGTGTGCGGCTGGTCAAAGGCGCGCCCGTCGCGGCCATCACCTATACCCGCAAGGCGCGTCCGAGATTGGCCTGTCGCGAGTTGATCCTGCCACCGGTGAAAACCGAAACCGTCACCGGCAAGCCCGCAGCCGTTGCCCTGTTCAACCGGGTCTATTTCACCCGGGACTGGTATCTGGACGACTATATGTCGGAATACCCCGACCGGATGAACCTGATCGCCGCCATGTTGCTGGCGCATGAGCTAACCCATGTCTGGCAGTGGCAGAACCGCAAAACGACCGGATATCACCCGCTGCGCGCTGCTGCCGAGCATGGGCGTCAGGACGACCCGTATTTGTTTGACCTTGAGACCTCGGCGGATTTTCTGGCCTATGGCTATGAACAGCAAGGGTCGATCGTCGAGGAATATGTCTGCTGTCGTGCTCTGGATCCGGGCGCGTCGCGCACCCAGAGGCTGCATGACATGCTGGAACCGCATTTCGATCTGGCCGCGCTGCCCGGAAACAGGCGCGAAAGTGCCGTGTTGCTGCCCTGGGCCGAGGCCGAGATCGAGGGGATTTGCGGCTAAACTTCCTATTCCCCCTGCAGGGTTTTCAGATAGGCGACAAGATCGGCAATCGGCTTGCTGGTCAATATGGGCTGCCCCGCAGGTGTTTTGATCGCGGTATCCTGCCCCTCGAAATAGGGGCCATAGACCGGCATCGGACTGCCATGACTGACCAGAGGGTCGCGCCCATCGATCCGCGCCACGACCCGGGCGGTGGGGAATTTGCCATCCGCATCGGCCAGCGATTTGAGGTTGGCGGGCTGGATTACAAGCACACCGGCCATTGGTCCGTGCCCGGTCGCGTCCAATCCGTGGCAGGTCGCGCAATAGTGGTTGTAAATCTCTTCGCCGATCTCGGCATCCTGCGCCCAAACGGGCGCTGATGCAGAAAGAACCGCCGCCACAACACATGATTTAACCGGCCAGCCTGTCATCGCTTCCTCCTTCGCAATCCGACATTTGCAGGCTTGCCCGGTGGGCGCGAAGTCGCAATGATCCAGATCAACGAGTTCAGCGCAAAGGGGCGGTTCATGACACATTACGCAGCGATCATGCTGGCGGCGGGCATTGGTGTTCCCATCCTTGCCGCGTTGAACGCAGCCCTTGGCCGCATCATCGGATCACCAACAACCGCAGCCGTCATTTTGTTTGCCATCGCTTTTGCGGCCTCGGCGCTGACGCTGCTTGTGCTGCCCGGCGGTCACGCCTTTGCCAAGGTGGCGCAAGCGCCGAAACATCTGTTGCTGGCCGGTGTTCTGATCGCGTTCTACGTGTTGTCGATCACCCATGTCGCGCCCCATTTCGGGGTCGGCAACGCGGTATTTTTCGTCCTGTTGGGGCAGTTGATCAGCACGGCGGCGATTGATCATTTCGGCCTGTTTGGCGCTCAGGTCACGCCGCTGACATTAATGCGCGCGGGCGGCATCACCGTCATGGCGATCGGTGTCGCAATCACTCAGCTGGCCTGAGCAACCCGCCCTCAAGCCGCACCACCCGGTCCATGCGCGCGGCGAGGTCCAGGTTGTGCGTCGCGATCAACGCGGACAGGCCAGCCTCGCGCACAAGAGACATCAGCGCATCGAACACCTGATCCGAGGTTTCGGGATCCAGATTGCCTGTCGGTTCGTCCGCCAACAGCACCCGAGGAGCATTGGCAAGCGCCCGGCAGAAGGCCACGCGCTGCTGTTCGCCCCCCGAAAGCGCCGCCGGACGGTGATCAGCGCGCGGGGCGACCCCTACCCGGTCCAGTAGGCTCATCGCGCGGTCCTTTGCAGCTTTGTCCGAACTGCCGTTGGCGAGTTGCGGCAAGACGATGTTTTCAAGCGCCGTGAACTCGGGCAACAGATGGTGGAACTGATAGACAAAGCCCACATCTTGCCGCCGGATGGCGGTTCTGGTGCGGTCGCCTTTGCCGGTCACGGCCTGCCCGGCCACTTCGACCGCGCCCGCATCCGGCGAATCCAAAAGCCCCGCGATATGCAGCAGCGTTGATTTCCCCGCACCAGAAGGGGCCACCAGCGCCACAGCCTCGCCCGCGCGCAGCTCCAGATTTGCACCGCGCAGCACCTGCACCTCGCCGGGAGTGCCCTTGAGATAGGTTTTGGTCAGGCCGTTCAGCCGCAATCTCACATCACTCATAGCGCAGCGCCTCAACCGGGTTCAGCCGCGCGGCACGGCGGGCGGGAAAATAGGTGACAAGGAAGGAGAGGCCCAAAGACAATCCCACGGCTTTGAGAACATCCGACAGGTGCAATTCCGCAGGCAGCGCATAGATGCCACGGATCGCCGGGTCCCAGACACCGCCACCCATCACATAGTTCACGAATGAGAAAATCGGATCGATATAGAGCGCGAACAGGCAGCCCAGAATGACGCCCATCGCTGTGCCGATGATCCCGGTGAACGCACCGCAGATGAAGAACACGCGCAGCACCGACCCTTCGCTTAGGCCGATGGTGCGCAGGATACCGATGTCGCGCCCCTTGTTCTTGACCAACATGATCAGGCCGGAAACGATGTTCATCGTCGCAATCAGGACGAGGATCGACAGGATGATGAACATCACGTTGTCCTCAACTTCAAGCGCGCGCAGGAACCCACCCGAGGCGTCGCGCCACGTCCAGAGTTGTGAGCGTTCGCCGGCGGCTTCAAGGATCGGGATCAGTACCGGGTCCATCGCTTCGGGCTTTTCGACCATCACCTCGATCTCGTCCGCAACACCATCGCGGTTGAAAAAGCTCTGCGCCTCGGCAAAGGGCATGTAGACCCGCGTGCGGTCGATGTCATAGCGACCGGCGGAAAACACATAGACGACGTCATAGGCGTTTACGCGAGGCGAAGTGCCAAAGGCCGTTCTGACCCCGTTAGGCGACGTCATCCTGACCCGGTCACCGACCGTTGCGCCAATGGCGCGGGCCACGCCGGACCCGATGGCGATGCCATTTTCGAACTGCGACAAGTCTCCGTAAGCCTGATCGCTGTCGGCAATTCCCGGCAGGCTGAACAGATCGTCAGGGCGGATGCCATAGACTTCGACCCCGGTGCTGCGGTCGCGGTTGGTCAGCAGAACCTGACCTTTGACCAAAGGGGCCGCGCGTTCAACACCCGGCACCTTAGCAATTCGGGTGGCCATGGCATCAAAGTCGGCCAGCGTTCGGTCCACCCTGCCCTGCGCGTCAATCTCGCCCGCTGTGTAGACGGTCACGTGCGCGTTGGCGCCCAAAATGGTACCTACAAATTCTGACCGGAACCCGGATCGCACTGCCAGTGTCGCGATCAGTGCAAAAACCGCCAGCGTGATCCCGATCAGCGAAATCCACGTCATGACACTGACGCCGCCCTCGGCGCGGCGGGCGCGCAGATAGCGCCAGGCGATCTTCCATTCGAATGGGGCAAAAGGCGGGGGCGTCTTGGCCATCACTGCTCCGGCATTTGTTTTGCGGCGACCTTTTCGGCAAATCTCCGGTTGGTCAAGCCGTTCGGGGATCGCGGCACAGCTAACAGAGGATTCCCGCAACCGCGAGCGTCATTCGGTGCATTTGGTCACGAATCATCGCTGACTGCCGCCGAAACCGCACCAGCCAACCGAGAATACGATTTCATGGCGATAAACTCACAGTTGTGAAGTCCTTCACAGACTTCGGGTCATTGTTTCAGCTATGAAGTCAATGTGAGCAATCGAATGAAAATGCGAGTCCGTTAGGCAACATTAACGACGCAATTTTGTTTCGCCATTTGCTAATTTTGTGTAACTTTGTCACCCTATAGTTCGGGGGACACATTTTAAAGAGTAAGAGCGGGAGGTCGCTCATGGGTATTCAAGAAGAGTTTTATGAACCGGGCCCTGTTTTGGCCCGCAAGGCATCATCAGAACTGGATTGCGAAACGGCGGCGTTGCTGCGTGCAGCGATACGTCCTTTGTTCGCAACTGCCGCGAGCTGGGGCAGCCTTAAGGAGATCCTTAAGGACAAGGGATATCGTCTGGCATTCCGTCAGGGATCCCTGTGCATCACGGATCACGCCACGAATGAACGGGTCTGCGGTCTGCGGTTTCTGGGCTTTGAGCTAAGCGATCTGGTGCGCCAGATGGGCCGTCCCATCGTGGTGGCCCGAGGCCGCAATGCCGATGGTGATCTGCTGGCCGTTCGGCCAACAGTCAAAGGGTCATAAAAGGCTGTCGCATCGCCGTGATCAGGCGATGCCAGCGTAGATTTCCGCTATTTTTGTGACTGCGGCTTCGGGGCTAAGCTCTTCGCTTTCGCCGGTGCGGCGGCTGGTCAGCTCGACCACACCGTTTTTCAAACCACGCGGGCCAACGGTGATCCGCCAGGGCAGACCGATCAGGTCCATGGTGGCGAACTTGCCCCCTGCACGTTCGTTGCGGTCGTCATAGAGCGGTTCAAGTCCCAGTGCCGTCAGCGCGTTATAGAGGCTTTCGCAGGCCGCGTCCGCCTCGTCATCACCCTGTTTCAGATTGACGATCCCGCAGTGGAAGGGAGTCACGCCCTCGGGCCAGATGATACCTTTATCGTCATGGCTGGCCTCGATGATCGCGCCGATCAGGCGGCTGACGCCGATGCCGTGGCTGCCCATATGGACAGGGACGGGTTTGCCATCGGGGCCTTGGACCGTTGCGCCCAAAGGTTCGGAATATTTGGTGCCGAAATAGAAAATCTGGCCAACCTCGATCCCACGCGCCACACGGCGGCGTTCCTCGGGGATCTGGTTGAACAGCGCCTCGTCATGAGTTTCGTCGGTGCGGGCGTATTTCGAGGTGAACTCTTCCAAGATCGCCTGACACTGTTCGCGGTTGTTATAGTCGATGTCCCGGTCGCCGAAGGTCAAATCGGTGACGGCGCTGTCATAGAACACCTCGGATTCGCCGGTATCGGCCAGAACCAGGAATTCATGCGTGTCATCGCCACCAATGGGCCCGGAATCCGCACGCATCGGGATCGCTTGCAAGCCCATGCGCTCATACGTGCGCAGATAGCTGACCAGATGGCGATTATAGGCGTGCAGCGCGTCTTCTTTGGTCAGATCGAAATTGTAGCCGTCTTTCATGTAGAACTCGCGCCCCCGCATCACGCCGAAACGCGGGCGAATCTCATCGCGGAATTTCCACTGGATCTGGTAGAGCGTCAGCGGCAGGTCCTTGTAGCTGTTGACGTGGCCGCGGAAGATATCCGTCACCAGCTCTTCGGCCGTGGGCGTATACAGCATGTCTCGATCATGCCGGTCTTTCATCCGCAGCATTTCCTGACCGTAATCGTCATACCGCCCGGATTCACGCCACAGGTCCGCCGATTGCAGGATCGGCATCTGAATGGCGATGTGCCCCGCGCGCGCCTGTTCCTCGTGCACGATGTTTTCCAGCTTGCGCAGCACTTTGAAACCCATGGGCAGCCAGGAATAAATACCGGCTGCGGCCTGCTTGATCATACCTGCGCGCAGCATCAGCCGATGGCTGACGATCTGAGCCTCGGATGGGTTTTCCTTGAGAACGGGCAGAAAGTAACGGCTGAGGCGCATTGTTTAACCTTCAAAGGTGAATTCGGACATCAAAAGGTGATTATGCCAAAGCCCCGCCGGGGGCAATCATGCTTTGACCTTTTTGCGACCGTTGGCACGTCGCAATTTTTGTTGACCCGTCAATCAGGAAACTAAAATGTTGCAAAAACTTAGAATCCTGAGGCGTCGATGCAGACTATAACCGAACCCGCCCGTCAGATCCCGGTGGTCCACCATACGGATATTCTGGTCGTCGGCTCTGGCCCCGCCGGGCTGGCCGCAGCGTTGGCCGCCGCCCGCGCAGGGGCCGAGGTGACGATCATGGACCGCTTCGGCTGCATGGGCGGTAACATCACCGCCGTTGGCGTCGAAGGCTTTGCCTGGTACCGCCACGAACAGACCGTCGAAGCTGGCGGCATCGGCATGGAGTTTGAGACCCGCGCCAAGGAGATGGGTGCGGCGGTTCCGGAAAGCCAGTCGCTCAGCTATGAGCTGGACAGCGAAGGGTTCAAGCTGGTCGCCGACCGTCTGATCGAAGAGGCGGGCGTGCATCCCATGCTGCACCGTCAATTCGTCGCTCCGATCATGGAAGGGGATCGGATCACCGGGGTGATTACTGAATCCAAGGCCGGGCGCGAGGCGATTTTGGCCCGCGTTGTGATCGACGCCACCGGGGATGCCGATGTGGCCCATCGCGCGGGCGCGCCGACGCATAAGACCGCGCCGGAGAAGATGATGGCGGCCTCGGTCATGTTCCATCTGGCCGGTGTCGACAAGCGCGCCTTTATGGAAGGCGTCAAGGCCGACCCGCAGACCTACAAGGACTGGGGCGGCGGTGGTGAATGGAACATCGAAACCTCGGGCAAAGAGGACGACATGTTCTCGCCCTTCGTCTACAAACCGTTCCAGCAGGCCATTGATCAGGGTCTGATCCCGCCACATCTGAACACCATCGCGGGCACTTGGGGCGCGATGCATGATACCGGAGAGCTGACCTATATGAACCTGATCCATCTGGATCAGATCGACGGCACCGACCCCGACAGCATGACGCGCGGCGAGATCGAAGGGCGGCGTCAATCCATGCTGGCCATCGAGGCCCTGCGGCGCTTCATGCCCGGCTGTGAAAACGCCCGGCTGCGCAATTTCGGCATGACCATCGGTATCCGCGACACCCGCAAGATCGACGCCGTTTACAACATGACCGAGGATGACGCCCGCCATCAGGGCCGGTTCGAGGACACGATCGGCATCTACCCCGAATTCATCGACGGCTATGGCATCCTGATCCTGCCGACGACGGGGCGGTATATGCAGATCCCCTATCGCTCGATGTTGCCCAAAGGGATCAAGGGCCTGCTGGTCGCGGGCCGCTCGCACGGGGCGGATCGGGTGGCTCATGCGGCGACGCGCAACATGGCCTGCTGCGCAGTCATGGGGCAAGGTGCCGGAATTGCTGCCGCGCTGTCGCTGAAAACCAACCAGGATCCTGACCAGATGAACCTGAGCCCCGTTCACGCCGAACTCGACCGGCAGGGTGTCCGCGTGTTCTGAGTTTTGATCGCCGGAAACATGGCGTTTCCCCTGCCCCATGAAGCCCTTGCATCGCAAGCTTCATTGGGTCAAGAACGCCTTGGGACGCCGTAACAGGGGAACATGCGATGGCTTTGCCGGTTAAGGATCAGCTCAGATACTGGGGCGTGGCTGCCGCGGTTTTTATCCTGATCCTGTGGCTGCTGGGCGATGTGCTGTTGCCTTTTGTCATAGGTGGCGCGATTGCCTATTTCCTTGATCCGGTGGCCGACCGGCTGGAAAAACTGGGCCTGTCGCGCATGGCGGCAACCGGTTTGATCACGGTCGTGGGCGTGCTGGGCTTTGTGCTGATGATCCTGATGGTGGTGCCCGCCCTGATCACGCAGCTTCTGGACCTGATCGACGTATTACCGCATCTGTTCAAAGAGTTGCGGGCATTTATTGAAAAACAGTTCCCGGCGCTTTTGGATCGCGAGTCGAACACGCATCAATTGCTGGTCTCTTTCGGCGAAACGCTGAAATCCAAAACCGGGGACGTGCTGCAAACCGTGCTGGCCTCGCTGGGGTCGGCGATAAACGTGGTGGTGTTGCTGGTCATCGTTCCGGTGGTGGCGGTTTACCTGTTGATGGACTGGGACCGGATGATCGCGCGTCTGGGCGAGTTGCTGCCGCGCGACCACGCCCCGACGATCAAACGGCTGGCGGGCGAGATTGATGCGGTGCTGGCCTCGTTCGTGCGCGGGATGGGTACGGTCTGCCTTATCCTGGGCACCTATTATGCAGTCGCCTTGATGGTGGTTGGCCTGCAATTTGGTCTGATCGTCGGCTTCATCGCCGGTCTGGTGACGTTCATCCCCTATCTTGGCGCGCTGATCGGCGGCAGCCTTGCTATCGGTCTGGCGCTGTTTCAGTTCTGGGGCGACTGGACCCATGTTGCTATGGTCGCCGGGGTCTTCATGGTTGGACAAGTGACCGAGGGTAACTTTCTGACCCCCAAACTGGTTGGCAGTTCGGTTGGCCTGCACCCGGTCTGGCTGCTGCTGGCGCTGTCCGTGTTTGGCGCACTGTTCGGATTTGTCGGAATGCTGATTGCCGTCCCGGTGGCGGCAGCCCTTGGTGTTCTGGCACGATTTGCCACGGCTCAGTATCTGCAAAGTCGCCTGTATACCGGCCTTGAAGGACAGGCACAGGACCACGAGTAAATGGCCACGCAGCTAAGCTTTGATCTGCCGTCCAAGACCGCCTTGGGGCGCGAGGATTTCTTTGTTTCGCCCGCAAATGCGCTGGCGGTCGCGATGATCTCGGCCACGTCATGGCCAGGCAATAAACTGGTTCTCAGTGGACCTGCCGGGGCGGGCAAGACCCATCTGGCGCATGTCTGGGCTGCCGAAACCGGGGGCCGGATCATCCCGTCGGTCGCCCTGCGCTATGACGATGTGCCCGAACTGGCGCAAAGGCCCATTGCGGTCGAGGATGTGCCCCTGATCGCCGGCGATGCCGAGCAGCAGAAAACCCTGTTCCACCTGCACAATCTGGTTCTGGCCGAGGGCAATGCCCTGCTGATGACAGGGCGGTTGGTTCCGAATCTGTGGAACCTGTCGCTGCCCGATCTGCAAAGCCGGGTTCAGGGCGCGCACCATGTGGCGCTGGAAAGCCCCGACGATGCGCTGCTGGGCGCCGTGCTGGCAAAGCTGTTTGTAGACCGTCAGCTAAGCCCTGGGCCCGAGGTGATTGCCTATCTGGTCAAGCACATGGATCGCAGTTTTGAGGCTGCGGCAAAAGTGGTCGAACATCTCGACGATCTGGCGCTGAGCGAGAAACGCGACATCACCCGTGCGCTGGCGGTGCGCGTATTGAACACACTGAACGCCGACGGCGATTCCGATGATTGACCCAGAGTTGACGATTTCGCATCCTGACGCCGCAAGGATTGGGGATCCCATGGACAAAACCGCCGAGACTGACGCAGCGGATTACGGCCCGTTTGGCAAACCGTTGTTTGACGATCCGGGCGCGCGGGCGCTATCTCGGGTCGGCGTTGTGGATGTGGGCTCAAACTCGGTCCGGATGGTGATCTTTGATGGCGCGGCGCGTTCGCCTGCCTATTTCTACAACGAAAAGGTCATGTGCGAATTGGGCGCCGGACTGTCCGACACGGGTCGCCTGAACCCGCGCGGGCGCGAGCGTGCGCTGGCCGCGATTTTGCGGTTTCAGGCGCTAGCGAAGGATCTGGGCCTGCCTGCCCTGCACGCCGTCGCCACCGCCGCCGTGCGCGAGGCCGAAGACGGGCCCGAGTTCTGCCGCGAGGTCGAGGCGCAGACCGGTGTGATCATCAGCGTCGTTGACGGTGAGGAAGAGGCCCGCCTGTCGGCACAGGGCGTGTTGCTGGGCTGGCCCGGTGCTTATGGGCTGATCTGCGATATCGGCGGCTCGTCTGTCGAACTGGCCGAGATCGGTGAAGGGGATGTGGGTCGGCGGATGACATCACCGCTCGGGCCGCTCAAGCTGCGCGATATCAAGGGCGGGCGGCGCGCGCGCAAGGCGCATATCAAGGCAACGCTGGAAGAGATGCGCGATCAGATGGGCCCGCAGCGCGACCGTCTGTTTCTGGTCGGCGGCAGCTGGCGCGCCTTTGCACGGCTGGACATGCTGCGCCGGGGGTATCCGCTGAACGTGCTGCACGAATACCGGATGACCCATCACTCGGTCCGCGAGACTATCAAATTCATAGAAAAGGGCGACCCGGAAACGCTGCGCATTGCAGCAGGCGTCTCAAGCTCGCGCATGGCGCTGATCCCTTATGCGATGGATGTGCTGTCGCGGCTGATCCGAACATTCAAACCCAAGGATATCGCAGTCTCAAGCTACGGTATTCGCGAGGGGCTGCTGTATCAGCAAATGCCACAACGCCTTCGGGACCGCGACCCGTTGATCGAAGCCAGCCGCTTTGCCGAGGCCAAGGATGCCCGCCTGCCGGGGTTCGGCAAGCATCTGTTCGATTTCGTGATGCCTCTGTTCAAATCCGCGCCACCGCAAAAGCTGCGCCTGATAAAGGCCGCCTGCCTGCTGCATGACGTCAGTTGGCGCGCCCATCCCGATTATCGGGCCGAAGCCTGTTTCGAATACGTCACCCGCGCCAATATGAGCGGGCTGAAACATTCCGAGCGCGTGTTTATCGGTCTGGCCCTGCAGCACCGATACCGCAACAAGCGCGAAGATAATCGCTTTACTCCGATGTACGAACTGCTGGACGAACGCGGACAGCAAGAGGCGGAAATTCTGGGCAAAGCCATGCGATTCGGCGCCATGTTGTGGATGCAGCCGGACGCGACGATGGGGAAACTGCGGTTCTATCCCAAAAAGCAAAAGCTGGAACTGACCTTGCCCAAGGCCGCAGCCCCGTTGTTCAACGAAGTGGCCGAAGCGCGCCTCAACTCGCTGGCAGGCGCGCTGAAATCGGAAATACGCGTGATCATGCGTGGCTAGGCGATGCCGCCTCAAATGTCGGTGAACCATTCGGGGGTGGCTTCTTGCTGCTCTGGTGGGGTCGGCTTTTTGGGCTTTGGCTTTTTGCGGATGATGATGTCGCCGTTGGGCAGCATCTCGGGCAACTCGTAGGCGCTCCAATCCTGAACCTCTGCTGCAAGTTCGGCCAATGCAGGACCCATCTCCTGAAGGAATGATTGCATGGCGGGACCGATCTGATCAGCAAGCCCCAGAAGCTCTTCCAGCGTCGGCTCCATGTCCTGCCGCAGGCCTTCCAGAAAAAGCTCTGCCCCTCTTTCCATCAGCGATTTGCCATCATCCTCTTGCGCCGAGGCGGGCAGTGATGTTGCGACGATTGTCGCGGAGATGAGCAGAAGGCGTTGCATGAATGGAATATAGGCGAGGACAGGCAGGGTTGAAAGGTTACAGATCGATGTCCAGCGTGACCGGGAAATGATCTGACGCCGCCAGCAGCGCCGCTTTGAGTTCAGCGTTGTCGTAGCAAGCCGCGTCGCGAAATGGGTGCCAGATGCGCCAGTTCGGCTGGCGTCCGCGCAAATCGTGGCTGACCATTACGTAATCCAGCAGCGCCTCGAGATACTCCCCTTGATCAGGGCGGGCGAACCGCGCCGTTGACAAGGTGGGGCCTAGTCGCTGGCTGTGTGATTGCACCGCATGGGGGTCGTAAAGACCTGCTTCCAAAAGGATTTCCACCGAGGAGCGTCCAAAGAGATGTTCAAACTCATCCAACCCCGGACCATCGTTCAGATCCCCCAGCAGGACGACCGGCTCATTGTCGGCGATATGCGCCTTGACCCGTTGCGACAGCCAGATGGCTTGCGCCAATTGCTTGCGCCGGTTGGCAATCGAAATACGGATCGCCTCGTCCCGCGAGGCTGCCCCATGCGGGGCCTTGGACTTGAGATGCGCGCCGATCAGTCGGAATGTGTTGCCGGCGCGGGTTTCAACTGCGAGTTCCATCGGGGGTTTCGAGAACCGCACGAAATCCTCGGTCGCATCCACATCCAGATCAATGCGAAAGACGGTATCGAACCGGGGCGCGTCGCGGCTGCCTGTATCCCCCGCGGGATCGCCCTTGGGGTCATGACGCAGTTTCACGACGTCAGGATCATACAGCAGCGCAAGTTCCTGATGGGTGTCGTTGGCGAAGCCCATGACCGCGTTGGAGGTCCGCAGATCAAATGTCTCGGCAAAGCGTTGCAGGGCGCGGACGGTGTTCTGGGATTTGCCGGTATTGGGGGCCTCGACGATCAGGATGGCATCCGCATCCACAGCCGTCAGCGCCTTGGCTATGGCCTCGATCTGCTGCGCCTTGGTGACGTCGTGACGCCCCGACCAGCTGTCATCAGCAATCAGCTTGTCATTGCGGTCAAATAGATTGGCGAACCATTCGATATTGTAGGTCGCCAGACGCATGGTTCAGACCCGTGCGCCGTTGATTTCATCCCAGGCGCGGTTGATATCGATCATCTTCTTTTCGGCCAGACGCACGGCCTCTTCCGGGACGCCTCGGGCCATCATCGCATCGGGATGTGTCTCGCGCACCAGTTGCCGCCAGACCTTGCGAATTTCCGGTAGGGGTGCATCGCGGGGGACCCCCAGCACGGTGTATGGGTCGTTCGGAGCATCTGGCACAAATCGCGCACGCAGGGCCAGAAATTGCGCCTCGGTCTGGCCAAAGATGCGGCTAACCTCTTCCAAGAACTCGTTTTCGTTGGGGTGATAGAAGCCGTCCGCCATGGCGATGTGAAACAGCCCCTCCATCAAATCGCAGAGCGTGGTGCTGTCATCGGCAAACATTTTTGAAACCTTGCGGGCGTAGTCCTGATAGCCCGCCACATCCGTGCGCGCCATATCGAACACACGAGCGGCCCCGGCCTCATCCTCACGGGCGATCTGAAACACCTCGCGAAAGGCGGTGACTTCGTCGCGCGTCACCTGCCCGTCTGCCTTGGCCATCTTGGCCCCCAGCGCGATGACGGCAATGGCAAAGGCCACCGACCGTTCGGGCGGCGTTCGCAGTTTCTCAAAAACCGCCGTCAGGCTTTCGCCCTGGGCAAGCGCACTGAGCGCGTCGGATATTCTGGTCCAGATCGACATGAGGGAACCCTAGCGCGCCGGATCGCAACTGTCAGGTGCGACAGATCACTGCGGGGTCAGAATTTTCTGCATCAGGACTAGATCCAGCCACCGGTCCGATTTGCGGCCCACTTCGGGCAGTCTGCCGGTTTCGACAAACCCCAGTGCGGCGTGGAAAGCAATTGCATCCGGGTTGGCCGAAGACACGCCCGCAATCAGGACGTGGACGTTTTCGGCGATTGCATTCGATTCCAAGGCAGCCATCAGCGCGCGGCCGGCGCCGCGACCTCGGGCTTCTGGTGCCAGTTGAATCGAATGCTCTTTGCAATGTGCGTATCCGGGGCCCGACCGGAAGGCATTGTAGGTCGCAAAGCCCTCGACGCTGCCATCCCGTTCCGCAACCAGAAATGCGGCACCCCGGGTTTCTATGTCGGCAGCAATGCTTTCAATGCTGCGCAAATCGGTGGTGAAAGTCACCAGTGTATCGCGGATGATTGCGTTGGTGATCGCGGCAATTGCGGGCGCATCTTCAAGTCTGGCTTGCCGGATGTTCATTCCAGCACACGCAACCCGTGCGGCGTTTCGATCTCGGCGCGCAGCGCCGCCGGACCGCTATCGAAGGCAACGTAGTCAAGCGCCCCCACGCATTTGGCCAGTTCCAGCGCATCCGGGTGGCTGACAATCAGGCGACGCAGGCGGCAGCCGCTGTCTTGCAGCATCCGCGCCGGATGCAGATCGCCCTGCCACTGGATAAGCGCGGGAAACAGGTTGTCGAACGGAAGACGCCCGTTTGGCGGCACCGCCATGCGCCAGCGCAGCGCGCCCCGGCTGAGGTCAATGGGCTGGCCGACGCCATCGGGAAACACCGTCAAAGACGCCTCGATATCCGGCACCTGGCAGATCCAGTTGGTCAGGCGCGGCGCGCCCTGAAACCGGTCCAGGTCGAACCATCGGGTGCGCTGCGGATTAGGGGCCTGTGGGTCAATGGCGATGGCTTCCAGATAGAGCCCGTCGCGCAGACCCAGAAGCCGGTTATGGGTTCCGAACTTTTCGTGCTTGCCGCCGTCCTGCAATTGAATGCCCAGCACCTGTTCCAGATGGGCCGAGGCCTCTCCCAGCGTTTCGCCAGCAACTGCCAGATGATCCAGTTTCATATGCGCCCTCCCGGCTAGAAAATCTTCGTCGAAGATTCTCTAGCATAAGATTTTTCGACGAAAAATCTCGACCTAAGCGCGGGCTTCGCCGATCAGCCGCAGGATGTCCTGTGCGGCTTCGGGAATATTTGTCCCCGGGCCAAAGATCGCTTTGACGCCGTTATCGTGAAGGAATTGATAGTCTTGCTGTGGGATCACGCCGCCGCAGATAACGATGATATCCTCGGCTCCGGCTTTCTTCAGCTCCTCGACCAGTTGCGGTGCCAGTGTCTTGTGCCCGGCAGCCTGCGAAGAAATGCCGACCACATGCACGTCATTGTCCACCGCATCCTGCGCCGCCTCGGCGGGGGTCTGGAATAGCGGTCCAACATCCACATCAAACCCTATATCTGCAAAGGCGGTCGCGATTACTTTGGCCCCCCGGTCATGCCCGTCCTGGCCCATCTTGACCACCAGCAGGCGCGGACGGCGACCTTCGGCCTCGGCAAAGTCTTCGATGGATTTCTGGATCGCGGCAAAGCCTTCGTCGCCTTCATAGGCCGCGCCATAGACACCGGCCAGCGTTTTCACCTCGGCGCGGTGGCGACCGAACTCTTTTTCCATTGCCATGCTGATCTCTCCTACGGATGCGCGGGCGCGAGCGGCCTCGACGGCGGCGGCCAGAAGGTTGCCGCCTTCGCGAGCGGTGGTGGTGAGGTTGGCCAGCGCCTGCTGGCACGCGGCCTCATCACGCGTGGCGCGGATGCGTTCCAGCCGGGCGACCTGTGCCTCGCGTACGGCGACGTTGTCGACGTCAAGAATGTCGATCGGGTCTTCCTGTTCCTTGCGGTATTTATTGACGCCGACGATCACTTCGTCGCCCCGGTCGATCATCGCCTGACGCCGCGCCGCGCTTTCTTCGATGCGCAGCTTGGGCATTCCACTGGCGACCGCCTTGGTCATGCCGCCCATTTCCTCGACCTCTTCCATCAGGGCCCAGGCTTTTTCGACCAGTTCATTGGTCAGGCTTTCGACGTAGTAGGAACCCGCAAGCGGATCGACCACATCGGTCACGCCGGTTTCCTCCTGCAAAACCAACTGCGTATTCCGCGCGATGCGGGCCGAGAAATCGGTGGGCAGGGCAATCGCCTCGTCCAGAGCGTTGGTGTGCAGGCTTTGCGTGCCGCCCAATACGGCGCTCATCGCTTCGTAGGCGGTACGGATCACGTTGTTATATGGGTCTTGTTCCTGCAGACTGACGCCCGACGTCTGGCAGTGCGTCCGCAACATCTTGGAACGCTCGGATTTCGCCCCGAAATCTGTCATCACCCGGTGCCACAACGTACGGGCCGCGCGCAGTTTGGCGATCTCCATAAAGAAGTTCATGCCAATGGCGAAGAAAAAGGACAGACGGCCTGCGAACTTGTCAACGTCCATCCCGGCCTGCGTCGCAGCGCGTACATATTCGCGGCCATCGGCCAGCGTATAGGCCAACTCCTGCACCAAATTCGCCCCGGCCTCTTGCATGTGATAGCCCGAGATCGAGATCGAGTTGAACTTGGGCATCTCATTCGAGGTATAGTCAATGATGTCCGAGATGATCTTCATCGACGGTTCCGGCGGGTAGATATAGGTGTTGCGCACCATGAACTCTTTCAGAATGTCATTCTGAATGGTGCCGGACAGGACGGATTTGTCATGGCCCTGCTCTTCGCCCGCGACGATGAAGCTTGCCAGAATCGGGATCACCGCACCGTTCATGGTCATCGAGACCGAGACCTTGTCGAGCGGGATGCCGTCGAACAGGATCTTCATATCCTCGACGCTGTCGATGGCCACACCGGCCTTGCCAACATCCCCAACAACGCGCGGGTGGTCACTGTCATACCCGCGATGCGTGGCCAGATCGAAAGCCACGGAAACCCCCTGCTGACCTGCAGCCAGATTGCGGCGGTAGAACGCGTTGGATTCCTCGGCCGTTGAAAAGCCCGCATACTGCCGGATCGTCCAGGGACGCCCCGCATACATCGTGGCCTTTACCCCGCGCGTGAACGGGCCGAACCCCGGAAGCGACCCGATATGCGGCAGGTCGGCGGTGTCCTCAGCCGTATAGAGCGGCTTGACGTCGATACCTTCCAGCGTTTCTTTGGTCAGATCATCCAACGGGCGTCCGCGCAGCTCTTTTTCGGCCAGCGCCTGCCAATCCTTCGTGTCGGTCATTTCGGGTTCCTCTCGTCAATTCTGTCTCAAGCGGGCGTGGCCTCGTCGCATACTGTTTCGGGACGCAGGCAAAGCGTTGCCAGACCGTCCGCTCCTGACTCCAGCCACGACAGGTCATCTGCGTATTTTGTCAAAAGTTTCATATATTGGGTGCTATTGGGGCCTTGCGTGACCTGTTCTGCACCCTTGTTGAGCCATAAGTCCGCCCCATTGGTCGGGGCTTTTATACCCAGTAGTTGCGCCAGCTGCAGATCCGAGCGGCCCGAGAACTCCTCGAACGGCAACACCTGCACGGGTACTTCAGGAAAGGCGTGGGCGAGATCAGAGATCACCCCCTGCCAGCTACGATCATGCCTTGCGATCTTTTTCCAGCGCATTTGGCCGTCGAAATGTTTCCGGTTTCGGGCCGCATAGCCCGCCACCGAGGTCCAGTAGTCGCCAAGCGCGCGGATATTCAGACCGATCCGCGTCACGCGCCCGCCGAAGGCTTCGGCCACCAATTGGGCACGCAGCTTCGCCTCGGGGTAAAGCTCGCCCCTGTTGAGGTTCTGTTGCATCATGCCCAGAAAATTCTCTTCGCTGACCAAAAGATGCGTGATGCCCTTTGCCGCGCATCGGTCAAGTTCGCGTTGCAGGGCGGCATGGGAGGCATTGGTCATTGACTTGAGCCCTGACAGATCGGTTTCCCTGACGTCCTGCGGCCCCCAGAACAAAGTGCCCTGTTCTGCCAGCGCCAGGCCATTGCGGCGCATGTATTCCTGAAAACTGGTGGTGGCACAGCGATGCGCCCCGAAATGCAGTGTGATTTCCATGCGCCTAGTCCACCACAACGCCAAGCAGGTACGTTTTTTTGAAGGCCATCCGCATTCCGACGGTCGCATTCCGCTGAACAGAGGCTATATTCGATGGAACAGGAGGCCCCATGACCCGAACGCTTGCCCTTGTTTTCTCGGCACTATTCCCGCTGGCCGCGTTGGCCGCCGACGGGACTGCACCCACTGAGGACGCCTTTGTGCGCCCCGCAGGTGACAGCACGCTGGACGAGTTTCTGTGGATCAACCGCCCCATTGTCGTCTTTGCGGATACCCCCGCCGACCCGCGTTTCCAGCAGCAGATCGATATGTTGCTTGAGGGTGAGGCAGCGATGCGCGACCGGGATGTGATTGTTTTGACTGACACAGATCCTTCGGCGCGATCCCCGATCCGGTCACAGTTGCGCCCGCGCGGGTTCCAGATGGTGTTTGTCGATAAGGACGGTGTCGTCAAACTGCGCAAGCCCAGCCCATGGAGCGTCCGAGAGATTGGCCGATCCATCGACAAGACCCCCCTGCGCGAACGCGAAATCCGCGAACGCCGCGAGGGTGGCTGAACGCTTTTTCCACACCTAATGACCCCGGCGGAGACCGCCAGAAACCCGTGAGGATATGGAAAAAGCGCGGTCATGATCACTCGAACTCGATGATCACGTCGTCCACGGCAAGGCTGTCGCCTGCACCGGCATTGATCTTGGCGACTTTGCCCTTTTTCTCGGCGCGCAGGATGTTTTCCATCTTCATCGCCTCGATGGTGCACAGCGCCTGCCCCTCCTGCACTTCCTGACCGACCTCGACATCGACCTTCACAACAAGGCCGGGCATCGGGCAGAGCAGCATTTTCGAGGTATCGGGCGGCAGTTTTTCAGGCATCAGGCGGGCCAGCTCTGCCTGACGCGGGGTGCGCACGTGCACCTTGATATCCGCACCGCGATTGCGAATGCGGAAGCCGCCCGAAACCTTGCCAACCTTCAGAACAAGCGGGCTGCCATCGACATCTAGAACGGCCAATTGGTCACCGGGTGTCCAATCAGAGGCAACGCGCGATATGGTGCCATCGGCAAAGCGCACAGTCGAGCCATCCTTGTCTGCATCTATCCCGACGGCAAACTCCTGCCCTTGCAAGGTCACAACCCAATCGCTGCCAACCTTGCGTTCGTGATTGTCCATCCGGCCCGACACGCGGGTGCGCCGAATCTCGGCCACCCGATGCATCGCGGCGCAAGAGGCTGCGATGCGGCGCAGGTCGGCCTCGGGCAATTCAACGCCTTCGAAACCATCGGGGTATTCTTCGGCGATGAAGGCGGTTGTCATATCGCCGCTGACGAATTTGGGGTGATCCATCACAGCCGACAGGAAGGGCAGGTTATGACCGATGCCTTCCACCTCAAAACTGTCCAAAGCAACGCGCATCGCTTCGATCGCCTGCTCACGAGTTGGGGCCCATGTACACAGCTTGGCGATCATCGGGTCGTAATACATGCTGATCTCGCCGCCCTCGTAGACGCCGGTATCGTTGCGCACGGCAGCCGTGCCTTCGGGAGCGTCGCCTTGCCATTTGCCATTGACCAGCATCGGACCCGCAGCCGTTTCCTGCGGTGGGCGATAGCGGGTCAGACGACCAATCGACGGCAGGAACCCACGATACGGATCTTCTGCATACAGACGGTTTTCGATGGCCCACCCGGTCAGGGTTACATCATCCTGCGTGATGGTCAGCTTTTCGCCTGCGGCCACCCGGATCATCTGTTCAACCAGATCGACACCGGTGATCAGTTCAGTGACGGGGTGTTCCACCTGCAGGCGGGTGTTCATTTCGAGGAAGTAGAAGTTCTTTTCACCATCTACGATAAATTCGACCGTCCCGGCGCTGGCGTAATCCACCGCCTTGGCAAGCGCGACCGCCTGTTCCCCCATCGCCTTGCGGGTTTCGGGATCGAGGAAGGGCGAAGGCGCCTCCTCGACAACTTTCTGGTTGCGGCGCTGGATCGAGCATTCGCGCTCGCCCAGATAGACGCCATTGCCGTGGCTGTCACACAGAACCTGAATTTCGATATGGCGCGGCTGGGTCACGAATTTCTCGATGAAAATCCGGTCGTCGCCAAAGGAATTCGCCGCTTCGTTCTTGGACGACTGAAAGCCCTCGCGCGCCTCTTCATCGTTCCATGCGATCCGCATCCCCTTGCCGCCACCGCCAGCGCTGGCTTTGATCATCACCGGATAGCCGATGTCGTTCGATATCTTGACTGCCTCATCCGCGTCTTCGATCAGCCCCATATAGCCGGGCACCGTCGAAACACCCGCATCCTGCGCGATCTTTTTCGAGGTGATCTTGTCGCCCATGCTTTCAATCGCACCCACCGGCGGGCCGACAAAGGCGACGCCTTCGGCTTCCAGCGCCTCGGCAAATTTCGAGTTTTCTGACAGGAAGCCGTAACCGGGATGCACCGCCTGAGCGCCGCTTTGGCGAATGGCGTCCATCACCTTGTCGATCACGATGTAAGACTGGTTCGCAGGCGGCGGGCCGATATGCACCGCCTCATCCGCCATCGAGACATGCAGGGCGTTCTTGTCCGCATCCGAATAGATGGCAACGGTGCCGATACCCATCTTGCGGGCGGTCTTGATAACCCGGCAGGCGATCTCGCCCCGGTTGGCGATCAGGATCTTGTTGAACATGGAACGTCCTTTGTCTTGGTGTTCTGGAAACGCAAAACGCCGCCGCGAGGTTGAAACCCCACGACGGCGTGATGCGTGATGACGGTCGGGACCTGACCGGCCCCGATAAATTCAGCGTTAGTTACAGTTGTGCTGCGTCTTGCAGTACAGCACATTGCCCGCGGCCCCGACAGCCGCGCCCAGCAACGGATCGGCATTGAGGACCGCCGCGCCAACCGCGCCCGCGCCGCCGCCAAGCAGTGCCTGTTCGCCAGTCGTATCGCCGCAGGCCGCAAGCCCGGCACAAGTTGCCATTGCAAGGATGAGTTTCGAGAATCGCATGATGTCTGCCCCTTTTGGTATGTTGACGTCTTTGGTGCCAGATGGGGCAATCGGGCCTTGTTATTCAATATCAACGGCAGCGATGGACAATTATTAGCAGAATTCTGCCTCTTTTCTTCGGATGCGCGCGCAAAAAAGAAAACCGCGGACAGGTCATTGTGGGAAACACAAGCCTGCCCGCGGAAGGAAGGGGTACGGAATAGTAGGTGCATGTGCGACGCAGGCAAAGTAGAGCCGCACGGCTGGGTCAGATTGCCCGGCACAATTTCTGTCGCCAATAGAAGATTGTTTCCATTTGAGATTCCGGCTGAAACCTGCTCATCAAGATCGGCACCGCGCAAATTCGCGCCGATGCGCCGTTTGTCCCATTCCCCACGCTGCCCGGCCCGCCGCGTCACAGTTCCGTTACAAACCGGGTTGAAACCCGGATTTCTTTCCGGTCTCAGTTCACGCCTTGCTGCGCGCGCAAAAGAAATTTTTCCGGGGCTGTGCAACGCCTTGGAGACCGCTTTCACCGGTACGTGAAATCCGGTGCTGAAAACCTCAAATTTCGTTGAAATTCCGAGATCGATTTCTCCCGATTTGGTGATTTTCAAATTCTGCAGTGGCGTGAAACCGTTCCCGTGCACACTCGCATACAAGGAATTATCTCCATGACAATAAAGGGCAAAACCGCCTGCCTGCTTGCTGCCAGCACGCTTTGCGTGACCGGTGTGCAAGCCATGGCGCAAACGCAAGACGAACTGGACGCGCTGCGCGCCCGGGTCGAAGCATTGGAGGCTGCAAATGCCGGATCGGGAACTGGTGATCTGAGGATCGGAAACACCACTCTGGACGTTTACGGATACGTGAAGGCCGACTTCTTTTACGATTTCGACTTTGATCAGGGTGACACCGCATTCGTGAACGTCATCGGCGAGCCGTCGGCCGCGACCAGCGGCTCTTTTGGCGCTACGGTCCGGCAGTCGCGCATCGGGCTGCGGACCAACACGCCCAGCGCAATCGGCGATATCAGCGGCCAGCTTGAGCTGGACCTGTTCGCATCCAACGGCACCGCCGAATTGCGGCTGCGTCACGCCAATATCGGCATCGGGGACCACTGGCTGATCGGTCAGACCTGGACCAACTTCATGCCGCTGGACACCTACCCCACCTCGGTCGAATTTAATGGACCCGTAGGTATCCCGTTCGCCCGTGTGCCGCAGATCCGCTACACCAACACCTTTGGTTCGGCGACGACCGTCAGCTTCTCGATCGAAGAGAATGTCAGCGGATCCAATTCCGATGATCCCGTCCTGACCGGTGCGGTCGAGTACAATGACGGTAAATACCTTGCACGGGCCTCGGTTCTGTACGGCAAGGCAGAATCGGGATCGGTCGAGGTCGATCAGACCGGCTTTACCCTGTCGGGCTCGATCCGTCCCTGGGAAGGTGGCCTGTTTCAGGTCAACTACGTCAACGGTGAAGCGATTGGTCCCTACCTGATTGGCCTGGGTGATGCGATTGTCGGCGGCGAGGCGAATGACGTCGATGGCTATACCGTCGAATTCCGTCAGGACATCACTCCGAAATGGAATGTCGGCATCGCTTACGGGTACGAGGATTATGACCTGCCGACCTCGACCGGCACCCTGTCCTTTACCGAGCTTGAGACGATCCACGTCAACGCCTTCTATAAGGCGACCGACAGTCTGACGCTCAGCGCCGAATATATCTACGGCGAGCGAAATGACGAACCCACTGGACGGACGTTCGACGGCAGCCGCGTACAGCTGGCGGCGCAGCTGAACTTCTGACACCAACGCGTGACCCCGGCCAACGCCGGTCGGGGTCGCCATTTCGCGCCGATGGCAGAGATATTCCGCAGCGTGGTTCACGTTTATTGCACCCTGTCAAAGATGTCAGGGAACGACGCGCGCGCCACATCCAGATCGATCACCAGCAGTGCATCATAGCTGGCCGGATCAAAGGGATCTTCTGCGGCCACCACCTCACGCCCGAAAAACCAGCTAAGCCGCCCGGCATCCAGATTGCCGCGTTCGAAGGGCTGATCGCCGAAATGTTCCCATAGTGCAGTCAAAAAGGCCGTGTCAGCTCGTTTATCGGCGGGTTTGCGATCGCGAAACCTTTCGCGTCGGGTTAGCGGCGTCACACCCTTGGGGTTGGCGCGGCGAATGGTGAATTGAAAATCTGTTCCCTGCAGGCGACCGGGAAATCCGCGATGTTTGATCATGGCGAAACCTCATGAATCATTTGAGCGGACGAAACGGAACAAGAGCATCCGTCAAAGGATGGGGTCGGCATTGGTACCTCTGCTGTGATCTGATGAAACGCTTTGGCGTCACGAAATGGGGTTTCCATTGTCAAAGCCCCTCCCAGATACAGCGGGACTGTTCCAGCCGATAGGCCTCAAAGAACTGCGTCGCCTCGGGCGAGGAAGTGCCAAAATCCAGTGGCCGGTCCGCAAACGAGATAACGATCCGCGCCGGGTCCAGATCATGCTGAACGACATATGGCACCGCCAGCACCTCGCACAGATGGGCCATGTCGATGATGGCAACATCATAGGTGATTTGCCCCACGGTCGATCCGATCTTGGGGGCAATGAACCGAAACCGCACCCACAACTCACCCGGGTTTGTGTCGAGCAGTACATTGCTCAGTTCGACCGGTTGTCCAGATGGGACAGGTAGCAGGTTGTTGGCCGTCGCCTGCCCTGCGCACCATGCAGCTAGCGTCAAACCGAAAGTCAGCGAGCGCCTGACGCAACCGGGTCGTGTGATGATATGATCTGTCCAGCGTTTCATCCTATGAGAAAACTCAGGCTTCCTGTTTGGGATACGGTGAAAAGTTGGGCGGGATGATCCGCCCGAACCAATTCTAAAGCGGAATGTTGTCGTGCTTTTTCCACGGGTTTTTCAGCTGCTTGTTCCGCAAGCTGGCAAACGCACGGGACACGCGGCGGCGGGTGGATTGCGGCATGATCACCTCGTCGATGAAGCCGCGCTCGGCGGCGACGAAGGGATTGGCAAACCGGTCTTCATAGTTCTGCGTGTGCTCCGCGATCTTCTCGGCATCCCCCAGATCGGCACGGTGGATGATCTCGGTCGCGCCCTTGGCCCCCATCACCGCAATCTCGGCCGTGGGCCAGGCATAGTTGAAATCGCCGCGCAGGTGCTTGGACGCCATCACGTCATACGCCCCGCCATAGGCTTTACGGGTGATCACGGTGACCTTGGGCACCGTCGCCTCGCCATAGGCGAACAGCAGCTTGGCACCGTGCTTGATCACCCCGCCATATTCCTGACTGGTGCCGGGCAGAAAGCCCGGAACGTCCACCAGCGTCAGAATCGGGATCTCGAAACAATCGCAGAACCGGACGAACCGCGCCGCCTTGCGCGAGCTGTCGATATCCAGACACCCCGCCAGAACCATCGGCTGGTTGGCCACCACGCCCACCGTCTGGCCCTCAAGCCGGATAAAGCCGGTAATGATATTCTTGGCATAGTCTTCCTGAATTTCGTAGAAATCCCCTTCGTCCGCGACCTTGGTGATAAGTTCCTTCATATCGTAGGGCGTGTTCGGATTGTCCGGGATCAGCGTATCCAGCGAGGTTTCCACCCGGTCCGGTTCGTCAAAGAACGGACGTACGGGCGGTTTCTCGCGGTTATTGAGCGGCAGGAAATCGACCAGACGGCGAACCTCGGCCAACGCTTCGACGTCGTTTTCAAAGGCGCCATCCGCGACCGAGGATTTCCGGGTGTGAGTCGACGCGCCACCGAGTTCCTCGGCGGTGACGACCTCGTTGGTGACGGTTTTTACCACATCCGGACCGGTGACAAACATATAAGAGGTGTCTTTGACCATGAAGATAAAGTCGGTCATGGCCGGACTATAAACCGCCCCACCGGCACACGGCCCCATGATCACGCTGATCTGCGGCACCACGCCCGAGGCCATGATGTTGCGCTGGAACACCTCGGCGTAGCCGGCAAGCGAGGCCACGCCTTCCTGAATACGCGCGCCGCCCGAGTCGTTGATACCGATCACCGGCGCGCCGTTCTGCATCGCCATGTCCATGATTTTGCAGATCTTTTGCGCATGGGTTTCCGACAGCGAGCCACCGAACACCGTAAAGTCCTGGCTGAACACATAAACCATGCGCCCATTGATGGTGCCCCAGCCGGTCACAACGCCGTCCCCGGCGGGTTTTTGCTTTTCCATCCCGAAATCAGTGCAGCGGTGGCTGACAAACATGTCGAACTCTTCAAAGCTGCCCTCATCCACCAGCAACTCGATCCGTTCGCGCGCAGTCAGCTTACCACGCCCGTGCTGGGCGTCGATGCGTCTTTGTCCACCACCCAGCCGCGCGTTGTTGCGGCGGTCTTCAAGCTCGGAAAGGATGTCTTTCATGGCGTTAGTCCCCTGTGAAATTTGCGCAGAACATACAGGGCCAAGACACAGGGCCAAAGAACTATTCAGCAAATTTGCAAATTATTGGCAAGTGCCGACAAGAATATTGTAAATTAGCTAAGTTTCGTTCTGACACGCAATGATGAATGGCATTCCCGTCAAAGCTGCCTATACATGTGAACCATGCAGTTCAGTACACTCTCCACACATCGGTCTCCACCGACAATTTTGACGCTCGTCTTGCTGTCGGGGCTGTCGGCGCTCAGCATGAATCTGTTCCTGCCAAGCCTGCCCAACATGGCGCTGCATTTCGAGGCTGACTACAAAATCATGCAGCTATCGATTGCACTGTATCTGCTGGTCAATGCCGTCCTGCAGATCCTGATCGGGCCGCTTGCTGACAAGGCGGGGCGCCGCCCGGTTCTTTTGTGGGGGTTGGTGCTCTTCCTGCTGGCTACGCTAGGCTGTATCTATGCACCCACCGCCGAGGTCTTTCTGATCTTCCGAATGTGTCAGGCCATTATCGTTGTGGGCATCGTGCTCAGCCGCGCCGCCGTGCGCGACATGTATGCGCAGGATCAGGCCGCGTCGATGCTTGGCTATGTGACAATGGGCATGGCGGTGGTTCCGATGGTCGGCCCCGCCGTCGGCGGGTTTCTGGAAGAAGCCTTTGGCTGGAAAGCGAATTTCTGGCTGCCTTTTGCCGTTGGCGCGTTGGCGCTTGGGCTGACCTATTGGGATTTCGGGGAAACGTCCGGCAAAAGTGGAAAGACGTTGATCCAGCAATTCCGCGAATACCCCGAGCTACTGACCTCGCCTCGGTTCTGGGGATATTCCATGTCCTCTGCCCTGTCATCCGGAGCTTTCTTTGCCTATCTCGGCGGCGCACCATTCATTGGGACCGAGCTGTTTGGCATGTCCGCCTCCGAAGTGGGCGTTTATTTCGGGGCCCCTGCCATAGGCTATTTCTTCGGCAACTTCATCAGCGGGCGCTATTCGGTACGTTTTGGAGTCAACCGGATGGTGCTGTGGGGGTGCTGGCTGAACGCGATTGGCGTTATCCTTTCAGCTGCGCTGTTTCTGGCCGACATGGGCACCGCGCTCAGCTTTTTCGGCTTCATGACCTTTGTCGGCCTGGGCAACGGTATGTCGATCCCGAACGCCACTGCCGGATCGTTGTCCGTTCGCCCGCATCTTGCCGCAACCGCTTCTGGCCTGAGCGGCGCCATCATGCTGGGCGGAGGTGCCGCGCTTAGCGCTTTGTCAGGCACATTACTGACGCGCGAAACCGGGGCCATGCCCTTGCTCTGGGTTATGCTGAGCACGTCGATATTAGCGATTGTTGCCATCAGCATGGTCATATGGCGTGAACGACAACTGGGGCTGTAGACACTTGCACAAACAGGTTTGCAAAGTTAGCGTCCAAAATCAGTAAATCTGCAAAGGTACGCTATGGCCACCCAAAAGCTTTATGCAGGGGCGAAGCTGCGTGAAATGCGCACCCGCTTGACCCTAACGCAAAAGGAATTTGCCGCAAAGCTGGGCGTTTCGCTGCCCTACCTGAACCAGATGGAGAACAACAACAGGCCAATCTCGACCACCGTTGTTCTGGCACTGGCGCAAGAGTTCGGGATGGATGTCACCGAACTGAGCACCGGCGATAGCGAGCGTCTTGTCTCGGACATGCGTGAGGCACTGGCCGATCCCCTGTTTGCCGATAGCATGCCACCGCTGGCTGACCTTCGCCTGACCGCCTCAAACGCACCCGCCCTAGCGCGCGCGTTTATCGAGTTACATCGCACCTATCGCCAGACCCATGAACGACTGGCCTCGCTGGATGAGGCTCTGGGCCGCGAAGACGCCCAAACCCGCGCCAGCCCCTGGGAAGAGGTGCGCGATTTCTTCCACTATTGCGACAACTATATCGATGCTGTCGACCGTGCGGCGGAACGGTTTTCGATGCGGGCCGAAGAGGCGGGCAGCATTCGTCAGGCCGCCCTGAACAGTCTGGCCGAACGGGGCATTCAGGTCAGCTTTGCCGATGCGGAAGCGCTGCGCAGCTATGATGTGACCAACAAGACCCTGCGCCTGTCCTCGCGCGCTGCACCGCAAACTCAGGTGTTCCAGATGCTGCTGCAGGTGGCGCTAATCAGTCAGGACAAACTGCTTGAGGCGACGCTGGATTTCGCCAAATTCCAAAGCGACGAGGCGCGCGCCATCGCCAAGATTGGCCTGGCCAACTATTTCGCAGGCGCATCCCTGATGCCCTACGCCACCTTCCTCGCCGCCGCGCAAGAGGATCGGCACGATCTTGAAGTGCTCAGCAACCGGTTTGGCGCGTCAATCGAGCAGGTCGCGCATCGCCTGTCCACGCTGCAACGGCCCGGAGCCAAGGGCATTCCGTTTTTCTTTGTCCGCGTCGATCAGGCCGGGACCATTACCAAGCGCCACTCGGCCACGCGGCTACAGTTCGCGCGCTTTGGCGGGGCTTGCCCGCTGTGGAACGTGCATCGGGCGTTCGAAACACCGGGGCACTTTCTACGCCAACTGGCCGAGACGCCAGATGGGGTGCGCTATATCTCGCTGGCTTGTGACGTGTCCAAGTCAGGGGGATCGTTCGGCGCCCCTGTGCGCCGCTACGCCATCGCGCTGGGGTGTGAAACGCGGCACGCAAAGGCGCTGGTCTATGCCGACAATCTGGATATCGACAATGCCAGCGCCTATGAGCCGATCGGCATCTCATGCCGAATATGCGAGCGCCAGACCTGTCACCAAAGGTCTGTTCCACCACTCGAACGCCGCCTGACGATCGATGCGCATACACGTGGAACGCTGCCTTACGAAGTCACCTGACCTTCTTCTGTTCAAAAATACCTCGGGGGAGTCGCCAAAGGCGACGGGGGCAGAGCCCCCGCCCTGCGCTCAACTATTCGACAAAATCGCCCAGATTTCATCCTTGAGCAGTGCCCGTTTCTTACGCAGTTCGACCTCGGCCAGTTCTTCCATCGGCTCAACATTGGTTTCAGCCCGGTGAACGGTTCGGTTGACCTCGTGATACTCATCCGCCAGCCGCGCAAAATGCGCATCTGTCTGTTTGAGCTGGCTCATCAATTCGGCTTTCTCGGGGAATTCTTCGGCCAGTTCATGCGGGGTATGGGACATCCTGTTCGCTCCTTTTTGGTATCACGCCCATATGGTAGTGAGGTCTGGAAAAGACCTCTTTGACCGGGATCAAGTTTTTGAGAATCCTGCGGATTTCGGAGAGCAAAAACCGGGGTAATCAACGTTGTGCAGTCGCCCATCCCGGGTGGATCCACGGTCTGTCATTTGCCTTCGGCAACGGGTCTTTACCCAGCAGGTGATCCGAGGTTTTCTCACCCACCATAATGGACGGCGCGTTGAGGTTTCCGTTGGTGATCTGTGGAAAGACCGAACTGTCAGCCACGCGCAACGCCTCGACCCCGATCACCCGACCCTGCGGATCGACAACCGCTGTCTTGTCGTCGGCGCGGCCCATGCGGCAGGTTCCGCAAGGATGATAGGCGCTTTCGGCGTGTTCGGCGATGAACGCATTCAACTCTTCATCTGTTTGCACTGAGGCGCCGGGCTGGATTTCCTTTCCGGCGAAGGCTTTGAAGGCATCCTGCCCAAAGATTTCGCGGGTCAGCCGGATACAGGTGCGGAAATCCTCCCAATCCTGTTCCTGGCTCATGTAGTTGAAGCGGATGACGGGCGCATCCTCGGCCTTGTTCGACCGTAAGGTCACGGCCCCTCGGGACGGAGAGCGCATCGGCCCTACATGCGCCTGAAACCCGTGCCCTTCGGCCGCTGCCTGCCCGTCATAGCGCACCGCCATGGGCAGGAAATGGTACTGAATATCCGGGTACTCGACACCGGGCTTCGACCGAATGAAGGCGGCGCTTTCGAACTGGTTCGACGCACCCAGACCGGTTTTGGTAAACAACCACTGCGCCCCGATCAGGCCCTTACTGATCAGGTTCCAGTGTTTGTATAGCGTGATTGGCTGCAGCGAGGCCTGCTGGATATAAAGCTCAAGATGATCCTGCAGGTTGGCCCCGACACCGGGTCGGTCCGCGATCACGGCAATGCCGTGCTCAGCCAGATGAGCGGCCGGGCCAATCCCCGACAGCATCAGCAGCTTGGGTGAGTTGATCGAGGAAGCCGCCAGCACGACTTCGCGTCGGGCGTGTATGATTTCGGTTTTGCCGCCCCGGATCAGTTCGACGCCAACCGCGCGACCGTTTTCAATCACCACACGAGTGGCAAGGCCGCGCACGATATCGCAATTGGCGCGCCTGAGTGCAGGCTTCAGATACGCGTTCGCCGCAGACCAGCGCCGCCCTTTCCAGACGGTCTGTTCCATCGGGCCAAAGCCTTCCTGCTTTTCCCCGTTATAATCTCCGGTCACCTCATAGCCTGCCTGCTGACCGGCATCGACGAAAGCCTTGAACAGAGGATTTTCACGCGGGCCGCGCGAGACATGCAGCGGCCCGTCCGTGCCGCGCCATGTGGCGTCGCCCCCATGGCCCCCGTCATGCCAGGTCTCCATCCGTTTGTAGTAAGGCAGAACATCGGCATAAGACCAGCCATCCGCCCCCATCTCGGCCCAGGTGTCGAAATCGCGGGCGTGGCCGCGCACATAGACCATTCCGTTGATCGAGGATGACCCACCAATCACTTTGCCCCGCGGGCAGGCCAGTCGCCGGTTGTTCAGATGCGGCTCGGGCTCGGATTTATAGCCCCAGTCATAGCGCGACATGTTCATCGGATAGCTAAGCGCGGCAGGCATCTGGATGAACGGTCCAGCGTCGGTGCCGCCATGTTCGATCACCAGAACCGAGGCTCCGGCCTCGGCCAGACGATAGGCCATGGCGCACCCCGCGGACCCTGCGCCAACGATGACAAAATCTGCTTGCATTCCCGTGTCTCCGGTTCCGCGCGGGACAAGATTTTTCGTCGAAAAATCTCTTTGCCTCCGGCGGGAGTATTTTCAAAAAGATGAAGGGGTTATTCGCCGCGCGGATAGCGTTGGCTTTCTTCAACGGTGTTCAGGTCCATGTGGTTGCGCATGTAGCGCTCGGATGCTTTTTGCAGCGGTTGGTAATCCCACGGGTAATACCCGCCTTGCCGCAGTGCCTCGTAGACAACCCAACGCCCGGCCTGACTTGCGCGGACCTCGGCATCGAAACGGTCAAGATCCCAGCGCGCCTGCGACTTGTTGCGCAGGGTTTGCAGGGTTCCAGAATGTTCGGGCTTGTCAGCCAGATTGGTCAGTTCGTGCGGATCCGCCTCAAGATCAAACAGTTGATCCGGGTCCAGTACGCAGCGGTTGTATTTCCATTTGCCATAGCGCAGCGAAACCAGCGGGGCGTAGGACGCTTCAGCCGCGTATTCCATTGCGACCGGAGCCGTGCGTTCGGTACCCGTGGCCAGTGGCACAAGGTCTTCGCCATCCGTCCAAGGTGCAATTTCCGCCATGTCGATTCCGGCCAGCGTGCCCAGCGTTGGTGTGACGTCAATCGTGGAAACGGGCGTATCGATCCGCCCCGCAGGCAGACCCGGTGCCGAGATCATCAGCGGCACCCGTGCCGAGCCTTCGTAGAAGTTCATCTTGAACCACAATCCCCGCTCACCCAGCATGTCGCCGTGATCCGAGACAAAGAGGATGATCGCCTCTTGCCGGGTTGATTCCAGCACCTCAAGGATTTCACCGATTTTGTCGTCCAGATACGAGATATTGGCGAAATAGGCCCGACGCGATTTGCGGATATCTTCTTCGGTGATGTCGAAACTACGCCAGTCATTAGCATCGAAGATGCGCTTGGAATGCGGATCCTGATTGTCATAACCCAAATCCGCAACCTGCGGCAGCAGATGCTCGCAATCCTCGTAGAGATCCCAGTATTTACGGCGCGCCACATAGGGGTCATGCGGATGGGTGAAGCTGACGGTCAGGCTCCATGGTCTGTCGTCCTTGCCTCGCGCCAGATCATACAGTTTGGCCTTGGCGTTGTAGGCGACCTCGTCATCATACTCCATCTGGTTCGAGATTTCAGCCACGCCGGCGCCCGTAACCGAGCCCATGTTGTGATACCACCAATCGATCCGCTCACCCGGTTTGCGATAGTCGGGGGTCCAGCCGAAATCGGCGGGATAGATATCGGTGGTCAGGCGGTCTTCGAACCCGTGCAACTGATCGGGGCCGACGAAATGCATCTTGCCGCTGAGGCAAGTGTAATACCCGGCGCGGCGCAGATGGTGCGCATAGGTGGGGATGTCGCTGCGGAATTCGGCAGCGTTGTCATAGACCCCGGTGCGCGAGGGCAATTGTCCGGACATGAAACTGGCCCGCCCCGGCGCGCAAAGCGGTGAGGCCGTATAGGCATTTGCAAAACGCGCCGATTGCGCCGCCAGTTTCTTCAGATTAGGCGCGTGCAACCAGTCTGCCGGACCATCGGGAAAGAGGGTACCGTTCAGCTGATCCACCATCAGGATCAGAATGTTAGGTTTTTTCATGTTCAGCCTCTAAAAACGTCGCGAGGACACGCAATGCGTGATTTACCGCCAGTTGCGGCTCTTCCGGTGCGCTGAGTGCGGCGCGGATGTAAAGACCATCGATCAGGGCGATCATGTCTTCGGCGGCCTCAACCGGGTCGGCGAGCATAGGTCGTAGCGCACAAATCAGATTGGACCGGATGCGCGCCTGATAGATCTGCCACAAGCGCAAAGCATCGCTGTTGGTTTGCGCCAGAACGTAAAAGGTCATCCACGCGGCGATAACGTCTGGTGTAAAACACGAAGGCGCGAAGCAGGCCCGGATGATCGCATGGGGGCGTTCGCCGGGTGTGGCGTCCTTTAGCTGCTGACGCGCTTCGGCACCGAAATCCGCCAGAATGCGGCGCATGGCCGCCAGAAATATCTGATCCTTGCCGCCAAAATAGTGATGTGCCAGCGCGCTGGACATGCCCGCGCGTTTGGCAATCTGACTGACGGTGACATCAAGGGACTTCTTCACGCCAAGTTCGGCGATTGTCGCTTTGACAATCGCGTCCCGCCGGATCGGTTCCATTCCCAGTTTCGGCATATCAGCCTCTCTGCCACAGCTCGCAGAGTGAAGGCTAAAAGGTTTTTATTGACTCGTCAATCAACAACCTTCCGCGACCGCGACGGCGGGCTCTCCGAGCCATGGGGCGGTGTGTTGCCCGCACGTTTCAGGACCGCCTCGCGCCAGGTAATAAACGTGACCGCTGCAAGAATCAGAGTCCCGCCGGCCACGACCCACATGTCCACGCGTTCATGAAAAACCGCGGCCCCCATCACCGTGGCCCAAATCAACTGCAGGAAGGTGACCGGTTGGGTGACGGCAACCGGGGCGGCTTGTAGGGCAAGGGTCATGAAATAGTGACCTGCGGTGGCGAAGCTGGCGATCAGAAACAGGATGCTGATGTCGCGCAGGCTGACCGGCTCCCATACGGCGACAGCAAAGGGGATCAGGGCAATCGTGGTCCAGATCGACAGATGCGCGACAACCACCGATGGCCGGATGTCGCGGACCATCACCTTGGCCAACAGATAAGACCCTCCCAATGCCAACGAGGTGCCCAACATCGCAACATGCCCCGGCGAGATTTCCCGGAACCCTGGCCGCAAAATGATCAGAACACCGATCAGGGCAACTCCGATCGCTGCAAGTCTTCGAAACGCCAGCCGCTCTCCTAAAAATACTGCGGCGCCGAGGGTTACGTAAACCGGCGTCATATAGTTCATCGCCGTGACTTCGGCCAAAGGAATGCGGGTCATGGCAAAGAACCACAGCATGACCGCCGCCGCATGGACCACGCCGCGAATGCCAAACAGGGTTATGTTTCGCTGTGTCATTCGGGTATTCATGATCGACCGGATCGCAGGCAACAGAAAGACCAGCCCCAGTGCATAGCGCAAAAACGCCGCCTGAATTGGGTTCATCGTCGTGCCCAGCGTCTTGACCAGCGCGGTCATGCCCACAAAGGACAGACCGGCAGCAAACATCCAAAACATACCGGCAAGCGGTCGGGATTGATCCGAGGGTGCGCTCATGGGGATGTTGAACACCGAAACCCGGCGGCCCACAACCCTTCACATGGTAACAAGTTTCAGCGCGATACCCAGCATGACCACGCCAATCGCGACGTCCAAACCCTGCCACGCCCGGGGCCGTGCAAAGACAGGCGACAGAATTCTGGCGCCGTAACCCAGCGAAAAGAAGAAAACGAAGCTGGAAATCATGGCCCCGATGGCAAAGGCCATCTGATCCTCATACTGGGCCGAGATTGATCCGATCAGGACCACCGTATCCAGATAGACATGCGGGTTGAGCCACGTAAAGGCCAACACGGTCAGCAAGGCCGCGCGCAAGCTGCTGCGCTCTCCCTCTTTGGCCTGCAACGCGGCCCCGCCTTGCCATGCCGAGCGAAAACTGCGCAGGGCGTACCATGTAAGAAACACTGCCCCTCCGTAGCGCATCACGGTCTCGAACCACGGCGCAGCTTGCGCCAAAGTTCCGAATCCGGCCACTCCGGCCGCGATCAGGATGGCGTCTGACACGGCACATGTCAGGCACAGAGCAAACACGTGCTCGCGCCGCAGCCCCTGTCGCAGAACAAATGCGTTTTGTGCGCCAATCGCCAGGATCAGGCTAAAGCCCAGCGCGAAACCTGAAATCAACGATGTCGTCATGACAACCTCCTGCGAACAAGCGTTGACTAACGGACGAGGTGAGCTTTATCAAATTAAAGAGATTTACTTTAGATTAGCAATTCTAATGAAATTCGACCCACATCACCTGTCTGCGCTGTCCGCCATTCTGCGCCTTGGCAGCTTTGATGCGGCGGCGGCTGAACTGGCGGTAACTCCGTCAGCGATATCACAGCGCATCAAGGCGCTGGAGGATCGCGTGGGGGCAACCCTGATCCACCGGGGAACCCCTTGTACCGGCACCCCGACCGGATTGCGGATCGCCCGACTTGCAGACGACATCGGCCTGCTCGAAGCGCAACTGAGTCAGGAGTTGTCGGTTGATAGCGACGCCGAACAGGCTCTGGTTCGGATCGCGTTGCCAGCCGACAGTCTGGCCGTCTGGTTCATCGATGCGATGGCGCAGGTTGACGGGATGCTGTTCGATCTGGTGATCGATGATCAGAACCATTCCGCCGAATGGTTGCAGCGGGGTGAGGTCAGCGCCGCGTTGACCGTCGGCGGGCAGGCTGTGACCGGATGCGACGCGGTGGCGCTGGGGTCATTGCGCTATCTGGCGACCGCCAGTCCGGCCTTCATTGAAAACTGGTTCAGCAAAGGCGTGACCGCCCAATCTTTGGCGCGTGCGCCATGCCTGACGTTCAACCAGAAGGACAGGTTGCAGCAGACATGGATGCAAGAGAAAACAGGCCAGCGCCTGTCGCCGCCCACGCATTTCCTGCCTTCGTCGCAAGGGTTTGTCGAAGCGGCGGCTGCAGGGCTTGGATGGGGCATGAACCCCGAAACGCTGGTGCGGCCATGGATCAAGGATGGGCGGTTGCGTGCGTTAGACCCAAACGCTCCGCTGGACGTTCCGCTGACATGGCAGGTCGGGCGGATTCTGTCCCCGGCGCTGCTGCCTTTGACCCGTGCGGTCCGGCGGGCGGCGGAGGTGTATATGATCCCTCAGCCACGGAACGGCTGATCAGTCGGCAACCGCCTCGGGCTGGCTCGGAACGACGACCCGATAGCACAGAACCGCGGCCAACAGACTGACCGCGCTGATGAATGCCACGGCTAGCGAGACCTCGTGCATGTGCGCAACCGCTGCCAGCAGGGATGAGATCACGACCGCCGAAATCCGGCACAGGCTTTTGACGGCCGCAGCCCCCTGCACGCGCTGATCCCTGGGGGCCACGTCCATAAAATACAACTTGCGGGCAGAACTGACGCCGGTGACGGCCACGGTGACAATGAACAATGCTACGGCGTGAAGATGAACGTCGTGATCCACCCCGAGATAGTGAAACCCCAGCAAGACCGTGCCGGTGACAGCGACCATCAGGGTTCCGGTGACCATGACCGCGCGATGGGATTTCAGGTTTACAAGCTGCCAAAGCGGCGCGGATACCAGATAGCCCGAGGCCGAAGACACAATCATTGCGGTCAGGCCCTTGGCCGATGTGTGATGCGCCTCGGCCGCGATCAGGGCAAAGAAGGGCACGGACAGCGAGACAATGACAATGGGCAGCCGCATGACCATGTAGTGCCGAAACCAGGGCTGTTCGAACATCTTCAGGATATCGGTGAAATTCTCGGAAAACCTGCGCTTTTTGGCAATTTTCTGGGTTTCCGGCGTCTTTTTCGCCGCCTCGGCCATGGCCAGAATGGACAGCCCCGACAGGATGAAAAACCCGACGGACACCGCGATAACGGCAGAGTGGCGCGAAAAGGGCGGATTGTCCTTGGTGATCTGGTGGATCAGCAGCGCCAGACCGATTGCACCCAGACCCCCGGCCCCAAGTTGCAGGTATCGCATCACCATCCGATGTTTGGACTTGACGTGATCGCCCAACAGATCGGTGAACATCAGCGCCTGAATTTCCTCGATCAGCCCGATCAGCAGAAACGCCAGGACAAAAGCAATCGCGATCATCGGCACGACGCCCGTCGCAGCCACCGCGACAGCCATGACCAGACAGGCGCCAATCGCAACTTCTGTCAAAGCGATTGCACGTTTCTTTCGCTGTCTGGCCGCGATGGTCTGCGCAAGAAAAACATCGGCGATCATACTGCCGGTCATACGAATGGAAACAAGCGCGCCCGCCAGAAACATGGGCATTTCCAGCGAGACCGCCAGAAACGGCAGCACCACCGACGGGCTACCCAGTGTCCACGCGACCTGCGAAAGGATGCTTTGCCCGGTCAGGATCGGAACATTGCGCTTTGCAGGATCGGGGGATTTGTCCGCCATGTGTTTGCTCGTGCCGAGACCGGTCGTTCTTGGTGGCTGAATTGCCGTTCGATTTCAAATCTATCGACTTCATGGCTGTCGGCCAAGCACCCAATCGGGCATTAAAAAAGCCCCGGTCATATGACCAGGGCTTTCAAATACTCAGGCTTTGACGCGGCTCAAAGCTGCGCCATGACCTCGTCGGTTGCTTCGAAATTGGTTGTGACGCGCTGAACGTCATCATCGTCCTCCAGCGCATCCACCAGTTTCATCAGCTTTTGCATGTCTTCAAGGCCCAACTCGGTGGTTGTGGTGGGCTTCCAGATCAGCTTGGTCGATTCAGATTCACCCAGCGCACCTTCCAGTGCGTTTGACACATCGTTCAGATCAGTGTCAGCGCACCAGATGATGTGACCATCCTCGGAACTTTCGACATCTTCGGCACCGGCCTCAATGGCGGCTTCAAAGATCGTATCTGCATCGCCCGCGTCCGCCGGATAAACAACCTCACCCTTGCGGTCGAACATGAACCCGACCGAGCCGGTCTCACCCAGATTGCCGCCATTCTTGGAAAAGGTGGACCGCACGGTCGACGCGGTGCGGTTGCGGTTGTCGGTCATGGTCTCGACGATCACCGCGACGCCGTTGGGGCCATAGCCCTCGTACCGGATTTCTTCGTAGTCATCACCTTCGCCTGCGACCGACTTCTTGATCGCGCGGTCGATTACGTCCTTGGGGACCGAGTTTGATTTAGCCTCTTTCACCGCCAGACGCAGGCGCGGGTTCTTGTCGGGATCGGGGTCGCCCATCTTGGCGGCAACGGTGATCTCTTTGGAAAGCTTGGAAAACAGCTTGGACCGCGCGGCGTCCTGACGCCCCTTGCGGTGCTGGATGTTGGCCCATTTGGAATGGCCTGCCATAGTGCGTCCTCGTCATCAGTGATTGCGTATTTGGCGCTCATATAGACGTTTGCGGGGGATGGGATCAAGAGACCGGCTTGCCCGACCCGCGCGCAAAGGTATGGTGGCGATATGACGACAGATCAGATCATTCTTTTTGCCCTTTTCATCACTGTATTCGCAATGCTGCTGTGGGGGCGGTTTCGGTACGACCTTGTGGCCTTTGCCGCCCTCATGATCGGCGTTGTTCTGGGCGTCGTGCCAGTTGACAATGCTTTTGCCGGGTTCGGTCATCCGGCGACGATTATCGTCGCCCTTGTGCTGGTCGTATCTGCAGGATTGGTCCGGTCCGGCGCGGTTTTCATGATCACACGCACTCTGGTCGATGCCTCACGGGGCCTCGGTGCGCATATCGCGCTGATGGGCGGGATCGGAGCTGTCTTGTCGGCGTTTATGAATAACGTAGCCGCTTTGGCGCTGCTGATGCCGGTCGATATTCAGACGGCCCGCAAGGCTGGCCGCTCGGTGGGCCTCAGCCTCATGCCGCTGAGCTTTGCCACCATATTGGGGGGCATGGCGACTTTGATCGGAACACCGCCGAATATCATCATCGCCTCGATCCGGGCTGAGACGCTGGGTGAGCCATTCCGCATGTTCGACTTTGCACCGGTCGGCGGGATTGCGGCCCTTGCCGGTTTGGCGTTTGTGGCTTTGATCGGCTGGCGGTTGCTGCCGGATCGGGGAGAGCAAAAAGAGACATCCGAGGTTCTGGCGGATTACATCGCTGAACTGACGATTCCTGCCGAGTCCACCCATATCGGCAAACGCGTTGCCGAATTGTACGAAACAGCGGAAAAGTCCGACGTCGCCGTGATCGGTCTGATCCGCGATGGAAAACGCCGATACGGCCGTGCCGCAAACGCAATCCTGCACGAGGGCGACGCGCTGGTTCTTGAAGCCAAGCCCGAGGCACTGGACGAATTCCGCGCAGCACTCAACCTTGATTTTTCGGATTCCCGCCGACAAGAGGTGCTGACCGCCGAAGGCGACGGGCTGGAAGTGATCGAGGTGGTTGCGACGGAAAACGCGCGCATCACCGGACGCACTGCGCAGGCGCTGGGGTTGGCGTGGCGTCAAAGCACTGTGCTGATGGGTATCTCGCGTCAGGATCGCCGTATCACCAGCCAGGTGCGTAAGACCGAGGTTGAGGCGGGCGACATCCTGCTGCTGCTCTGCCCGCGTGACCGGGGAGCGGATGTGACCGAATGGCTGGGCTGTCTGCCGCTGGCGGAACGCGGGTTGAACGTAACCGCGAATGAAAAAGCTTGGCTGGCCATAGGCTTGTTCGCCGCCGCCGTGTTGGCGGCCAGCATCGGGCTAATCTATCTGCCTGTCGCGCTGGGGTTGGTGGTCATCGCCTATGTGCTGGCCAAGATCATGCCCATTGCCGACCTCTATGACCAAATCGAATGGCCGGTCGTGGTGTTGCTGGGGTCCATGATCCCCTTGGGCAGTGCGCTGGAAAGTTCGGGCGGGACCGAGCTGATCGCCAACGCATTGATCCAACTGACCAATGGTCTGCCAGCCTGGGCTATTCTGACCGTGCTGATGGTGGTTACGATGACTCTTTCGGATGTGTTGAACAATACGGCCACCGCAATTGTCGCTGCCCCCGTGGGCATACAGATGGCCCGCACGCTGGAAGTGTCGCCTGATCCGTTTCTGATGACGGTTGCGGTGGCCGCCTCGGCCGCATTTCTCACACCGATCGGACACAAGAACAACACGCTGGTGCTGGGGCCCGGAGGCTATCGCTTTGGTGACTACTGGCGCATGGGGCTGCCGCTGGAAATCCTCATCATAGCGGTTTCGATACCCGCGATCCTTGTCTTCTGGCCGCTGTAGTGAGTAAAGGCAGCGCATGAAACGATTTCTGATCCTGCAATTGCGCCCGGAAACGGATGCGTCAGATGCCGAGTATGCCTCGATTCTGGACAAAACCGGTCTGCCGCCTGAAAGGACCCATCGCGTTCGGCTGGACTGCGAAACCCTGCCCGAGGGGCTGGATGTAACCGAATATGCTGGCGTCATCGTCGGTGGTGGTCCGGGGTGCGTGAGTGACGATCCGGCCAGCAAATCCGCACTGGATGCCAAGATAGAAGAAGCGATCATGCGTCTGATGCCGCAGATCACCGCGCAGGATCACCCGTTCATGGGCTGTTGCTACGGCTTGGGTATTCTGACCGCGCATCTGGGTGGAGATGTCAGCAAACAGAAATATGGTGAACCGGTCGGGCCATCCGATTGTCGCCTGACCGAGGCTGGTGCCGAAGATCCGCTGACTGCCGGATTAAACCCGAAATTCGAAGCCTTCGTGGGCCATAAAGAAGCGGTTCAATCCCTGCCCGATGGCTGCGTACATCTGGTCGCCTCGGACCCCTGCCCGTATCAGATGATCCGTTGGGGCAAGAACGTCTACGCCACGCAGTTCCACCCCGAAGCGGATGCGCATGACTTTGAAGAGCGTATCCAAATCTATAAGGATCACGGCTATTTCCCACCCGAGGATGCCCAGCGCCTGATCGAGATTTGTCACGCAGCCGACGTCACCCAACCCGGTGAAATCCTGCGAAGGTTCGCGCAACGATACGGATGACGCAGCGGCGCGGTTGCCTGCGCCTTGCCCCCTCGCCTAGGCTGATCGGAATGACTTTGGGAGGAGTTGTTCTTGGATCTTCTTATCAATGTGGGCCTGCCACTGTCGCTGGCCATCATTATGCTGTCGCTTGGCGTCGGGCTCGAACTTGCCGATTTCAGGCGCGTCCTCAGCCGCCGGTACCCGTTTGCCATCGGTGCAATATCGCAGGTCGTCCTGCTACCCATTGCGGCCTTTGTGACGGTCAAGCTGCTTGCCCTGCCACCGGAGATTGCCGTCGGCTTTATGCTGCTCAGCTTTTGCCCCGGCGGTGTGACCAGCAATATCCTTTCAAAGCTCGCCAAAGCCGATGTGGCGTTGTCGGTCAGTCTGACGGCGGTGATCAGTCTGCTGTCGATTGTTACGGTGCCCGTGTTGGTTGCCTGGACCATAAATCATTTCATGGGCGAAGCTGCGCCTGAGGTCTCAATCACAGGTCTTGCGATCGCGATGTTTCTGATCACAACGCTGCCCGTCTCGATCGGTGTGGCACTTCGCAGCTTTGCAACCGGGTTTGCAAACCGGATCGAAGCCGGTCTTACAAAACTCGCCACGATCCTGTTCGTACTGATCGTCATCGCAGCTTTGGCCGGGAACTGGCAATTGTTTGTCGACAATCTGGGCATCATGGGCGCGGGGCTGATTTCGCTGAACGTCGCATTGTTGCTGATCGGGTTGGGCGTGGCTCGGGCCGCCAATCTGTCCTGGAAGGAAAGCAAGACCATTTCCATCGAAACCGGCATACAGAATTCAACTCTGGGCATCACGCTTGCGGCGCTGATCACCGGAACCGACAGCGGGTTCAGCCCTCTGGCGCTGCCTGCCGCGGTCTACGGGATTACAATGTATTTGGTGGCAATCCCGTTTCTTGTCTGGTTCCGCAACCGCTGAAAGGACATTTCATGACCAACAATACTGCCGATGCGATTATCGTGGGTGGTGGCCTGGCCGGTCTGGCCGCCGCTGCCGAGCTTGGCGATCGCGGCAAAAAAGTGATCGTTCTGGATCAGGAGCCCGAGCACTTTCTGGGCGGTCAAGCGTTCTGGAGCCTAGGCGGGCTTTTCATGGTCGACACGCCCGAACAACGCCGCATGGGCATCCGTGACAGTCACGATCTGGCCCTGCGGGACTGGCTGGGAAGTGCTCAGTTCGATCGAAAAGAAGATGCCTGGCCGCGAAAATGGGCCGAAGCCTATGTCGAGTTCGCCGCAGGGGAAATGCGCCCATGGCTACACGATATGGGCCTGCGCTGGTTTCCGGTGGTTGGCTGGGCGGAACGCGGCGGGTCGTATGCGGATGGCCATGGCAACTCGGTCCCGCGTTTCCACATCACCTGGGGCACCGGGCCGGGCGTGCTGGAACACTTTGTCCGCCGTGTGAAGGAACATGTGGATGCCGGGTTGATCCAGCTGAAATTCCGCCATCAGGTCAGCCATATCATCATGCAGAACGGCGCAGCCAAGGGCGTATCGGGCGAGGTGCTTGCCGATGACACAGCGCAACGCGGCGGCAAGACAAACCGGGACGAACTGGGCGAGTTCGAGGTCTATGCCCCGTCGGTCATCGTCACCTCGGGCGGGATTGGCGGCAATTTCGAAATGGTGCGCAAGAACTGGCCTCGGGCTCGTTTGGGTGAGCCTCCGAAAGACATGGTGGCGGGTGTGCCGTTCCATGTGGACGGGCGCATGATCCCGATCAGCGAAAAGGCAGGGGGCCACGTTATCAATGGCGACCGCATGTGGCATTATACCGAAGGTGTCCGCAATTGGGATCCGATCTGGCCTGCACATGGCATTCGTATTCTACCGGGTCCAAGCTCGATGTGGTTTGACGCAGAAGGGAACCGCTTGCAGCCGCCCTGCCTGCCGGGGTTCGATACTCTGGGCACGCTACGCGAGATTCTGAAAACTGGTCATGAATACAGTTGGTTTGTCCTGACGCAGAAAGTCATCAAGAAGGAATTCGCCCTGTCCGGGTCCGAGCAGAACCCCGATTTCACGTCGGGCAGTTGGAAAGAGGTGATCCGCCAGCGCATCCTTTCAGGTTCAAAGGCGACGGCACCGGTCGAAGCGTTCAAGGAAAAGGGCGAGGATTTTGTCGTCGCCAACACCCTGACCGAGCTTGTGCGGGGCATGAACCATCTGGGTGGTGCGCTTATTGATGAGACCCATCTGCGCGCACAGATCGAAGCACGGGATTCTCAGGTCGATAATCCGTTCTCGAAGGATGCGCAGATGATGGCCATTCTGGCCGCGCGCAACTATCGTGGCGATAAGCTGATCCGAACAGCCAAGCCTCACCGCTTTTTAGACCCTAAGAACGGCCCGCTGATCGCGGTCAAGCTGCATGTGCTCACCCGCAAAACGCTGGGCGGGCTGCAGACCAATCTGGACAGTCAGATGATCGGCGCCGACGGTCAGACCGTCCCCGGCCTGTTCGCAGCCGGGGAAGTCGCGGGATTCGGGGGCGGCGGCTATCACGGTTACAACGCGCTCGAAGGCACGTTTCTGGGTGGCTGTATCTTTTCGGGCCGCAACGCAGGGCGGTCACGCGCCGTCGCGTGATTATTGCGTGCGGATGAATTTCAGCGCTGGTTCGCCCGAGGCATCCAGAAGTACCAGACTGTCACCAGCCACTGCATAGGTTGTCACGCTCTGCAACGCGGCAAAGAACTGGTCCTCGATCTGTTCCAGTTCAGGCGGGCAGGCCATGAGAGTGGCAGCCATGTTATCGGGGAATTCAAGGGTTTCACCCGTCAGGTCCGCCTGACCCATAAAGCGATTGCAGCCCCCGAAACCATTGAATGCACCTCCTTGCGTAAACGAAAGCTGCGGCGGGCGCTCAGCATCCACGATCTCTCCGTATATACCGATTGCGGTCCAGTTGGTGTCTTCCAGCGTTGTCGCTGAATCGCCCGAGACCTGGACCAGCACAAGGTCGGTCGTATCCCCGGCCCCGTTGGTCAGTACCGGATGAACGGTATCGGTGGTAAACAGCAATTGATCGCCGCGATAGATCGACCCGCTGACCGCATAGGTCATCCCATCACGGATCAGGGCATCATCCACCTGCAACTCGAACGCAGCAGGCACGGCTGTCAGTGCATAACGCTGCGCTGCCAAAGTCACCGCCGGGGCATCTGCTCGCGAGATATCCTGAACTTCGACATAAAGCGTCGCATCCTGGGGCACGGCGATCCGTTCGCGATAAGTCGCGGTTCCCGATACGGTCTCGGCACGGATTTCGCTGCCCAACAGCGCCAGTATGACTGCGCCAACCACAATGACCTGCCCAAGCTTTGGAAAAGGCATCGTCCTGTCCTTTCACATCTTTCTTTGACTAAAAGATTGTGGCCCGCTGAGCGTTTACAAGACCCGTGCCTTAAGATCGGCGATTCCGCGCTGGTTTCAAAGCGGCCAGATCAGCGGGATAAGCAGCGAAGCCAGCAACCCGACGGTCAGGTTCAAAGGCACGCCCACCTTCAGAAAATCCGTGAACCGATAACCGCCGGGGCCATAGACCATCATGTTGGTCTGATACCCGATCGGTGTCGCGAACGAGGCGGATGCTGCCACCATCACGGCCACCACCATCGGGCGCGGATCAATTCCAACCGCATGTGCCAGACCGATTGCAATGGGCGTCACAACCACGGCCACGGCATTGTTCGACACAAGTTCGGTCAAGACCGAGGTCAGCAGATAGACTGCCCAGATGATCAGGAATGGCGGCAGGTTGCCAAGCGCCGGGGCAACCGCTTCGACGATCAACGACACGGCACCGGATTCTCCCAACGCGGCACCAATGGCCAGCATGGCAAAGATCAGCGCCAGCAGGCGACCCTCGACAAAAGAAAACGCCTCATCCGCGTCGATACATCGGGTCATCAGAACAACGGCCACAGCCACCACAGATAAAAGCAGGATCGGCGCAAGACCCAGCGCCGCCAGCACGACGATCCCCACCAGCGACCCGATAGCAATAGGTGCGTGGCCGCGCCGGAATGCCCGGGCCGATGGCTGGGTGACGTCGACCATATCCATGTCTGCTGCCAGCCTTTGAATATCACCCGGCGCGCCCTCAAGCAGCAGAGTATCACCGATACGAACCACCAGATCGTCCAGTTGCTGCCCGATATTCTGATTCCGGCGATGAACCGCCAGCACATAAACACCATAGCGGCGGCGCAGGCGCATCGCGCCAAGCGTACGACCCACCATGCGACAGCCGGGGGTGATCAGAACCTCGACCGTTTTGGTTTCAACAGCCGAGACCTGATCGACCCGCTTCAGTTCCTTGTTGGTCTGCAGGCTCAGCAACTCGGTCATTTCGGTGCGCAGCACCACGCGGTCGCCGACATTCAGCGTCACCCCTTTGAGGTTCCGCCGCAGTGAGATGTCGCCGCGCACAACGTCGATCAGGCGTACACCCTGACGCTTGAACAGTTGCACGCCCGTTACTTCGCGTCCAATCAGGTTGCTGTCGGGGGGAATGACGGCCTCAGTAAAGAACTTCATCTTTGAACGGTCGCTCAGCATCGATGCCATGCTATCGCGTTCAGGCAGCAGATGCGGGGCGATGAAACGCAGATAGACCATGCCATAGATCACCAGCGCGATGCCCAGCGGCGTGACCTCGAAAATGGTGAAGGCCGCCATGCCTTCGGCGCGCGCCACACCATCGACCAGCAGGTTGGTCGAGGTTCCAATCAGTGTCAGCGTACCGCCAAGGATGGCCGCATAACTCAGCGGGATCAGCAGTTTCGATGCAGGTACATTCAGCGTTCTGGCAATCTGAATGAAGACCGGGATCATGACCACAACGACGGGCGTATTCGACACAACCGCCGAGGCGACAATGACAAACGCCATCAGCAGACCGATGGCGATGCGCGGGTTCACCTGCGCCTGTTTCTGCGCCACCGAGGTGAACGCATCCAGCGCACCGGTTCGCACCAATGCCCCCATGATGATGAACATCGCCGCGATGGTCCATGGTGCCGGGTTGGACAGAACCGCCAACGCGCTTTGATAGGGCAAAATCCCCGTCAGCAACATCAGGGCAACGCCACCGATGGCCACAACTTCGGTCGGATAGACCTCGCGCAGGAACATGACGAACATGCCTGAAACGATCACAAGCGCCAGTACCGCACTGCCCATCTCTGTCAGTTGAAGGAATTGCATTCTTGGTATTCTGTCCGAACCCTGGTCTGGCTTACGCGCCTAACGTTCAGTTTCACGCATTGCAGGCTACAGGGCAAGCTTTATGGACCCGCCTGCTGCAACCGACCGCCCACACGGACCATTTGCACGCTTTTGGCGTGACCGTCGCGATCATCCGTTTCAACAAACACCCCGCTTAACGTCGCCTCGCCGTTGGCCGGGGTGAACCGGGCCTTGGGCATCCCGGTGATAAAGCGGCGCATCGGCTCGACCTTGTCCATCCCGATGACCGAGTCATAATCGCCGCACATCCCGGCATCGGTCAGATAGGCGGTACCACCGGGCAAAACCTGTGCATCTGCCGTTGGAACATGGGTGTGCGTTCCCACCACCAGACTGGCGCGCTTGTCGCAATAGTGGCCCATCGCCATCTTCTCGGACGTGGCCTCGCAATGCATATCCACGATAATCGCTTGCGCCTGCCCGCCGCGGGGGTGCGACTTGAGGATGGGCTCGATAGCGGAGAACGGATCGTCGAAGGGCCGTTTCATGAAAACCTGCCCCAATACCTGAACCACCAGCACCTTGCGCCCACCCGGCGCGGTATAAAGGCGATGCCCCCGCCCCGGCGCGCCTTTGGCAAAATTCACAGGGCGCACTATGCGCGGCTCTTTCTCGATGAACTGCAGCATGTCCTTCTGGTCGAACGCATGATCGCCCAGCGTCAGGCAATCGGCCCCGGCATCCAGCAGCAGCTTGGCGTGATCCCCGGTCAGCCCCATGCCGTTCGATGCGTTTTCGCCATTGATCACGACAAAATCCAGCCGCCATTCGTCGCGCAGACGCGGCAGATGCTGCTGTACGGCAGCGCGGCCCGCGCGCCCCATGACGTCACCCAGAAACAATATTCTCATCTGACCCGTCCTAAGTGTGGCATCCCCCAAGCACAAGGGGTTAAGCTGTCTGCATAATCTGCCGAAATTCATTCACCCGGAGAGACCCAATGCATCGTTTTCTTGTTTCAGTCGCAATTTTGACGCCCCTCGCCGCCTGTGACCCCGCGCCAGAGCAGTCAACCGGGTTAGCCAATCCCGCTGCAACCTTTTGCGTGGAAAACGGCGCGAAGTACGAGATCCGTGATGGTGCGGACGGTCAAACAGGTGTCTGCATCCTGCCCGATGGGCGCGAAGTGGATGCGTGGGATTATTTCCGCGAAAACAACCCGGCCTGATCCGGGTCAGAACGTCAGAACGCGGCTTTCGGTGATCACCATATCCAGCGGCTGATCCGTGGGCTCCAGCGGCAGTTCGCTGGACTCTTGCGCGTCAAACGCAAATCCGATGGCAAGCGTCGGGCGTTTCGCGCGCAGCCCTTCCAGCGTGCGGTCATAAAAGCCGCCGCCATAGCCCAGCCGCCCACCCTGTGCGTCAAAGCTGACCAGAGGAACGATCAGGATCTCCGGGTCGAAATAGTCGTCAACCTCGGGGACTTTTGCGCCAAACGGCCCGTCGCGCAGCAGGCCTTCGGGCGTCCAGCGGGAAAACCGCAGCGCCTGATCTGCCCCCTGAATGACCGGAACCCCGACCGGGCCATAGGCCGAAGCCTCGGCCATTGCAGGTAGGGGATCGATCTCGGTCCGGATCGGCATGTAGCCCGACAGAGATACGCCCCGGTGCCCCGCCAGAACCTCGGACAAGCGCCCGGCAGCACCCGGTGGGCGCGCGTCGAATGCCTGTTTGCGGCGGGCAAACGCGGCCTTGCGGGCCGCAGCTTTGATTTCGGTCAGATCGTTCACAACAGCACCACGCTTGCAAGGCCCAGAAAGATGAAGAACCCCATGACGTCCGTTGTCGTCGTCACAAAAGTTCCAGACGCCAGCGCCGGGTCTGCACCCAGCTTGTCCAGCACCACCGGTACTACCGTGCCAACAAAGCCTGCGATGATCATGTTCACGACCAAAGCCGTTCCAATCACGACGCCCAGCATCGGTGAATCGAACCACATCATGCCAACCGTGCCCAGGATGATTGCAAAACTCAGCCCGTTCAGCAGACCCACCAGCAATTCCCGCCGAATGACGCGGGCGACGTTCGCCCCCGTAAGGTCTCGGGTCGCCAGCGCCCGCACCGCAACGGTCAGGGATTGCGTGCCCGCATTTCCGCCCATTGACGCAACGATCGGCATCAGAATGGCAAGGGCCACCAATTGATCAATCGCCGCCTCGAACTGGGAAATCACCAGTGAGGCACAGATCGCAGTACACAAGTTGACCGCAAGCCATGGCAGGCGGCGTTTGCTTGTGGCGGCAACACTGTCAGACAACGAGCTTTCATTGCTGACACCGGCCAGATGCAACATGTCCTCTTCGTATTCTTCGTCCAGTACGACCATGGCATCGTCGATGGTGATCACACCGACCAAACGCCCGTCCTCGTCCACCACCGGAGCCGAAATCAGGTGGTACTGATTGAACGCATAGGCGACATCCTCTTCGTCCTGATCGACGGGGATCGTGTGAAACTCATCCTCGACAAGCTCTTGCAGGGGCTTGTCGCGCCGCGCCGCCATCAGCTTGCCCAATGTTACCTGCGCAATCGGTTTCAGCCGGGGATCGACCAGAACGACGTGATAGAATTGCTCGGGCAGATCGTCGTTGGCCCGCATAAAGTCGATGGCTTGACCCACCGTCCAATGCTCGGGCGCCATGACAACTTCGCGCTGCATAAGACGACCGGCCGAGTTTTCGGGATATGACAACGCCTGTTCGGCTGCGTGACGCTCGGAATCTTCAAGCGCGTCAAGGATTGTCTCTTGCTGCGGCTCTTCCAGATCTTCCAGCAGGTCAACAACGTCGTCGCTTTCCATCTCGCGGACGGCTTCGACCAGAACGTCGGGGCGCAAAACGCTGATGACCTCTTCCCGGACGGCTTCATCCAGTTCGGACAGGATGTCTCCGTCGAACTCTTTATCGTAAAGCCGAATCAGCTGAGCGCGATCATACGGGTTAATCTGTTCGAGAAGGTCAGCGATATCGGCCGCGTGCAGCGGATCCATCAATTCGATCAGCTTCTCGCGGTCCTCGACATCGACCGCATACAGAATTGCCGACACGGTCCGTTGGTCCAACGCGTAGGCGTCCCCTTCCGAGGGCTGTTCTGGTCCGGCCTCGTCAATACCTGTGGTCATGCGCTGCCCTCTTGTCTCGTCGATTGGCCCCTAATTAGAAGAAGCAGCTACCGGAAAACAATGACAATGCGCCAATTTACCCACAAGTTTCGCCCGCCTATGCTGTCTCGCGGCAATGAAACGGGTGGAGAATTGATGACATGACGCAAAAGACGCTCTTGAAAGGTCGCGTTCTCAGCTTCGACGCTTCACCTTTTGAGGTTGAGCCAACCGAGGCTGCCAAAACACATGAGGCGGTGCTGCTTCAGGATGGCCGAATAGCGGCGGTCGGATCAGCGGCGGACCTGTTGCAGGCGCATCCCGACGCTAATGTAACGGATCACGGCGACCGCCTTATCATGGCGGGTTTTATTGATCCGCACGTCCATTACCCGCAGACGGCTATGATCGCGAGCTGGGGCAAAAGGCTGATCGACTGGCTGAACACCTATACCTTCCCCGAAGAGATGAAGTTCGGCGATGTGGACTATGCGTCGGAAATTGCCAACCGTTATCTGGACCTGACCACCGCGCATGGCACCACGACCATGTGCAGCTTCTGCACGATCCATCCAGAAAGCGTCGATGCGTTCTTCACCGCCGCGCAGGCACGCGGGCAGCGTGTCGTTGCAGGCAAGACCTGCATGGACCGCAACGCACCTGACGGACTGCAGGACACTGCGCAAACGGCGTACGATCAGTCTCAGGCCTTGTTGGAGAAATGGCACGGGATAGATCGCCTGTCCTATGCGATTACGCCACGGTTTTCACCGACGTCTACGCCAGAGCAGCTTGAGGCAATGGGGGCGCTGTGGGCAGGCTATCCGCATTGTCTGATGCAAACGCATCTGTGTGAGCAGACGGATGAGATCGAATGGGTTCGGTCGCTGTTCCCGAAGGCGCGGGACTATCTGGATACCTATGAACAATTCGGATTGCTGGGCAAAAACGGACTGTACGGGCACGTTATCCATCTGGAGGCGCGCGAACGGGATCGGTTGCGCGAAGTGGACGCGGCGCTGATCCATTGCCCTACATCCAATACCTTCATCGGCTCGGGCCTGTTCGACATGGAAGGTTTGATGCGACAGGGGCACCGTGTCGGCCTTGCGACCGACACCGGCGGGGGGTCCAGTTTCTCGATGCTGCGCACTATGGCGGCGGCTTATGAAATCGGTCAGTTGCGCGGCACCCCGTTGCATCCGGCGCAGTTGCTTTGGCTGGGCACCATTGGCTCGGCCCGGTCGCTGCGGATGGAGAATTGCATCGGCAATATCGCACCGGGGATGGAGGCCGATCTGGTGGTGCTTGATCTGGCTTCGACCCCCGGCATTGCCCAGCGCGAAGCAATGGCTGACAGTCTTTGGGAAGCGGTTTTTCCAACCATCATGATGGGTGACGACCGGGCTGTGGTCGAAGTTTGGATCGCCGGGGAATGTGCCTGACGGCACATGCCTCCGGCGGGGATATTTTTGGACAGATGAAGGGCGGATCCGCTATTGCATCAACGCCTGTGCCATGCGGTTTTGGGTCGCGATGGCTTTGGGCAGATCAATCGTCGTGATCTGACCGTCGCGGACGATCTGACGACCCTCGACGAAAAGGTGCTTGACTGTTGTCGGTCCCGACAGCAGCAGCGCGGCGGGATCCCAACTGCCTGCGCTTTCGATGCCTCGCGTATCCCATATGGCAATATCCGCCCGTTTTCCCGGCATCAGGCGACCACAATCGAGGCGGTTCAGCACGTCAGCACCGCCGCGCGTGGCAATCTCAAGCGCTTCGCGGGATGACATGGCATCTGCACCGTTCGCAACGCGCTGCAACAACAACACCTGCCGCGCCTCAAGCACCAGGTTGCCGTTGTCATTGCTGGCTGAACCGTCCGCGCCGAGACCCACGTTGACGCCCCGGTCGCGCATGGTGCGTATCGGAGCGATGCCCGAGCCCAAGCGGCAATTCGAACAAGGGCAATGCGCAACACCGGTTCCGGTTTTTGCAAACAAATCAATCTCGGCCCCATCCAGTTTGACACAATGGGCGTGCCAGACATCCGGCCCGGTCCAACCCAGATCCTCGGCATATTGCCCCGGACGGCATCCGAATTGCGCCTGGGAATAGGCGATGTCTTCGTCGTTTTCGGCCAGATGGGTGTGCAGCATCACGCCCTTGTCGCGCGCCAGCAAGGCCGTATCCCGCATCAATCCACGACTTACCGAAAACGGCGAACATGGGGCCAATCCGACGCGGCACATGGATCCTTCGGAGGGATCATGGAACGCATCCACCACGCGGATCATATCTTTGAGAATCGCACCTTCAGCCTCAACCAAAGAGTCGGGTGGCAAGCCGCCGTTACTTTCACCAATGCTCATGGCACCGCGCGTTGGCTGGAACCGCAGCCCCAATTCGGCGGCTGCAGCAATCGTATCATCCAGCCGTGCGCCGTTGGGATACAGATACAGGTGGTCGGAACTTAGCGTACAACCAGACAGCGCCAGTTCGGCCAAACCGATCTGGGCCGAGGTGAACATCTGCTCCGGGCCGAAACGCGCCCAGATCGGATAGAGCGTTTTCAGCCATCCAAACAGCAAGGCATCCTGACCACCAGGTACGGCTCGCGTCAGGGTTTGGTACAAGTGGTGATGCGTATTCACCAACCCCGGCGTGACAACGCATCCTGCTGCATCATGGATTTCACCATTTGTTTCAAGCCGGTGACCTATTTGCGCAATCTGACCATCGCGGATCAGGATATCGGCACCGACAAGTTCCCGGCGCGCGTCATCCATTGTCAGAATGGTATCTGCATTTCGGATCAGTATTTCAGGCATGTTTCGCACTCCTGCATTTGCCCGTCTCATGCAAAAGAAGTGCTTGGCTGGTGGAAAACGGACTCAAGAACCAGCCGCTGACAGTTTACGCCCGCAGCTGGTTGGCGGCAACAGGTTTCAGAACTGTTGCAGAATCTCCAGCGCATTGGCGTGCAGCGTTTCGTTGGCCGCGGCCAGAGCCCGCCCACCCTGATGTGCAGGGTTGCCCCGCCAATCGGTGACGACCCCGCCCGCGGCTTGGATCAACGCAATGGGGGCCTGGATGTCGTAGGAGTTCAATCCCGCCTCGATCACCAGATCGACTTGTCCGGCGGCAAGCAACGCGTAGGCATAGCAATCCATGCCGTACCGGGTCAGCTTGGCCTGATCCGCAACAGCTCGAAACGCTTCACCTTCGGTCGGTGTGCCGACTTCGGGAAAGGTTGTGAATACAATCGCGTCGCTGATTGCGCTGGTGCTACGAGTTGCAAGATTGGTCTGCCCGGTTGGTCCCTTGGAGACGGCCACGCCTTCGGTGCCCAGAAAGCGTTCGCCGATATAGGGTTGATCGATGACCCCAAGAAACGGACCTGTTTCGGTGCTAAGCGCGATCAGAACGCCCCATGTTGGAGTACCGCTGATAAAGCCGCGCGTACCGTCGATGGGATCAAGCACCCAGGTTCGCCCGCTGGTGCCCGTGCTTTCGCCAAATTCTTCGCCCAGAATCCCGTCATCCGGTCGATATTCGGCCAGAACCGCACGCATTGCCTGCTCCGCCGCGCGGTCGGCAATGGTCACGGGATCGAAGCCAGAAGACAGTTTGTTATCCGCGACAAGGCTTGGCTGGCGGAAATAAGGAAGAATGGCCGCGCGCGCCGCGTCGGCCATTTTCTCGGCAATCTCTAGATCGCTGGACGGTGTGTATCGCATGGCATACCCGTGCGACCAAGGCACCATATTGTCAAGCCGGAACGATCAGGCGACTTCGCTCAGCACGCGGGCCAGTTCAAACAGGCGGCGGCGCTGGTTTTCCGGAATGGCGTAGTACGAACGCACAAGATCCAAAGCCTCTTTATCCCCCATCAGATCTGCTGGAACCGATGTTTTATCGGCGTCGTCCTTCTGAACCTCTTCGAGACCTTCGAAGAAAAAGCTGACCGGAACCTCCAATGCCTCGGCAATGTCCCACAGGCGAGACGCGCTGATCCGGTTGGCACCTGTTTCATACTTCTGAATCTGCTGAAACTTGATCCCAACTTGCTGTGCCAGCTGCTGTTGGGTCATGCCAATCAGCCAGCGGCGATGTCGGACGCGTTTGCCCACATGGACATCGACGTGATGGGTCATTGGAACTCTCCTCTGTAACTCAAACAACCATTCGGGACGTCGTTACGTTAGCCACCCCGCAATCCTAGCGGGTCGCCCGTTAACAACTCCCTAACTCGGAACATGCCCCCCGAACGGCACCTGTTGGCTATATTGACGCATTTTGTCTTTTTTTCAAGCGGGTTGTATTCGTCTTTCCGAACAGTTGTTTATGGTTGTACAAAATGCAGCTAGGCATGAATTGTTTCCATGTGCGCAACAAAGTGACTTCAGCCGAGCATGGATACAAACAACAATTACCTTTGGAATTGACTTTCCCTCGGCCTGGTCTGCCTATACCCCAAAAGGCCGGAGGACCGATATGCTTGCTTACCGCGTAGACTCCAGAGGCTGTAGGGCTGAGCTTTGTGAAATGGATGTCCCTACACCTGCGGACGGGCAGATTCGCCTTCGAATCAAGGCCTGTGGCCTGAACTTTGCCGACCTGCTGATGCAGAAAGGCACCTATCAGGACACGCCGGAACAACCCTTTACGCTGGGTTTGGAAGTCGCCGGTATTGTTGACGAAATCGGAAACAATGTGTCGAACATCAAACCGGGTGACCGTGTCGCTGTCTATTCAGGCCAGGGCGGTCTGGCCGAGTTTGGCGTTTTCGACGCGGATCGCGCGATTCCCATGCCTGAGACCACCAGCTTTGAAGATGCCGCCGCGATGCAGATTGCTTTTGGCACCAGCCATATCGCGCTGGATCACCGTGCACACCTGCAACCGGGTGAAACGCTTTTGGTCACGGGAGCTGCAGGAGGCGTTGGGCTTACCGCCGTCGAAATCGGTAAACTGATGGGGGCCACGGTGATCGCCCATGCGCGCGGAGCGGACAAGCTGGCCGTTGCTCGTCAGGCGGGGGCCGATCATCTGGTGGATGCCAACGAAGACCTGCGCGCCCGCGTTCTGGACCTTGGCGGGGCTGATGTGGTCTATGACGCCATCGGAGGCGATGTATTCAAAGCCGCCTTTCGCGCCACAAACCCCGAAGGCCGCCTGCTGCCCATCGGGTTTGCGGGCGGCGAAGTGCCGCAAATCCCGGCCAATCACCTGCTGGTCAAGAACCTGACCGTGATTGGGCTGTATATCGGCGGCTACCTGAAATTCCGCCCCGAAATCGTGCGCAACAGTTTCTCGACGCTGTTTCAATGGCACAGTGAGGGGCGCATCAAACCTCATATCAGCCACGTTCTGCCGCTGGGCGACGTCGCACACGGGATGCAATTGCTGAGGGATCGGAAATCGACCGGAAAGATCGTGATAATCCCGTGATCCCTACCCGACCACAGCCTTAAGGGGCGTGCCCCCGAGCATACGAAAGTTCTGACGTACCAGCACGGCCAGCGCATCGACAACCGAATCGCGCCCGCTGTCGCCGCCATATAGGTTGATGCAATGCGCGGGCAGTTCCGGTAGCACACCGCCCGAGTCGATCTGTTCAAGATGCGCGGCCTCGGTTCCATCTAGCATGGCGTGTACGGCCAGATCGGCGCTGACTGTGGCCTCGATCGTGCGGTCGTTTTCGGTTTCGACGGACAGCTCCCAGGACACACCCGCCGCATCCAGCGCCGCAATCACCTGCGGTCGGAACATGCAGCGCCGTCCCAGTGCCAGAGGCAGCGGCCGTTTGCGCCATGCCGATCCACCCGGTGCGCCAATCCAGCGCAGCGGCAATTCGGCGATGACCTCGGCACTATCCGATCCGGTCGCCTCGGTGGTCAGGATCAGGTCGCATTCGCCGCGCTGATACATTTCCTTAAGCTGTACGGTGTAGGACGACACCAGCTGCACGCGAACCCGTGGAAAATCAGCATTGAACCGCTGCAGCACGCGCGGGATCGCCGGATAGACGATATCGTGGGGCACGCCCAGAACCACCTCGCCCTCAAAGGCCTGATCCGTGAGTTTCGAGATGATCTCGTCATTCAGCGCGATCATGCGCCTTGCGTAGGCCAGCAATTGCTCGCCCGATGCGGTCAGAGCGATTGTCCGACCGCTGCGATCCAAGAGTTCCAGCCCCAGCAATTCCTCCAGCCGCTTAAGCTGCATCGACACAGCAGACTGCGTCAGGTGCAAAAAACCCGCAGCCCGGGTGACGCCCCCATGATCGGCAACTGCGACGAATGAGCGAAGCGTCGTGATGTCCAGATTTCGCATCTTCAAGATTCCTTATGGGACACGTCAAAAACATTCATTTTTAAAATGTGCCACGTCACGCCATATAGATCAACAGAATTGATTCAATACCGGATCAACATCAACAAAGCATGAAAGGGCAATAGATATGACCCAAATCGCACTTTCACAAACTAAACGCTGCGCAGCTGCCGCAGTTCGCGGTAAACTGTTGGACTATCTGAACCTGGCCCGGCAGCGTCGCGCCCTTGCACGGCTGGACGATGACGCGCTTTGCGATATCGGCCTGACCCGTCAGGACGCCCAATCCGAGGCCGCCCGCCCGATCTGGGACGCGCCCGATAACTGGCTAAAGCAACTGTATTAATCGCCTCGATCCGATGCCAGGGCCGCCTGTTTGGGCGGCCATGGCAAATTACCGACAGTTTTGCCGAGTTTTGGGCGTAAAACCCTTGAAACAGAGGCCATCCTCTCCGATATTTGCTGAGAAACCTGCCTGCATTCGCGGGCCGGGAACAGATGAATGAAGGGAGACCCTTTTAATGGCACAATTCGACACGATCCGGACGGCGGCCGGTGCGCGCGCTGCCGAGATTGACGAGGGCCTTCGCGCCCACATGAACAAAGTCTACGGCACAATGTCCGTAGGTATGCTGATCACGTTTGCGGTGGCCTGGGCTGTTGGTTCGAGCCCGCAACTGCTTTCGATCTTCCGTGATCCGGTCACGCTTAGCCCGAATATTCTGGGCTGGATCGTGATGTTCGCACCTCTGGCCATGGTGTTTGGCTTTGGTGCGGCGATCAACCGCCTGTCTGCTGCCGGTGCTCAGCTGTTTTTCTACGCCTTCGCAGCCGTCATGGGCCTGTCGATGAGCTGGATTTTCGTCGCCTTCACCGGCATCTCGATCGCTCAGGTGTTTCTGGTGACATCGATCGCCTTCGCCGGCCTGTCGCTTTATGGTTACGTCACTAAGAAGGACCTATCCGGCATGGGCACCTTCCTGATGATGGGTGTGATTGGCCTGATCGTTGCGATGGTGATCAACATCTTCCTGCAATCGCCTGCGATTATGTTCGCGGTGTCGATCCTGGGCGTCCTGATCTTTGCCGGTCTGACCGCATATGACACGCAAAAGATCAAAACCACTTACCTGCAAATGGCCCATGCGGGTGATCAGGAATGGCTGGGAAAAGCTGCCATTATGGGCGCGCTGAACCTGTATCTGGACTTTATCAACATGTTCATGTTCCTGCTGCAACTGTTCGGCAATCGCGAATAACGCGACGCACATATCAGATTGAAAGGGTGGGTCCGCAAAGACCCGCCCTTTTTTTGTTTGGAGAGACCGATGCCCATTTGCGAAATCCAACCCGACCAATGCAGCCGCATTTTGCCATTGCTGCATCAGGTTCATGACCTTCATCTGCAGCATCAGCCGGTCCGTTATGCGCCTCTACCAACAGACCGCGACATGTGTGCTTACCTGCAGGACTGGCTGTCGCGACATTCCGTGCAAGCATTGGGCTTTGAAGTGGACGGCGCGCTGGCGGGTTACGCGATTTACGAGATCGAAGAGCAGTCATCCTCGCCGTTCCGACACCCGGAAACCCGCGCCGTAGTTCACCAGATCAGCGTGGATGCAGCGTTCCGACGTCAGGGTGTCGGAACCGCACTAATGGCCGAGGTCAGAGCACGGCTGCTTACAGCAGGCGGGACTGTGGTTGCGGCGTCCTTTGCGGAGTTCAATTGTGCCTCGGCGGCCCTGATGGCCCGTTGCGGATTGCAACCCGTCATGTCGATGGCCGAATGGCGGTTCGGTGATCCGTGAAACACAGGGCTGCCGTGACGAACCATATAGAAAACCCCCGCCTAACGGCAGGGGTTCTGGACTGAGAGATAAGGGGCCTTTAGCTACAGTTCAGCGGCACCGCGAAGCCCGAGCTTTTTTCGGATGATCCCTTGCGATAGACCTGACCAGCGGGCAAGCATCCCGTAAAACGCTCGGTCTCGGACCCAAAGACGGTGCCCACCGAGTTGTCGACGCGGGTGGAATCGTTTGCTGTACGCAAGACGCCGTACAACTGGCCGTTCACCGAAACCGTGCTCAGGAACAGGTCCGTTGCACTGCCTGACAAATGGACAGCCGAGGTATCGCTGCGACCACCATTATTGATCGCCACACCGGCCAGTTTCTCTTGCTCGGTCTGATCGGACGCAACTTGGACGGTTGGCAGTTCGGCAAGCTCTGCCGGAACATTGGTCGCCGCAGGCACAAAGGCCGCAGCCCCTTGCACATCCGCAATGGTACGAGGTTCGCCGTCGATTCCGGTGAAGCCGACGCCCTGGCGATTGAAAGGATCTTCGCAGGCCGAGAGGGTCAGGACGGCAAGTGCTGGCAATATGATTTTTTTCATGGCGGTCAACATTTTGGAACGGTTAGCTCAAGCGTAGCGGCAGGCTGTGTAAAAATGCAAGCCGCCCTCGATCAGAATACCCGCAGCCCTGATGCGCCACTGCAACGGCCCTGATCGCCGCTCTGGCAGGTTGAGGCAACGCAAACCGGTGTAGATCAAACAAAAAAGGACCCGGCCCCACGGGCAGAGTCCCTTTTAGCATTCCAAGCTAAAGGCAGATTACTTGATCTTGCCTTCCTTGTACTCGACATGCTTCCGAGCGACCGGATCGTATTTACGAATGGTCATTTTCTCGGTCATGGTGCGCGCGTTTTTCTTGGTCACGTAGAAGTGGCCCGTGCCCGCGGTCGAGTTCAGACGGATCTTGATTGTCGTCGGCTTCGCCATGGTTATCTCCTGCGTCCGGAAAGGCAGGGGCCTTTCGGTTGAATCCTCTTGAGCGTGCGCTTTTACGCCTTGCATGGCGCGTGTCAAGGGTAATCGGGTCAACACGCACCATCAGTCCCAACAGGGGTCAGGATTGCAGCGTCGGCGCCCCCATATAGGTATGGATCTGGTCGCGTTCGGCATCTGACAGGCCCAAAGCGGTTGCCAGTTGGCGCAGATAGGACGCCTCGCGCGTGTTATCCAGGCGAATCGCCGCCAGCGACGTTGCGTAGATCTGGGTCTTGAGCGCAGCACCAGAATCGGCAGCCAGCCCCATCACATCGATCGGAGCCTCAAGTTGGTCCTGAACAAAGGCGCGCTCTTCATCGCTGATGTCGTCCCCCAACTCGCCAAGGATGGTTTCCTTTTCATGTTCATCCAGTTCGCCATCCGCCTTGGCTGCCTGAATCATGGCGCGTAGCATCAGCTTTGCCTGCGCTTCCATCGCCGCGCCACCTGGCGTTCCCTTGAACACCGTCTCCATCATGTTCACGGTTTGCTGGCTGCCCGTCTTGGCCGCCCCTTGCATGGCGTTCATCAACCCGCCAAGGCCGGCAGCTCCGGCAGGGTTCGCCATACCCAGCTTGCCCATCATTTCCTGCAATCCACCGGCACCACCCGGCATTCCGAACTGCTCGGCCATTTTGCCAAGCTGGTCCATACCGAACCCGCCGCCTGCGCCCTGCATCATGTCCTGTAAGCCGGCCATGCCGCCCATCTGCTTGTATTTCTCCAACCCTTTTGCAGCGGCAAATCCGACCGCAACCGACGCAAGCGCTTTCATGAAACTCATTCTGAACCTCCCAATGAACTGATGTCTATGGACCGGAAGGGTAACATCAGATCCGGTTTCGAGAAACCAGCGGCCCGAGTACTGCAATCTTTGCGCACCGCAACGGGAATCCGGATCAGCCTGAGCTTGCAATTCCGCCTGCTGATTTGAACAAATTACAATTTCATGATATGTGTGCGCTTTATTCCAAAGAAGCCAATTTCTGGCTTGCGCGGGGCACGATCCCCGGCAGCAATTGCAGTGCTTTTCGGGCCAGGGAACCGGCCAAGCTCGAGGTTCCAAACATCGTTCCAGGGAGGATAATCATGCCTGTTTTCATCACCTATGCTTCATACTCGCAAACTGGCGTTCAGGGAATGTTGCAAAACCCGTCCGATCGGACAGGACCAGTCAAAGCCCTGCTTGAGAAAGTTGGAGGCAAGCTGCTGGCGTTTTACATGACGACCGGGTCAAACGATGTTGTGGTTATCAGCGATGCGCCAGATGGAACAGATGCAGTCGCCGTTGGAATGGCAGTTGCTGCGTCAGGTGCCGTTGACAAAATCGAAACCGTCCGCGCCTGGACCGCGGAGGACTTCGTCGCGATCACCGAAAAGGCGGCCAAATTAACCGAGGCTTATACCCCACCCGGTGGCTGATCGGATTTATGCGCGGAGGGCCTGTAAGCCGGATCTTGTTCCGGGGTCGCCCCCTTCGATGACCATTCATCTGGGCCGTGCATTGCTGCGCGGCTCAAGCTGCCAACCCGGTCCCTCTTGGTCAGGACAAACCTAGCGGCGGTATCGGCTGACGCCGACCGGCCCGCGCGGGGACCCTATTTGGCATTGCTCCCGGTGGGGCTTGCCGTGCCGCCGCTGTTGCCAGCGGCGCGGTGGGCTCTTACCCCACCGTTTCACCCTTACCCTTGACCGAGGTCGCAGGCGGTCTGATTTCTGTGGCGCTTTCCGTCGGGTCGCCCCGCCCGGGCGTTACCCGGCACCGTTGTCTTGTGGAGTCCGGACTTTCCTCTGGTGTCTTGCGATACCAGCGGCCATCCGGCCCTCCGCGCGGGGTGGTGCGTATGCGTTGGGCCAAGCGGCGTCAAGGGTGGATGTGTCGTTGAAGGGGCCAGCCCCTTCTTGGCCTGCGGCCAATTCAACCCCGGGATATTTTTGGACAGATGAAGGGTGGATCACGCAAGGGCTGTGAGGTCAGCGGCTTGCAGTGGCCCTTTGGCCCAGGGGCGATAGCGCAGACGGATTGCGGCAAGCAGCGTCGCATCGTCAATCGGGGCGGTGTAGCCCCGGGCATGGGCCAGAGCGCGGAGATCTCCGTACGGGTGCGAAACGCCGCGTGGAGCGGCGAGGGCCTGGCGTTCCAGCCTTTGCCAGTCGAAGCAGGGGCCCGGGTCAGCCTTGCGACCCGGCGCCATATCGGAATGGCCGATCACGCTTTCGGGTGCAATGTCCCATCGTGCCATGACATTGTTGAGCAGTAGTTCGAGCATGGCCATCTGAGGTTCAGCAAAGGGATGGGTTCCGGCGTTATCAAGTTCGATACCAATCGAACGGGAGTTTATGTCGCTGTACCCATGCCACTCTCCTGCCCCGGCGTGCCATGCACGGTCGTGTTCGCGCACCATTTGCCAGACCGCGCCATCTGCGCCGATCAGATAGTGGGCCGAGACCTCGTGCACCGGATCGCACAGGCGTTCTAACGCGGCCTGCGCACCGTCCATGGCGGTGTAGTGCAAAACGATCAGTGACGGCGTCAGACCACCGCGACGCGGGCCGAAATTTGGCGACGGATGCCAGATTGGCGATAAGGGATCAGTTGTTGACGGCACTGCGGAACGGGCTTGGATCCCAACCACATGCAAAACCGTCGCCGTCCGGGTCAAGCCCGTTGCGATCACGCTCTGGGCCGCCGCTGGACAGGAACTCGATCTGGGCCTGATCCGGGGACGGGAACCGGGCACAGTTTCGCTGGGCCTTGGCCTCAAGATTGAAACCGGCACGACTATAGAGCTTGGTGCCCACCGGGTTCGAGGTGTTCAGGGCATATTGTACGATATTGGGTTGGCCGCCCTGACCGCGTTCAGGCACCGCTGTCGGGGCGACGACCTCATAGGTCTGGCGGTTTTGTTCGATCAAAGCTGCATCTGCGTCGATACTGCGCCGGTTCGAGACGGCATCGAAGTCCTGTTCATCCGAAATGCCCGTGTTATTCGGCACCGGCGCGGGGACGGGCGCAGGCTGGCCGGAGGTGCTGGCCAAAACTGCTGCCGTTTGATCAGCGATGTCGGCCGCGCTGTCACCGGCGGCCGAGAGCGGCTGTTGCGAGACGTCTTCGGGTGGCAGCAACGGATTGCCACCATAGCCCTGCCCGGCCAATTGCGCCTCGCGCTGCGCCTGATAGGCGGGCGTGTTGAAGCCGGGATCATTCACCGGAGCCACCGTTTGGCACGCGGTGATGAGCCCGAAGGAAGGGATCAGAAGCATCTTGCGCATTTGGCTGCTCCGTCGTCTTGCGTTGCTTTACGTCCGCAGGCTTACCACCATTTTCCGGGCTTTGCCACAAACCCGGCCGCGCTTTCCAACGCGTAGGCGGTGTTGAGCAGATCGCCCTCGTCCCATGGACGCCCAATCAGTTGCAGACCCAGTGGCAGCCCTTGTTTATCAAGACCCGCAGGCACCGAGATACCCGGCAGACCGGCAAGGTTGACCGTGACGGTAAAGACGTCGTTCAAATACATTTGAACAGGGTCAGCCTCGGTCATCTCACCCAGCCCGAACGAGGCAGATGGGGTTGCCGGGGTCAGGATCGCGTCGATGCCTGCAGCGAAGACGTCTTCGAAGTCTTTCTTGATCAGCGTCCGAACGCGGCGTGCGCGGTTGTAGTAGGCGTCGTAGAAACCTGCGGACAGCACATAGGTGCCGATCATCACGCGGCGCTGTACTTCTTGGCCAAAGCCTTCGGCGCGGGTCTTTTCGTACATCTCGGTGATGCCATCGCCCTGCGCCAGCGTCGCACGACGCCCATAGCGGACGCCATCATAACGAGCCAGGTTCGAGGACGCCTCGGCAGGCGCAATCACGTAATACGCAGGCAGCGCGTATTTGGTGTGCGGCAGCGAGATATCGACGATCTCGGCCCCTGCGTCTTTCAGCATTGTGGCCCCATCGGCCCACAGCTTTTCAATCTCGGCGGGCATACCGTCCATGCGGTATTCCTTGGGGATACCGATCTTCTTGCCCTTGATGTCGCCGGTCAGCATCGCCTCGAAATTCGGGACGGCCAGATCGGCGCTGGTCGAATCCTTGGCATCATGACCGCACATGGTTTCCAACATGATCGCGGCGTCGCGCACGTTCTTGGTCATCGGACCGGCCTGATCCAGCGAGGACGCAAACGCGATGATGCCCCAACGCGAGCAACGGCCATAGGTGGGTTTGATCCCGGTGATACCCACAAAGGCCGCAGGTTGGCGGATCGAACCGCCAGTGTCGGTGCCGGTTGCCGCCAGACACAAGTCGGCGGCAACAGCCGACGCCGAACCACCAGACGAGCCACCCGGTGTCAGTTGCGCATCGTCATTGCCGCGACGCCACGGGCTGACTGCATTGCCATAGGTCGAGGTTTCGTTGGACGACCCCATCGCGAATTCGTCCATGTTCAGCTTGCCCAGCATCACCGCACCGGCATCAGCCAGTTGCTGCGAGACGGTGGATTCGTATTCGGGCTTGAAGCCTTCCAGGATCTTCGATGCCGCCTGCGAGGGCACGCCTTTGGTGCAGAACAGATCCTTGATACCGATCGGCAGACCACACATGGACGGCGCATCACCCGCCTTGATCCGCGCATCAGCGGCCTTTGCGCGTTCCAAAGCGATCTCGGGCGTTTTGTGGACAAACGCGTTCAAAGCGTCCGCCTCATCGATGGCCTTCAGGCAGGATTCGGTCAGTTCAACCGAGGTCACATCACCCTTGCGCAGCGCGTCGCGGGCCTCGGCCAGGCCCAGTTTGTTCAGATCGCTCATGACTTACTCCACAACCTTGGGAACAGCGAAGAAGCCTTCGCGCGCATCGGGGGCGTTGGACAGAACCTTGTCCTGCTGGTTTCCGTCCGTGACCTCATCCTGACGACGTTTCAGGCGCATCGGCTCGACCGATACCATCGGCTCGACGCCTTCCACATCCACTTCGTTCAGTTGTTCGATGAACCCAAGAATGTTGTTGAATTCGGATGCCAGCGCAGGCAGCGCGTCATCCTCGACCTTGATCCGGGCCAGTTTGGCCACCTTTGCGGCGGTGCTTTGGTCAATCGACATGGGAAACCCTCATATACGTTTAATGAGGGCGTTTACCCGTCTGCTGCGCCAGTCGCAAGAGCACCGAAGGCCCCCGTTCGACCAGACGCCTAATTGTTGAGCACGCCTGTAGCTTAGACTACCTGGCAAGCCTGCCAAAATCATCAAATCGAGAAAATGAACCGATTAGTTCATTTTGCCTCTTGAATTCTGAACTAAACAGTTCATTTCATATACACGACACTCGTCAAATCGGAGAAAGACAATGAAATCCCTGACAACCGCAGTTGTATTGTCCCTTGCAGTTTTGGCAGCACCGGCACATGCCGGATCCTTCGGCCCCACGATGGACACTCTGACCCGCGATCTGGCGTTCCCTGCCCCGATCGCTCAGCCAGTCACCAAAGACAGAACCCCCTCGGGCAATTGATTTGCCCACTGACCCCGGACAGGTCGCCCCGCGTCTTGTCCGGGATTTACGCATTTGGATGATGCACCCTGCGCCCCGAACCGCTAATGTGGGACTGTCTGCCTGTCATGACGGGCGGTTCGAACAGTCACCCCGGCGGAGCGGAAGATGAGCGCGCAAAAACAATCAGTTCTGGACGCTATTGATGCGGCCAACTCGCAAGATCCCAACCTTGATGACGGGACGCCGGAGGCGTTGCTATATGGCCAACGGATGAGCGAAGAGTTGAGCCGACTGTTTCCCGAAGCTTCGGAAGAATTGCAGATTGCCGCGCGCGGACAGCATGTGGAACGCTGGAAGCTGAAGCGCGCCGAATATCCCGAAGGTCGCGCCGGGTATTTGGCCTGGCGCAAAGCGCAGGGCGTCTATCACGCCGACGTCGTCATGAGCATGATGCAAGACGCAGGCTACAGTGCCGAGCAGATTGAAACGGCAGGACGCATGTTGCGCAAGCAAGGTATCAAGCGCGATGCCGAGGTGCAGGCGCTTGAAGATGTGATTTGTTTTGTCTTTTTGAAATGGTACTTCGCACCTTTTGCGGCCAAGCATTCGCCCGAAAAAGTTCAGAGCATCGTGGAAAAAACCGCACGGAAAATGTCGGACGATGGGCGGGCGCGCGTTCTGCGCGAGTTCGACTTGGCGGCACCTCTGGCCGCCGCTTTTCAGGCCTGATGCGGCGAGGCCGCCCATCGGATATCCGAGCCCTTCGACAATATTGTTTCGGGACTTTCGATATATGCAGCGTCAGGGCTTGGCGCTGCGGCTTCGAAGTGCACGGCGATAGACTTCGATCATCCAGCCCAGCATGGTTGCGTTCAGAATGTGCCACATGAAATGCGTCCCCATCGGAGTCTGCTCACACATCGGCAAATCCATGGCCCTGAAAGTGATCGAAGCTATCAGGATTGCGGCCCCAATGGTCAGGCCACGCGCAACGACTGGTGCGCGATGGCGCAACAATGCGGCGTATATCAGGATAAGCAACGGGATCGGAGCATAAGCCGCAGACCCGCCTAGACCAGGTATCAGCCGAAAGATTGGGAGTGTCACAGCCACAAACGGAAAGAACAACAAGGTCAGACCCAAAGCGGGCCATGTGCGCAATTTCCAGACATCGCGATTGATGGCGAAAATATAGATCAGGATGAACAGCAATATCGGCGCAACATCCGCCATTGCAGCCCAAACCTGCGCGTGTGTGTGAAACAGATAGCTGCCGATCCCGATCATTGCCAAAACCGCGATCAACAAATGCGCCAGCGGTGCGTACTGCCCGCGCATTCGGCGCCACATCACAAAAGCGGAAATCAGAAAAGCGGCATTTGTCACCGCATTTATGGGCTCGGCCCAATAGGCGGTCGATAACCTCTCACAATATCCGTCAATTTGCTGCGTCCATTCCATGGATTTTTACTTAACCGATGCTAGGCTGGGTCCAAGAAAATTGTGGGAGGTTTCTTCATGAATATCATCTGGCTGGGGCATGGCAGCTTTCGTATCGAAACCGGGGGGCAGGTTCTGTTGATCGATCCGTGGCTGACCGGAAACCCTGCCCTGCCCGAAGATCAACATGACGACGCGGTTGCTGGCGCGACGCATATCCTGCTGACGCATACGCATTTCGATCATGTGGTGGATGTTCTTCCATTGGCCAGACATCTGGGCGTTCCGGTGGTCGGTCAATACGATCTGATGGGATATTGGGCCGAGGCTGAGAATATCGAGACGGTTGGGTACAACAAGGGCGGAACGGTTGATCTGAACGGCGTCAAGGTGACAATGGTGCCCGCCTCGCACAGTTCAACCTTTTCGACGCCCGATGGGTTGCGGACGGGCGGCACCGAGGTCGGCTATATGATCGCGGCTGAGGGTCACATGCTTTATGTCTCGGGCGACACGGACATCATGGCCGACATGGACTGGATGGGGGACTATTACAAACCGGATATCGGCATCCTGTCGGCAGGTGGGCACTTTACCATGGATATGCGCGGGGCTGCTTATGCCGCAAAACGGTACTTCAACTTCAAAACCGTGATCCCGTGCCACTACCAGACCTTCCCGATCCTTGAGCAATCGGCGCAGGTACTGGCGGACGCACTGCCCGGTGTTGATGTCATCGAACCTCAGATCATGAAAGCGATTACCCTCTGATGCCCGCTTCGGATATCTCGGCGCAGGAATACGCCCAGCGCCTCGCCGCGACGCGGGCGGCGATGGACCGCAGGGGCATCGATACTCTTCTGATTACCGATCCGTCGAACATGGCCTGGCTGACCGGCTACGACGGATGGAGCTTTTATGTGCCTCAGATGGTGATCCTGCCTCGGGAAGGATCGCCGCTGTGGTGGGGGCGTACGCAGGACAAAGCAGGCGCTCAGCAGACCACATGGTTGGAGCCGGACGCCCTGTTCGACTGGCCAGAGGAACACGTTCAACACCCGGATCATCATCCGGTGGACTCTCTGGTCGATCTGCTGAAATACCAGGGCTGGACCACCCGGTTGGGCGTTGAGATGGACAATTACTATTACTCTGCCGCCAGCAACCGGATCCTGGAAAGCGCCTTTGGGGCCAACGCGCTGAGCGATGCGACGGGTCTGGTCAATTGGCAGCGCGCCGTCAAAAGCGACGCCGAGATTGCCATGATGCGGAAAGCCGGACGCTTGACGGCACATATGCACGGGGTCCTGCGCGACGCTTATTGCGAGGGGCTGCCCAAGAACCAATTGGTGGCCGAGGTCCAAGCCGCCGGAATCGCGGGCCTGCCTGATCTGGCGGGCGATTATCCGGCGATTGTCCCGATTGCGCCTTCAGGCGCCGAAGCCTCGGCCTCGCATATCACATGGAACGACCGCCCGCTGGTGGCGGGCGAGGCCACTTATTTCGAAATCTCGGGCTGTTACCGACGTTATCACTGCCCGGCCAGCCGCAGCTTGTTTCTGGGCACTCCGCCCGAAGATATCCGCCGCGCAGAAGCAGCAGTGCTGAGGGCGATTGACGACGCGCTGCGCGCAGCCCGCCCCGGCACCACCTGTGAAGAGGTCGCCGCCTGCGTCTATGACAGTTTCGCCAAGGCCGGATACGTCAAAGGCAACCGCACCGGGTATCCAATTGGCCTCAGCTACCCGCCCGACTGGGGCGAGCGGACCATGAGCCTGCGCCCCGGTGATACGACCGAGCTAAAGGAAAACATGACGTTCCACCTTATGCCAGGGCTTTGGACCCCGGATTGGGGTTTGGCGATCACCGAAAGCTTTGTGGTCACCGCCGAGGGTGGCAAACCGCTGGCCGACATCCCGCGCGAGCTTGTCGTGAAACGCGCATGACCCAGCCCATCCGCCCCTCGCCCGAGTTGGTCGCCGTAGTGCGGCGCTGGAACGATGCGGTTCGGGAAAAGGATAGCCCCGCGCTATCCAATATGCTGTCGGCCTCGGAATATGTGCGCTATCAGGGTTCGGCTGAAGGCGAGTTCTGGTCCGGCGCGCTGTTCCGACAGGGCTTCCCGGATCACGTTGCGGAAATCCCCGATTTCGAATGGGACGAGCACAGTCTGGAGGCCTTTGAATGCGGTTCTGTAGGCTGGGCCAATTGCGTTGCCACACTGCGTTTTCCCAACACCGCAACGGCCATGGTGCACAGGTTTACCTTTGTCCTGCATCTTGAAGACGGGTTGTGGAAGATTGTGCACGCTCATGTCTCGAACCCGACCCCCAATCTTGAGAAAATGGGCGTCGAGCACAAAGCACTGGACGCGCTGGTTGCCGCCGCGCGCGACGGGTTTCGTCAGGATCAGCGCGAAGGCATGGCCTCGGTCATGTTCACCGACATCGTCAATTCCTCGTCCATCGCTGAAAAGCTGGGGGATCGGATCTGGGCTGATACGGTCCACAGGCACTTGGAACTGGCCCGCGACACGATCGAGGCGCAAGGCGGCACGCTGGTGAAATCGCTGGGCGACGGTACGATATCCAGCTTTGCGTCGGCCCGCGCAGCATTGATGGCCGCGACCGAATTGCAGCAACGTAACGCGGCAGAACCCGGTGAACCGTCCCTGCGGGTGCGCGTCGGAATACATACAGGCGACGTCATCCAGACCGATGACGATTTCTTTGGCTCGGTGGTGAACAAGGCTGCGCGCGTCGCAGCCATTGCCGCTCCGGGTGAGGTCTGCGTTTCGGATGCAACCAGGCTTCTGGTCGATGGACAGGATGACATGGCCTTTGGCGCGGCCCGGTCCGTTTCGCTTAAAGGCCTGCCCGGAGATCACAGGATTTACAGCCTGAAATGGTAACGTTCTAACGACGCTCTGCGAAAAATGCCCTAAGCAAACGCTCGGCCTCTTCCGCCCCGATCCCGTCATAAACCTCGGGTGTGTGATGCGATTGCGGGTGCGAAAACACCCGCGCGCCATGGGCAACGCCACCGGACTTCGGATCGGACGCGCCATAGCAAATCCGCCGGATACGCGCAGCAGCCAGCGCGGCGGCGCACATCGCGCAGGGCTCCAGCGTGACGTACAGGTCGTGATCCGGTAGCCGCTCGGACTCGGCGGCAGCGCAGGCTGCGCGCAAGGCCAGAACCTCGGCATGGGCCGTGGGATCGTTCAGTTCCCGTGTGCGATTGCCCGCTTCGGCCACAACCCGCCCTTGGGAAACGATCACTGCGCCTACAGGCACCTCACCGCGATCAGCCGCGGCGCGCGCCTGTTTCAGGGCCAATTCCATATACGATCTAAACGTCATGCCTTTGACTGCCTCAGAAAGCTGCCTTTCGCAAGGCGGCGGGATGGGGTATGGCCGGGGCATGAGCAACACCCCTCCCCCCGGCGACCGGATCGCCAAAGTCCTTGCGCGCGCTGGCGTAGCCTCGCGCCGCGAAGCGGAACGCATGATCGAAGCCGGTCGTGTAACCGTCAACGGCAAGGCAATCGACAGCCCCGCGCTGAACGTGACCGCCAAAGACAGGATAACTGTCGACGGCAAACCGGTGTCCGAACCCGAGCCCTCGCGCCTGTGGCTGTACCACAAGCCCTCGGGTCTGGTGACCACCGCGCGGGACGAAAAGGGCCGCGCCACGATTTTTGACAACCTGCCCGAGGACATGCCCCGGGTCATGAGCGTCGGGCGGTTGGACCTGAACTCGGAAGGGTTATTGTTGCTGACCAATGACGGCGGGATCAAGCGCAAGCTGGAACTGCCCTCGACCGGTTGGCTTCGCAAATACCGGGTGCGTGTGAACGGACGTCCCAAGGACGAAGATTTTGCACCATTGCGACAGGGGCTTGTGATTGAAGGCGAGCGGTTTCAGCCGATGACAGTGACGCTGGACCGGCAACAGGGCGCAAACGCCTGGCTGACCATCGGCCTGCGAGAGGGCAAGAACCGCGAAATCCGGCGCGCGATCGAGGATATCGGCTTTACCGTGAACCGGCTATTGCGCGTATCTTATGGTCCGTTCCAATTGGGCGCTTTGAAACCCGGTGAGGTCGAAGAGATCCGTCGCCGGGTTCTGCGTGACCAATTGGGGCTTGAGGGCGGGGATATTCACGCCGACGGGGCAAAACGCCCTTCACGGCCACAAAGAAAGCGCTCACCAATCGGCAAGAAACCTCGCAAGTGACGCGGGTTTTCCAACCTTCCCCCTAGCGCCAAGCCCTCGCATCTACTAAATTTTCTCTGAAGGCTGCCTTTGGGGGAACGTCATGTCCGGGTCTGGCGTGCAAAAATTCGCATATGCCACATTGCTGGTGTTGCTGTTCGGCGTCTGTACTGGCCTGCTGGGGGGCTTGTAAACTCATGGCCAAACGGTATGGCGGAAAATTCAGCCCTGATGGCAGTGCTGCTCAGGACGAACAGCCGCAGCGCGGACAGTTTGATCGAGCGCGCGTCGAACCTGCGGGCGCGCGCGTAAACCTATTGTTCCTGCCTGCAATTCCATTGGTTTTTCTATCGCTGAATGACGGCGCGATCGGCATGACCATCGGGCTTGTCGCCGCCGGCTTGTTGATCGGTGCTGCCTTTCTGTTGCGCGAAGGTTTGCGCGCCGAAGCCGCGTACAACGCCCGGCGCACCGCGCGTCGGCCTGCAATACCGCGCAAGATATTTGCCTCTGTTCTTACCGGTTTAGGAACGGCCTTGGCCGCCTACCGTGCTGATTTTGACCCCGAGGCCGCGGCTCAGGCAAGTATTGTAGCCCCGGTCTTGTTTGGCTTGGCAGCAACTGTGCTGCACTCGGTGTCTTTCGGGCTTGATCCGATGAAAGACAAAGGCATGGAAGGCATTGATACGTTTCAACAGGACCGCGTTGCCCGCGTTGTCGAAGAGGGGCAGGCCCATTTGTCCGAGATGACCGACGCCATAAAGCGCGCTGGTGATCGCAAGATCGAAGCCCGCGTTGAACGGTTTCAGGATACTGCGCGGGACTTGTTTCGAACGGTCGAAGAGGACCCTCGGGATCTGGCGGGTGCGCGCAAGTACATGACGGTCTATCTGCAAGGTGCCCGGGACGCGACGGTGAAGTTCGCCGACGTCTACGCGCGTACCCGCGATGCGCAGGCGAAGGCAGACTACACAGCCCTTCTGGATGATCTGGAACAGAACTTTGCTGCACGTACAAAGAAAATGCTGTTGGATGACCGCAGTGATTTGACGGTTGAAATTGATGTGTTGCGCGAAAGATTGCAACGCGAAGGTGTCCGGCTGGACTGACCGGCCATAGTTTGAGCGAGGATTGCCCCATGTCCGATGAAATCAAAAACAAGGCGATTGAATCTGAATCCATCGTGCAGGAGGTTACTGCCGTAGCGCTGCCTGAACCCAAGGCCGAGATCGTCTCGCTGGAAGACGCCGATGAACCTGTCAGCGCCGAGATTCGCAAGCGGATGGAAGAGATCGACATGGGCAACACCAACTCGATCGTTTCGTTCGGCTCATCCGCGCAGGCCGAGTTGCAAGAGATCAGCCAGGCCATGCTGGCTGATGTACGCAACAAGGATGTCGGCCCCGCAGGTGATAGTCTGCGCAATATCGTAACTACGATCCGGGGTTTTTCTGTCAGTGAACTGGACGTGCGGAGAGAACGCAGCTGGTGGGAGAAACTGCTGGGCAAGGCGGCCCCGTTTGCCCAGTTCACAGCTAAGTTCGAAGATGTGCAGGGCCAGATCGACAAGATCACCGATGATCTGCTGGGCCATGAGCACACATTGCTGAAAGACATCAAGTCTCTGGACTTGCTCTACGAAAAGACGCTGGGGTTTTATGACGAACTGGCCCTTTACATCGCGGCGGGCGAGGAAAAACTGACCGAGTTGGACAGCCAGGAAATTCCGGAAAAAGAATCCGAGGTACAGGCCGCGCCAGAGGACCAACAGGTCATGAAGGCGCAGGAGCTGCGCGATCTGCGCGCCGCGCGGGATGATCTGGAACGCCGTGTGCACGACCTGAAGCTGACGCGTCAGGTGACGATGCAATCGCTGCCGTCGATCCGGCTGGTGCAGGAAAACGACAAGTCGCTGGTCACCAAGATCAACTCGACTCTGGTGAACACTGTTCCGCTTTGGGAAACGCAACTGGCGCAGGCAGTCACCATTCAACGCAGCGCCGAGGCGGCCGCAGCCGTGCGTGATGCCAACGACCTGACCAACGAATTGCTCACCTCGAACGCAGCCAATCTGCGCGAAAGCAACAAGATGATCCGCGAAGAAATGGAGCGTGGCGTCTTTGACATCGAAGCCGTCAAGAAAGCGAACGAAGACCTCATCGGCACCATCAATGAAAGCCTTGCCATCGCGGATGAAGGCAAAGCCAAACGTGCCGCCGCCGAGGCGGAGTTGCAAAAGATGGAGGTCGAATTGCGCGACACGCTGGCCTCGGCCAAGGCGCGCAAGGACGGGTTGGGCGACACCGCCAGCACAGCAGTCCCCGGCTGAGGGCGGCGGCGTGGTCCCGGTGGGACAGCTTGGAAAGGCAATTCTGGCCCTGTCGGTGATCGCGCTGGCTGGGTGTGATGAGGCGTTGCAGACCTCCAGTGTCCTACAACCGCAACCTGCGCAACCTCAGATCGCGGCCAATGCCTACGTCCCGCCATCAGCGGCCAGTCAGGATCTGGCCCGGTTTTATCAGCGTATCGAACGAGACCTGAAAACGCGGGGGTTGCTGCGAGTTGATGGCGGCGGACCAGACACACCATATGAGGCCGACGATCTGGCCCGCAATTTCGAAACCATCGCATTTTACAGCGAGTATCCGGACGATGCCGCCTCGGTCGGGGCGCGCCGGACCGATGGGCAGCTGAGCCGATGGACCTCTCCGGTGCGCATACAGCCCGAATACGGCCCCTCGGTCGCGCCCGAGATGCGCACCCGGAACACCGCGGACATAACCAATTTCTCGAAACGGCTGGCTCGATTGACGGGGCATCCGATTTCGACCGTCAGCCGGAACGGTAATTTCCACGTCTTTTTTGCCGGCAAGGATGACAGCAGCTATGTCGTCGGACGGATCAAGCAATTGATCCCCAATATCGGGCAAGGTCCGCTTGATCTTATCGCCAATCCGCGCCCCTCGTTTGATTGCTTCGTATTCGCCTCGGCAACCAATTCTGCGCCGAATGTCTATGTGCGCGCGGTGGCCCTGATCCGGGCCGAACTGCCGGATCTGGTACGTCTTAGCTGCATTCACGAGGAAATCGCACAAGGTCTGGGGCTACCCAATGACAGCCCGGCGGCGCGGCCTTCGATCTTTAACGATGACGATGAATTCGCCTTACTAACCAGCCATGACGAAAAGCTGCTGACATTATTATACGATCCGCGCCTGAAACCGGGCATCACCGTTGACGAGGCGCGCCCGGTGGTGCGGATCATAACCCGAGAATTAATGGGGCTGTCGCTCTGACCCCGGAAACAGGAGAACGCTTATGGGTATTTTTGATTTTCTGACCGGAGAGTTTATCGACGTCATTCACTGGGTCGATGACACCCGCGATACGATGGTTTGGCGGTTCGAGCGTGAGGGCCACGAGATCAAATACGGCGCCAAACTGACGGTTCGCGAAGGTCAGGCCGCCGTGTTTGTGCACGAAGGTCAATTGGCTGACGTGTTCACCCCGGGCCTTTACATGCTTGAAACCAACAACATGCCGATCCTGACGACATTGCAGCATTGGGATCACGGGTTTCAGTCGCCGTTCAAGTCCGAGATCTATTTCGTCAACACGACCCGGTTCAACGATCTGAAATGGGGCACCAAGAACCCGATCATGCTGCGCGATCCCGAATTCGGACCGACGCGCATCCGGGCCTTTGGCACGTACACCGTGCGTGTGAAGGATGCGGCGAAGTTCCTGGTCGAGATCGTGGGTACTGATGGTGAATTCACAATGGATGAGATCAGTTTCCAAGTTCGCAACATCATCGTTCAGGAATTTTCCCGCGTCATCGCCGGATCTGGCATCCCGGTTCTGGACATGGCTGCCAACACCGCCGATCTGGGCAAGTTGATTGCAGCCGAGGTCTCGCCCGTTCTGGAAGGTTACGGGCTGGAGATGCCGGAATTCTATATCGAGAATATCTCACTGCCGCCTGCAGTCGAGGCGGCGCTGGACAAGCGCACCTCGATGGGGCTGGCTGGTGATCTGGGAAAGTTCACCCAGTACTCGGCGGCCGAGGCAATGACGGCAGCGGCCAACAATCCCGGTCAGGGCGGCGGCATGGGCGCGGGTCTTGGCATGGGGATGGGCATGGCGATGGCACAGCAGATGTCGAACATGGCAGCGGGTCAATCGGGCGGCCCGTGGGGCGGCTCCACCCCCGCTGCCCCGCAACAGTCGGCACATACGACACCGCCCCCCCCACCTCCGGTTGAGCATGTCTGGCATATCGCCGTGGATGGCCAGACCAGCGGGCCGTTTTCCAAGGCCAAGATGGGGCGCATGGCCACTGACGGTGAAATCACGCGTGACACCCATGTTTGGACTGCTGGTCAGGACGGCTGGAAAAAGGCGGGCGACGTGCAGGAACTGGCGCAGCTGTTCACCATCCTGCCGCCACCTCCTCCGGGGGCCTGATCGCAGGATTGCTGAACAAAAGATAGGGCGAGTCGCGAAATGAGCACCGACGAACACCGTTTCCCTTGCGAGCAATGTGGTGCGGATTACAGATTTGACCCCGCCAACGGCACCATGACCTGTGATCATTGTGGGCATTCCGAAGCCATCGGCGCGGGACCGTGGGGCGGGGCCAGCCTGAAAGAACTGGATTTCGATGCCGCTGTCGCGGATCGCTTGCCTGATACCGAGATTGAAGAAACGCGGGTTCTGACCTGTCCGAACTGCGCAGCCCAGGTTGAATTCGATCCCAACACCCACGCCGCAGAATGTCCGTTTTGCGCGACCCCTGTTGTGACCGATACGGGTGTTAGCCGCCACATCAAACCTCGCGGTGTTCTGCCGTTTGCATTCGACGAACGCTCAGCTCACAAGGCGATGGGTGATTGGCTGGGGCGGCTTTGGTTTGCACCCAATGGTCTGAAGGAATACGCCCGGAAAGGTCGCAAAATGCAGGGGATCTATGTGCCCTACTGGACCTTTGATGCGGACACGAAATCCAGCTATCGCGGCGAACGGGGCACTGTTTACTACGAAACCCGCACGGTCATGCGGGATGGAAAACGCGTTCAACAGAAGGTTCCAAAGATCCGCTGGTCCCCGAAATCCGGGCGCGTGGCGCGGTTTTTTGACGACGTACTGGTGCTGGCCTCGCGATCTCTGCCAAAATCTTACACCGATGCTCTGGAGCCGTGGGATCTGCCAGCGCTAGAGCCCTATCAGCCGGAATATCTGGCTGGTTTCCGGGCCGAAGCCTACACCGTCGAACTGAACGAAGGCTATCAGGAGGCGCGCGGTCACATGGCGCGTGTGATTGAACGTGATGTTCGGTTTGATATTGGCGGGGATCGGCAACGCATCCATGCGCTTGAGACCGAAGTTCGCGATGTCACGTTCAAGCACATCCTGCTGCCGGTCTGGATGGCGGCCTACAAATATCGTGGGCAGACCTATCGCTTTGTCGTCAACGGCCGTACAGGCAGGGTTCAGGGCGAACGGCCCTGGTCGGCGATCAAGATCACGATTGCGGTGGTTCTTGGCCTGCTGGTGGCTGCCGGGGTCGGATATCTGATCGCAACCGGACAGCAATAAATGATCGCGCTTGCCTGACGCGAAAAGCGCAGGCATCTTCCTGGGGCGAAACAGGGGGACCGCGTGACACTCTCAGTACTGAACGAATTGCTGCATGGGCGCCATTCCTGCAGAGCCTTCCACCCGGACCCCGTTCCCAAAGATCAGATCGAACAGATCATCGCCAGCGCCGGACGTGTGCCAAGCTGGTGCAACGCCCAGCCCTGGCATGTCACCGTGACCAGCGGAGCAGAGACAGACGGGTTTCGCGAGGCGTTGCAAAAAGAGGTTACGAGCGCCGCCGCTGCCCCGGACCTGCCCTTTCCCACAGGCTATTCCGGCGCCTATCAGGATCGCCGCCGTGCGTGCGGCTGGGCGTTGTATGAGGCGGTCGGGGTTGAAAAAGGGGACCGTGCAGCCTCTGCCCACCAGATGATGCAGAACTTTGCCCTGTTTGGCGCACCGCATTGTGCCATTATTTCCAGCCCTGCCGAACTGGGGCCTTATGGGGCGATGGATTGCGGTGGGTTTGTCACTGCCTTTGCCCTTGCTGCGCAAGCGATGGGTATCGCCAGCATCCCGCAGGCCGCCATTGCCACTTATGGCCCGTTTCTGCACCGCCATTTCGATATCCCGGATGACCGCCTGATCCTGTGCGCGATCTCATTCGGCTATCCCGACACTGACCACCCGGCCAACGGGTTCAGAACTGACCGCGCACCGCTGGAGCAGATCGTCGACTGGCGCGGGTAAGCGACAAGAAAGGACAGGCCCATCCATGCGTGCATTGCTGCAAAGAGTCTCAAACGCCTCGGTTTCTGTTGATGGCGCATTGGTTGGCCAATGTGGTCCGGGCCTGATGATCCTGGTTTGTGCCATGCAGGGGGACGACACGGAACAGGCCGCGTTGCTGGCGCAAAAGATCATCAAACTCCGGATATTCAAGGACGACGCGGGCAAGATGAACCGCTCGGTGCTGGATGTTGGGGGTTCTGCCCTTGTGATCAGCCAGTTCACGCTGGCCGCCGACACATCGCGGGGCAACCGGCCCGGGTTTTCTCAGGCAGCCCCCGCCGCTGAAGGAGAGCGCTTGTATCAGGAGTTCGTCAGGCAATTGTCGGGCCAAGGTATCCCCGTCGAAACCGGTGTCTTTGGCGCAGATATGTCGGTGAATCTGACCAATGACGGCCCGGTCACAATCTGGATGGAAAGCTAAGAAAATGACGCCACCCCCCAACACTCTGCGCGAAATCGAGGATATCCCAGACCTTGGCATCACCATGTCCGATGGATGCCGCCTGTCGGCCCGCGTCTGGTGGCCCGTTGATGCAGATGACCACCCGGTGCCTGCCATCCTTGAATACCTACCCTACCGCAAACGCGACAGCACCGCGACCCGGGATGCCCTGACCCATCCTTGGTTCGCCAAACGCGGCTATGCCTGCATCCGCGTCGACATGCGCGGCAATGGTGACAGTGAAGGCCTGATGGAGGATGAATACACCCAACAGGAACTGGACGACGCGGTCGAGGTGATCAACTGGCTGGCCGAACAGCCATGGTGCAGCGGTACCGTTGGCATGATGGGCATCAGCTGGGGCGGGTTCAACGCGCTGCAGGTCGCGGCAATGCAACCCGAGGCGCTGAAGGCCATTGTCACCTTGTGTTCGACGGCGGACCGCTATGCGGATGACATCCACTACAAGGGTGGCTGCTTGCTGAACGAAAATCTGGGCTGGGGGGCTACGATGTGGTCGTATTCCTCGCGCGCGCCCGACCCGGCGCTGCGACCGGACTGGCGCGATCTCTGGATAAAGCGGCTAGAGGCTGAGCCCTTTCTCCCTTCGGTCTGGTTGCGCCATCAAACACGCGATACCTATTGGCAGCACGGATCCGTTTGCGAGGATTTCGGGGCAATTCAGGCTGCTACGCTGGCCGTTGGCGGTTGGAGCGACGCATATAAAAACACGGTTCCGCTGCTGGTTGAAAATCTGAAAGCTCCCGTCAAAGGGATCGTTGGACCCTGGGTGCACAAATACCCGCATTTCGCGGTTCCTGAACCTCGGATCGGTTTCCTGCAAGAGGCATTGCGGTGGTGGGATCGGTGGCTCAAGGGCATTGATACCGGGGTAGAGAACGACCCCGATTACCGCGTCTATCTGATGGATGGGGTACGCCCGGCGCGCTGGTACGCTGAACGCCCCGGGCGCTGGGTCGCCGAAAATACTGGCGCCACATCTCACATCCCCGGCATGACAATGACGCTTAGCGATGGCGGGCTGGATCACAGCGGGCCATTGGATCGGCGCATTCGATCCCCCCAGCATTGTGGCATGGACAGCGGTGAGTTCTGCGCCATCTGGCTGGGCCCTGACATGCCCGGCGATCAACGTGCGGACGATGCGCTGTCGGCCTGCTTCAATGGCGCAGCCCTCTCGGAAGACATGGACATTGTCGGCGCCCCGCGTATCCGCCTGCGTCTGAGCGCCGACAAACCGCAAGCACAGATCGCCGTGCGGTTAAACCACATCCATCCCGACGGTGCATCGACCCGGATCACCTATGGCGTACTGAACCTGACCCATCGCGACAGCCACGCGAATCCACAATCTCTCGAGCCCGGTCAAAGCTATGACATCACGCTGGATCTGGATCACATCGCCTATCGCGTCCCAAAGGGCCACAGGCTTCGGGTTGCAATCTCAAGCGCTTGCTGGCCGTTGATCTGGCCCGCGCCCGAGACGGCAGAACTACACCTGACCCAGGGCGACATCACCCTCCCGGTTCGCCCTGCGGCCCACGCGGACGAGTGTGTCTTTGCGCCAGCCGACAGCGAAGCGGAACGATCCGTTACGACCCTGCGCCCCGCAGCCAATACCAGACGAGTCGAAACGGATATGAATACGGGCGAGATTCACATGCTGATCGATGACGACTTCGGGTTGGTCAGGGATAATGATCACGGCCTGACCAGCGGCAGCTGCGCCTCCGAGAAATGGTCGATCCACCCGGATGATCCGCTATCGGCGCGCGGGGCGTGTGTCTGGACGCAAGAAATGATTCGAGACGACGTGAAACTGCGAACACAAACAGCCTGCGAAATGTGGAGCGACCGGGACAGATTTTATCTGACCGCCAGCATCAACGCCTATGAGGGCGAAACACTTATCTACTCGCGCCAGTTAGAAGATACGATCCCGCGCGATCAAGTCTAGAGGCCAGAAGGCTGAGAGGCAGATTTATTCTTGCTCGGGAACGGGAAATACGCCAACGTTGACTCATGCGTCAATAAAAGCCCGCAAAGGGCTCAATCCAATCAACTGGGAGAATTTGGATGAACGATCAACTCACTCACATGTCTAAACTTGTGGCGACGGGTAGAATGTCGCGCCGCGAGTTCATGGGCCGGGCAGCCGCCTTGGGTGTGTCCGTCGCGATGGCAAGCAGCGTGTTTGCAACCGCCGCGCGAGCGGCCGGGCCAGTCAAGGGCGGCACCATCCGCGTGGGCATTCAGGGCGGCGGCTCGTCCGACAGTCTGGACCCGGCAGTTGCAGCAAACGCCACCGCGACACAGGTTATCCGCCTGTGGGGCGAACCGCTGCTGGAACTGGACCCCGATGGCGGCCTGTGGCCACGTCTTGCCGAAAGCTTTGAAGCGTCGTCGGATGCGCGCATCTGGACGTTCAAAATTCGTTCCGGTGTGAGCTTCTCGAACGGGAAAACCATGACCGCCGACGATGTGCTGGCAACGATGGAACGTCATTCCGGTGAAGACACGAAATCGGGTGCCCTGGGCATCATGCGCGGTATCCAGAACATGAGCGTCGACGGTGATCTGTTCATCGTTGAGCTGGAAAAGCCCAACGCCGACCTGCCCTATCTGCTGACCGATTATCATTTGGTGATCCAGCCCAATGGCGGCAATGACGATCCGACCGCAGCGATTGGCACAGGGCCTTACGTCCTGAAATCGGTCGAACCCGGCGTGCGCTTTGTAGGTGAAAAGAACCCCAACTATTGGGACGAAAATGTCGGCCATGCGGATACGATCGAACTGATCGTCATCAACGATGACACCGCGCGCGTTGCGGCGCTGCAATCGGGTCAGGTTCACATGATCAACCGCGTGCCGCCGCGCACCGCAAAACTGGTCGGTCGTGCGCCAAACATCAACCTGCGCACCACTTCGGGTCCGGGACACTATGTGTTTATCGCACACACCAACACTGCGCCGTTTGACAACAAGGATCTGCGGTTGGCGCTGAAATACGGCATGAACCGTCAGGAGATGGTCGACAAGATCTTGTTCGGCTTCGGCTCAGTCGGGAATGACACGCCGATCAACAGCTCTTATCCGCTGTTCACCGAGTTGGAACAGCGTGAATACGACCCGGACAAAGCGGCATTCCACCTCAAGGAATCGGGTTTTGACGGATCTATTCTGCTGCGGACGTCGGATAACTCGTTCCCGGGCGCGCCGGATGCGGCGGCTCTGTTCCAGCAATCCTGCGGTGCCGCTGGCATCAACATCGAAATCAAGCGTGAACCCAATGACGGCTATTGGTCCGAGGTCTGGAACAAACAGCCCTTCTGCACCAGCTATTGGGGTGGGCGCCCGACGCAGGACTCGATGTTCTCGACCGCGTACCTGTCGTCGGCGGACTGGAACGATACCCGTTTCAACAACGAGCAGTTCGACCAGTTGCTGTTTGCCGCTCGGGGCGAACTGGACGAAGGCAGCCGCAAACAGATGTATGCCGATATGTCCACCATCCTGCGCGACGAGGGCGGCCTGATCTGTCCGATGTTCAACCAGTTCATTGACGCCACGACCTCGGACGTGGACGGTTGGATCGAGGCCAAGAACGGCTTTGACCTCAACAACTTCTACGCTCCGATGACCATGTGGATTGCTGCCTGATATGGGAATCGCGATGAAACTTGTGGTCCAGCGCATTGCGCTGGGCCTTTTGCTGTTATTAGCCGTATCCGTGCTGATCTTTGCGGGTACGCTTATCCTGCCCGGCGACGTAGCCCAGTCGATCCTCGGCCAGTCCGCAACCCCCGAAGCCCTTGCTAACCTGCGTGAAGAACTGGGCCTGAACGAACCCGCCATTACCCGCTATTTCGACTGGCTGTTTGCCGCGTTGCAGGGGGATCTGGGTACTGCGCTGACCAATGGTCGTGACATCGCCGAGAGCATCGGTCAACGCATGTCAAACACTCTGTTTCTTGCCTTTTGGGCCGCCATCATTTCTGTGCCGCTTGCAATTCTGCTGGGCTTGATTGCTGTCCGGTATAAGGACCGCTGGCCGGATAAACTGATCTCGGCCGTGACGCTGGCGTCGATCTCGATCCCGGAATTCCTGATCGGCTATCTGCTGATGTACTTCATTGCCGTAAAGCTGGGATGGTTCCCATCCGTTGCGATGATCGGCGATCACATGAGTTTGCTGCAAAAGCTTCAGGCCATCGCCCTGCCCGTCATGGTGCTGACGCTGGTTGTACTGGCGCATATGATGCGCATGACCCGTGCGGCGATCCTGAACGTGATGCAATCGGCCTATATCGAGACGGCTGAACTCAAAGGTTTGAGCGGGTTTCAGGTCATCGCCCGCCACGCCTTTCCGAACGCCATCGCGCCGATTGTTAACGTCGTTATGTTGAACCTCGCCTATCTGGTGGTTGGCGTCGTCGTGATTGAAGTGGTCTTTGTCTATCCCGGCATGGGGCAGTATCTGGTGGACCACGTGTCAAAACGTGACGTTCCGGTGGTACAGGCCTGCGGGCTGGTTTTCGCCGCCGTTTATATCGGCCTCAACATGATCGCCGACATCGTTTCGATCCTGGCCAACCCGCGTCTGAGGCATCCGAAATGAAGAACATTCCTATTTCTGCTCTGATCGGGTTGTTCCTGACGGCCCTCTACTTCCTCATGGCGCTGCTCGCTCCGCTCATCGCGCCTTATGGCATGGCCGAAGTGGTTGGCGATGTCTGGGAACCCTCGAAGATCGAGATCATGCTGGGGATCGCACCCGAAGGTTTCACCGAGTCGAATTTCTGGCTGGGCACCGACAATATCGGGCGCGATCTGCTCAGCCGGATGATCTATGGCGGGCGCACCACCATCTTCATCGCGACGGCCGCGACGATCCTGTCCTTCGTGACCGGCTCGGTCCTTGGCTTCTTTGCCGCCGTGATGGGCGGCTGGGTCGATCAGGTGCTGTCGCGCTTTGTCGATCTGATCATGTCGATCCCGACGCTGATCTTCGCACTTGTGGTCCTATCGGTGATGCCGGTGACCGTACCGATCCTGATCGTCGTCATGGGTCTGCTCGATTCGACACGTGTCTATCGTCTGGCGCGCGCTGTAGCTGTCGATATCACCGTCATGGACTATGTCGAGGCTGCGCGTCTGCGGGGCGAGAAAATCGGCTGGATCATCTTCCGCGAAATCCTGCCCAATGCCTTGTCACCACTGGTGGCCGAAATGGGCTTGCGGTTCATCTTTGCCGTTCTGTTCGTCTCGACCCTGTCTTTCCTGGGTCTTGGCGTACAACCGCCCGAGGCTGACTGGGGTGGCATCGTGAAGGAAAACAAGGAGGGCATCGTCTACGGCATTCCCGCCGCACTGTTGCCTGCCGTTGCAATCGCGACGCTGGCGATCTCGGTCAACCTTGTGGCTGACTGGGTCCTGAACCGTACCACATCGCTGAAAGGAGGCCGGGGATGAGTGATACCCTTCTCAAGGTCCGCGACCTCAAGATCGGCGCGACCGTTTATCCACCGGGTGAGAAACCCCATGACATCGAGATTGTGCATGGGGTCAGCTTTGACCTTGAACGCGGCAAGGTGCTGGGTCTGATCGGTGAATCCGGCGCCGGAAAATCCACCATTGGTCTGGCCTCGATGGCCTATGGCCGGGGTGGTGTGAAGATCACCGGCGGCGAAGTCTGGGTGAACGGGCGCGACATCCTGAAGACATCTCTAAAGGATATCCGCAAGCTGCGCGGGGGTGAGGTCACCTATGTCTCGCAATCCGCTGCCGCGTCTTTCAATCCGGCCAAGAAGATCATGGATCAGGTGGTCGAGGCTGCGGTCGAACAGAAGAAGTTCAGCCGCAAAGAGGCCGAGGCCCGCGCACGCGAGCTGTTTGCCAAGCTGGGTCTGCCCGACCCGGACAATATCGGCAATCGTTACCCGCACCAGGTCTCGGGCGGTCAGTTGCAGCGCTGCATGACGGCTCTGGCGCTATGTCCTGAACCCGATCTGGTGGTGTTCGACGAACCCACCACGGCGCTGGACGTGACCACGCAGATCGATGTTCTGATGGCGATCAAGGAAGCCATCGCGGATACCGGCGTTGCCGCGCTCTACATCACGCACGATCTGGCGGTTGTGGCGCAGGTCAGTGACGACATCATGGTTCTGAAAATGGGTGATACCGTCGAGTACGGCAGCACAGATCAGATCATCAACAACCCGCAAGAGGAATACACTCAGGCGCTGGTTTCAGTCCGGTCCATCGACCATGAAGAAAAGAAGCCCACACCGGAACCGGTGTTGCAGGTGGATGGCATCACTGCGCGCTACAAGGGTTTGAATTTCGACGTGCTGCACAACGTCAATGTCGAGCTTCATCCCGGACAGACGCTTGCCGTCGTTGGTGAATCGGGATCGGGCAAGTCGACGCTGGCGCGCGTGGTCACGGGCCTTCTACCCCCGCGCGATGGTGAGATCACCTTTGCGGGGCGCAAGCTTAGCCCTGATCTTGACGGACGTTCGCGCGAAGACCTTCGCGAGCTGCAGATGATCTACCAGATGGCCGATGTCGCGATGAACCCGCGCCAGACGGTCGGCACGATCATCGGTCGCCCGCTGGAGTTCTATTTCAACATGCGTGGCGCGGAAAAACGCAAGCGGATCATCGAACTTCTGGATGAGATTGAACTGGGCGAAAAGTTCATCGACCGCTATCCGGCAGAACTGTCCGGCGGGCAGAAACAGCGTGTCTGCATCGCGCGGTCGCTGGCAGCCAAGCCCAAGATGATCATTTGTGATGAGGTCACCTCGGCGCTGGATCCGCTGGTGGCGGACGGCATCCTGAAACTGTTGCTGGACCTGCAAAAGATCGAGGATGTGGCATACCTGTTCATCACCCACGATCTGGCGACGGTCCGCGCGATCAGCGACAGCATCGCGGTGATGTATCAGGGGCGTGTCGTGCGGTATGGCTCTAAAAGCGAGGTGCTAAGCCCGCCGTTTGACGACTATACCGACCTGCTGCTGAGTTCCGTTCCGGAAATGCATCTGGGCTGGCTGGAAGAGGTTGTTGCCCACCGCAAAATGGAAAGCGCCGGCAACTGATACCCTGCGTGACAGTTTCATGAAGTTTCAAAATCCCGGCACATTGGTGTCGGGATTTTGCAATTCGGGACGGGAACAGGCATCCAAAGGGCTGCGAATCCCATAGGGTCAGCGGCAGGACACATTCAGAGGGCCTGGCACATGGATCGCAAGCTTCTGCTTATCATTCTCGACGGCGTCCCATGGCGCAATTTCCGTCGTCTGTTCGGCAATCTCGAAGGTTGGGTCGACAGTGGTGAGGCGCGGGTCTGGAAGTTGCGCGCGGTGCTGCCCTCGACCTCGGCCAGTTGCTATGCCTCGATCCACACTGGCGTTTCGCCGCAGGAACACGGGTGTACCGGCAACGGCAACGTATTTCGGCTGAATCACAAAGATATCTTCAGCCAGGTGCGCGCGGCCGGGGGCGTGACCGGGGCCGTCACCCACAGCTATTGGTCGCAATTCTTCAACCGCCATCCCTTCGACTATGTCCGCGACATCGAATATGACGAGCCCGACAGCGCAACGATCAATCACGGCCGGTTCTACACAATGACCGGCTATGGCAAGGCCAATCAGATGACACCATCGGATGTTGATCTGTACGGCTCACTCACCAACTTGTGCCTGCGGTTCGGCCTGGATTATGGCATCCTGCACACCTGCACACTGGACAGTATGGGGCACCGCTTTCACCACGATTGCGAAGAGATGGACCACGCCTGTTTCGTCGCAGACGAGATGCTGGCGCCCTTTATTCCGCGCTGGCGGCAGCTGGGTTACGAGGTCATCGTAACAGCCGATCACGGACAGGACGAGCGCGGGCACCATGGTGGTCGCAGCCCGCTGCAGCAGGAAACGGCGCTTTACTATTTTGGCGAAGCCGAAGGCCCAGATGCGGACACGGTCATCGATCAACTACAACTTGCCCCGACAGTTCTGAACCGCATGGGCGCACCAGTGGCCGAGACGATGAAGGCTAAGGTGTTTTTGGGGTGAAAACTCTTTTTCCCACGCAAGCATTCAAACGTCTGTTGATCTGTATCTTCAGCATTTAGCCAATCGCAAGGTTTTGGCACGTTGTTTAGCTGGCGCTGGCTTCTCTGGTTCGATTGATGACAACAAAACTTCAGTCCTCTATCACTCGACCCGATTTGGAATTCCGGAGAATGCAGATGACAAATTCAGATTCAGGCCCGCTGTCCGATCTTGCGCAGCGCATCGCCAATGTTGCGACACTGGAAGGCGAATTTCTGCTACGGTCCGGGCAGAAAGCCAATCGCTACTTCGACAAGTACCGCTTTGAGGGCGATCCGTCGCTCTTAAAGCCTTTGGCCACTCTGATGAGTGCGCTGCTCCCTCTGGAAACCGAGATCGTTGCCGGGTTGGAACTGGGCGGCGTCCCCCTGGCCACAGCAATTTCACTTGAGACCGGACTGCCCGCGGCATTTATCCGAAAAGAGGCCAAGTCTTATGGAACCTGTCGCGCAATAGAAGGTCAGGATATTGTCGGCAAGAAGATCACATTCATCGAAGACGTCATTACCACCGGTGGAGCGGTCGCTGACGCGTATCACCTCGCGAGGGCCGAAGGGGCGGACGTATTGGCGGTTGTGTGCGCGATCTGGCGCGGCGACGGCGAGCCCAAGATAAATGATGTTGATGCGTTGTCGGTCCACCCGGTGTTTAACCGGGTTGATCTGGAACGTTCGATTGCAAAGTGACCAAAAGCGATCAGCTGCAATTTCTGGATCCAGGCAGATATCTGGCTGATCGGGCTTTTGGGCCGAACACCTGTTCGTCAATTCGCCCTTTTTTGATCAGTCATACGGCCAAATCCCCTGCCCCAACGCCTCGATAGCGACCGAAATCCGCTCGAAACTGGACGCGGCGCGTTTCACGGTGATGCGAGCGCGCAGATAGCCATGAGGCAGGCCGGACTCGTTGATCCAATGCGCGCGACCACCTTCTGCAGTGATCTTCTGGCAATAGACAGGTCCATCGTCACGCAGCGGATCGCAATCGGCGGTGACAACAACAGTTGGCGGCAGCCCGGCAAAATCGGTGTCCTGCAGCGGCGCATAGGCGGGATCGCTGTCCGGGACGTGTCCGCCGCAGCGTATCTGTTCATAAAACAGCACGTCATCGCGGCTGAGCATCGGTGCCTGCGCGTGCTCAAGATACGAGCCTTGTGATGTGTCTCCGCCAAGTCCCGGATAGATCAGTACCTGCCCGATTATGGTCTGCAACCGCCCCCGCGCATGATGTGCCATCGCGGCGGCCAGATTTCCGCCCGCGCTGTCACCGGCCAGCACGATCGGGTCCGAAAATCTCTGCGCAACCCAGTTCAGGGCGGCCCATGCGTCCTCAAACTGGGCGGGATGGATATGTTCGGGGCATAGCCGATAATCGACGGCGACCACACGGTATCCTGTCTGCGCGCAAATCTCGGCGCAAACATCGTCGTGACTGTCAAGCCCACCGACTACAAAGCCACCGCCGTGAAAGTAGACAACCGACCGCGTCGGATTGCCCGCGGTATAGACGCGGACGGGCGCGCCATCCGCTGATGTATCCTCGACCTGCACACCTTTGGGTCTGGGCTGGTGAAACGCGGCACACATCGCATCATAGACACGGCGCTGATCTTCTATCGACAGATCAACCGCATCATCGGGATAGAATTCAGCCGTGCGGCGTATGAACGCCCAGGTTTCTTCGTCGATCAGGCGTTCATAATCCATTATCCCTCCGGCTTATTCAGACCACTCCCATGGCCGGGTAAACGACCCCAGCACTTTGGCAACATCGTCCTCGGAGGAGCCCTTGGCGTCAAGCTGCGCGACAAGACCGCGTTTCTTGTCATCAATGACCGAGATGACACGCGCAGCGACGCCCGCCTCTTCCAGCGCGCCGTTGTAGATGCGAGTGATCGCTTGTTTGCGCAGGTCGGGTTTGAACACCTTGCCAACAGCCGTTTTGGGCAGTTCATCCAAAATGGTCATGTGCTTGGGCTGCGCGGCGCGTTCATGCACGTGGACCTTGCAGTATTCCATCAGTTCTTCTTCGGTGGCGGTGGCGCCGTCTACCAGTTCGACGAAAGCGCAGGGTACTTCGCCCGAATGGGCGTCGGGCTGGCCGATGGCGCCCGCAAAGGCAACGGCCTCGTGCCCCAGCAGCGCCTCTTCGATCTCAGCAGGGTCAATGTTGTGACCACCGCGAATGATCAGGTCTTTGGCGCGCCCGGTGATCCACAAATACCCGTCTTCGTCAAAGCGGCCCAGATCGCCGGTACGCAGGTATTTGTCGAAATGGTAGAGGTTCGTGTTCTTGTCCGCCTCGGTATAGGTGTTGCCCGCATAGACACCGGGGTTCGAAATACAGATCTCACCGATTTGATCCGCCGCACACTCGGTTGGACCGTCCGGCCCGTCCTGGAGGATTTTGACGTCTGTGTAGGGGAACGGGATACCGATCGAGCCGATCTTTTTCTCTCCATCCACCGGGTTGCACGAGACCAGGCAGGTTGCCTCGGTCAGGCCATAACCTTCGACGATGGTTACGCCGGTTGCTTCTTCGAAACGACGGAACAATTCGACCGGCAAAGGCGCCGAGCCCGAGAACGCAGTTTTGACGCTTGAGATATCAGCATCGACCGGGCGCTGCATCTTGGCTGAGATCGCCGTCGGTACAGTGATGATGAACGAAACCTTCCAACGCTCGATCAGTTTCCAGAAATTGTCGAATACCCCATCGCCGCGATATCCGGCGGGCGTTGGGAAGATAACATGCGCGCCTGAAGAAACCGCGGCCATGACGATCACATGCACCGCAAAGACGTGGAACATCGGCAGCGGGCACATGATCACGTCGTTTTCGTCGAACAGCAGCGTTTGACCCAGCCATCCATTGTAGATCAGGCCAGAATACTTGTGCTGCGCCACTTTTGGCATCCCGGTTGTTCCACCGGTATGGAAATAGCACGCAACCCTATCCTCTTTGCTGTCTTCAAAGGTCAGGGTTGTGGGTTGCTTGGCCAGTTCATTGTTGAAGTTCTTGTAGTCCGCATGGGCCAGCTTTTCCTTGTCACCCATTTTGGGTCGCAGAAACGGAACCAGCCACGATTTTGGCGGAGTGAGATAGCGGTTCAGATCAATTTCCAGAATGGTCTTGACGCCCGGTGCATGACGCACGGCCTCTTCGACCTTCTGGGCCACATCCGTCTTTGGGAACGACTTGAGTGTAACGACAACCTTGGCCCCGGTTTCGCGCAGAATGGCTGCGATCTGTTCGGGCTCCAGTAGCGGGTTGATCGGGTTCACGATCCCCGCAACCGCGCCACCCATCATGGTGATCAGCGTCTCATTACAATTGGGCAGCACGTAGGCCACCACGTCCTTTTCTCCAACGCCCAGCGAACGGAACAGGTTGGCCGCCTGATTGACCTTGCCCAGCAACTGGGACCAGGTCAGCGTTTCGGCTTTGTCGGTCGGGCCGGACAACAATTGGAAACTGATTGCCTTGTGGTTCGGGAACTTGCCCGCTGTGCGCGACAAAAGCTGGTGAAACGTCACGGGCACATCCCGTTCATCCCACTTCATTTCCTGTTCGATGCGCGCTTTGTCTTCCAGTCCCACAAAGGCCATGTGGCTCCTCCCCATTTTTCTCCCGTGTCGTGCACGGGCTTCTGATCGTTCCAAGATGGAAGCAAATGAGGGCCCGCGCAAGCGAGGGCTTAGCTGTGGAAAGCGATAAAAAGTAGAATGACGCTACGGCGGTTCCTGGAATGCCGGTGCGTCACTTTATTCTGCAGCCACACCATCGGTGAATTGCAGCCGGGCCAGACGGGCATAAAGGCCGTCCTGTGCCACCAGATCGTCATGGGTGCCCTGCGCGACGATCCGCCCGTCTTCCAGCACAACGATCCTGTCCGCTTTCTTCACAGTGGCCAACCGGTGCGCCACGATCAGAGTCGTCCGACCGGCCCGCATCTGATCAACCGCCCCCTGCACCGCGCGTTCACTTTCGGCGTCCAACGCCGACGTAGCCTCGTCCAGCAACAGAACCGGTGCGTCGCGCAATATGGCGCGCGCGATGGCGATCCGCTGTTTCTGGCCACCCGAAAGCATCACGCCGCGCTCGCCGACAAAACTGTCGTAGCCATCTGGCAAGGCCGAGATGAAATCATGCGCTGCAGCAGCACGGGCGGCGGCTTCGACCTGAGCGTCGGTGGCGTCCAGACGGCCGAACCGAATGTTTTCGCGGGCCGAGGCGGCAAAGATCACTGGGTCTTGCGGCACCAGTGCCATGTGTTTGCGGAAATCTGCGCGATCAAGGGTGCGCAGATTGACCCCGTCCAGACTGACCTGTCCGGCTTCGGGGTCATAAAATCGCTGTATCAGTTGGATGACGGTGGTTTTTCCCGCCCCCGATGGTCCGACAAACGCCACCGTCTCGCCGGGACTGACCGCAATCGAAAACTGATCCAGAGCGACGTGCTCGGGCCGGGCGGGATAGCGGAAGGTCACATCGTCAAAGCGGATTTCGCCCCGTACCGGGGCAGGCAGCGGAGTCGTGCTGGTGGGATCATTAACCGTATCCTGCGCGTTCAGCAGTTCAACCAGACGCTCGGTAGCGCCGGCGGCACGCTGCAGTTCGCTCCAGATTTCAGACAGGGCAGCGACCGAGCCTGCCATGATGACAGAATAGATCACGAACTGGATCAGGACGCCTTCGGTCATCACTCCGTTACGCACGTCATTTGCGCCCATCCAAAGCACGCCGACAATGCCCGAGAAGACCAGAAAGATCACGATGACCGTCAGAACCGCGCGCGTTTGGATGCGGCGCAGAGAAACTTCGTATGAAGTTTCTGTCACCTCGCCGAACCGTTGGCGGCTGGCCTGTTCGTGAGTAAAAGCCTGAACGGTCTGTACGGCACCCAATGCCTCACCGGCATTGCCCGACGAGGCGGCGATCCAATCCTGATTTTCACGACTGATCGCGCGCAACCTGCGTCCAAGCACCAAAATCGGGACAATCACGGCCGGGATCAGCAACAGCACCAGTCCGGTCAGCTTGGCCGAAGTCAGCAACATCAGCACCAGCCCGCCCGCAAACATCAGCATGTTCCGCAGCGCAATCGAAACGGACGAGCCAATGACCGACTGAATAAGCGTTGTATCGGTGGTGATCCGACTCAGCACTTCACCGGTCATGATCCGTTCGTAAAACTCGGGGCTCATTCCGATGACGCGGTCGAAAACGGCCTTGCGGATATCGGCGACAACCCGTTCCCCTAGACGTGTCACCAGCGCGTAACGAATACCAGTTCCAACCGCCAGCACCGCTGCAATCCCGAGCGCGGCCAGAAAGTACCAATCCAGCAGCTCTCCGTCCTTGATGCGGAAATTATCGACCACACGCCGAACGGCCAATGGCAGAGCCAGCGTCATGCTGGCCGTCAGAACCAGCGCAAGCGTCGCCCCGATCATCAGCAGACGATATGGCAGCATGAAGGGCCACAATGACGCAAGAACACCCAGCTTTTTGGAACTTGCGCGCTCTTGCTCGGCACCGGGGGCCTGGGTTTGCGCCTGGGTCGTGGTCTGTGAACGTGCCATGCCTGGTCTTTGCTTCCTGATTACGGGTTGCGCCGGGCAAACCCGGTGCCCCGAGTTCTTGGCGTTCCGCACTGTTGGGGTCAAGTCATGCACTGCAATCGGGTGCGAAAAGGGCCATTTGACGCAAGCGCCGAACCGGACAATTACATGCTAGGCTGAACTGGAGCGGGTAGACGGAATCGAACCGACATAGCCTGCTTGGAAGGCAGGGGCTTTACCATTAAGCTATACCCGCTCAGCGTTTTGGCTGATTATTTTATGTGCTGGGCATCGTCAAGCAGGAAGTTGAATTTCTGTCGATGCATTCCGGCTCTATGCGCGTTTAATTTTCCTGTCACAATCCCCAGATACATCCGGCTCGTTGATTCATTTCAGACAGCCAGGAGCTATCCATGAAAGACGCCGATCTTACCAATCTGTCCGCCGATGACTGGGACGAGCTGCATTTCCCCCGCTCGGAGGAAAACGACTTTGACCGCGTCGTCGAAAGCGCCATTTCGCGGCGCGGTTTTCTGGCGGGTGTCGTAGCCTTCGGCTCGGGTGCCGCTGCCATGGGCGCGGGTCTTCTGGGCTCGACCTCGGCGCAGGCCGTCGAAGCGTCGCGGTTCGCCTTCACCCCGATCCCGGCGCAGACCGATGGGACGGTTCACGTGCCCGAAGGTTACGAGTGGAAAATGTTGATGCGCTGGGGTGATCCGCTGTTTTCCGAGGCCGATGGATATGACCTGACCGATGGTGGTGCGGTCGAGAACTCGGATAAGATCTTTGGTGAAAACACCGACGGCATGGAGACATTCTCGTTTCAGGGTCACGAGTTGATCGCCATCAACCATGAATATCCCAACCGCAAGATCAACTTGCCCGCGTCGCAAGAGGGCGTACCCGCCAGCGCCGATGACGTTCTGAAATTCCAAAACATTCAGGGCGTGACCGTGATGGAGATATCCGAAGGCCCCGAGGGCTGGTCCGTCGTCAAGGACAGTCCCTTCAACCGTCGCATCCATCACAACACTCCAATGAAAATCGTAGGGCCCGCCGCCGGTCACGACTTTCTGAAGACCGAGGCGGACCCGACCGGCACCGCGTCGCTCGGAACCATGAACAACTGTGGCTCGGGCAAGACTCCCTGGGGCACCTATCTGACGTGTGAAGAGAACTTCAACGGCTACTTTGGCTCGTCGGACGAAAACGCCAGCTATGACCCCAAGGTCGCGGACGGCATGAAGCGCTATGGCATCAAAGCCGAAAGCTGGAACCACTACGAACTGTTCGATCCGCGCTTTGATACCTCGAAAAACCCGAACGAGCCGCATCGCGCTGGCTGGATTGTGGAAATCGATCCGACCAATCCCGAAAGCACTCCGGTCAAACATACGGGTCTGGGACGCTTCAAGCACGAAAATGCCGAAGTCGCCTTGGCGGCGGATGGTCGTGTCGTGGTCTACATGGGCGACGATGAGCGCGGGGAATACCTCTACAAGTTCGTCTCGAACGCGGCTTATGCGCCCGGTGCTGACACCCAGACCTTGCTGAACGACGGTACGCTTTATGTCGCGAAGTTCAATGATGACATGACCGGTGAATGGCTGGCGCTGACTCCTGAAACCACCGGCATGGATGCGGCTGAGATCCTGATCTTTACCCGCATGGCTGCATCGGCGGCGGGTGGCACCACCATGGATCGCCCGGAATGGGTGGCCTCCAGCCCAGTCGCGGTCGAGGCCTATTGCTGCCTGACCAACAACAAGAACCGCGGCGTGAAACCAAATGCCGGAGGGGATGACACCTCGGCCAATGGCCCGAACCCACGCGACGCCAACAAGTACGGTCAGATCGTGCGCTGGCGTCCGGCGAATGAAGATCATGCCGCCACCGGTTTCGACTGGGATCTTTACGTGATGGCAGGCAACCCGACCGTGCATTCGGATGACAAAGCCGGATCGGCCAACGTTAACGAGGGCAACCTGTTCAACTCACCCGACGGCATGGCCATCGATTCGACCGGTCTGGTCTGGATCCAGACAGATGGCAATGACGACAACGAAGAAGATTTCGCAGGCAACGGCAACAACCAGATGCTGGTTGGCGACCCTGTGACCGGCGAGATCGTGCGCTTCATGACCGGTCCGAACGGTTGCGAGGTCACTGGCTTGGCGTGGTCGACCGACCTGCGCACCATGTTCGTCGGCATCCAGCATCCGGGCAGTAACTGGCCTGATGGGGGCACGCCTCGGTCGTCGGTCATTGCGATCAAGCGGACAGATAATGGGTTGGTCGGCTAACCACCCTGCTCACCAAGACGCCCCCGGTTTCAATCCGGGGGCGTTTTTGTTTCTACATCAGATATCTTCGCCCGGCGGGGCCAATGGGCCACCGGGGGCCATAAGATGACGTTCGGACAGCCAGGGGTTCAACTCCAGCGCCTCTGCCAGCGCATCACGGGCCTCATCAATTCTCTGCAGGCCCAAAAGCGTCAGTGCCCGCCCGCTGATCGCGGCAACGTGATTGGGCGACAACTCGATCGCCTTGTCCAAATCCGGCAACGCCGCCTGAAAATCCTGTCTCAGAAAATGGGCAAAGGCCCGTTGATTGTAGCCTTCGGCATAACCTGGACAATATTCGATCAGCTTGTCGAAGTCTGAAATAGCGCCCAGCAGATCCCATGCATTCCGGCGCGACATGCCCCGATCCAACACCGCCTGCGCGCTTTCGTCGGGCGCATCGGTCCAGAACTCCCACAATTGATTGGACAATTCCCGCGCGGCCATCTCATTTTCGGCATCTTGGATTTGTCCGATGATCGCATCAACACCTGCGGTATGATCAGGGGCCATCGGACATTCACTGGCCAAAGCAGCCGAGCCCGATGCGGCAAACACGATAAGAGCAAAGGCGAACTGTTTCATCCCATTGATGGTGAGGCAATAAACGGGCACGTCAACCCTGCTGCTCGAACCCGCCCGAGACCCCGGTTTCCTTGACCGCCTCCATCGCCACAAAGGTCGATGTGTTCGCGACATGTGGCAGAGACGAAATCTTCTCGGCCAGAACCGCGCGGTATTCAGACATTGATCCGGTCCGAACCTTGAGCAGGTAGTCGAAATTCGACGCGATCATGTGGGCTTGTTCGATCTCGGCAATGCTGCGCACAGCCGCGTTGAATTCTCCCAGCGCCTTTTCCCGCGTATCGGTCAGGCGCACTTCGACAAAGGCTACGTGATCCAGACCCAGTCGGATCGGGTCCAGCATCGCCCGGTAACCTGTGATTATGCCTTCAGCCTCAAGCCGCTTGAGCCGCGCCTGCGTCGGCGATTTCGACAATCCGATGTGACGCGCCAGATCGGCCACGGACATCCGCCCGTCTTCCGCCAGAATCGCCAGCAACGCCCGATCAAAGCGATCCAGCCCTGGAAAGTCTTTTTGCATCGCAATACCCCAAAAAATCGGTCTGTTCGCCTGCAGTTTAGCCATATTTGACCGATTGTCCCGTTAATTCGCAGCTATACTACACAAAAGACCGGAGGAAACATGTCTCACACCCTGCGCACCCGAATTGATACCCAGACCTACGCCGATCAATCCGCTGTACTGGATGATCTGATCTCGGTCGCGGCTCTTGATGCGGGCGACCGCGCTGCCATCTGCGATGCAGCGGCGCAATTGGTGCGCGACATCCGGTCCAGCACCTCGCCCGGCATGATGGAGGTTTTCCTGGCCGAATACGGCCTGTCGACAGACGAAGGTGTGGCCCTGATGTGTCTGGCCGAAGCCCTTTTGCGTGTGCCTGACGCTGACACCATCGACGCGCTGATCGAAGACAAGATCGCGCCATCGGACTGGGGCAAGCATTTGGGAAGGTCTTCTTCTTCGCTGGTCAACGCATCGACTTGGGCGCTGATGCTGACGGGCAAGGTACTGGATGAGGACAAGACATCGCCGGTCAGCGCCATTCGCGGCGCGATCAAACGATTGGGAGAGCCCGTCATCCGCACCGCAGTGGGCCGCGCGATGAAAGAGATGGGGCGGCAATTCGTGCTGGGTGAAACCATCAAGTCGGCCATGTCCCGGGCCAGTGGAATGGAAGAAAAGGGCTACACCTATTCTTACGACATGCTGGGTGAAGCTGCACGGACCGAAGCCGACGCAGCGCGATATCACCTGTCTTATTCGCGTGCAATTTCAGCCATCGCCGAGGCGTGCACACACAGTGATATTCGCGCCAATCCGGGTATCTCGGTCAAGCTGTCTGCCCTGCACCCGCGATACGAGTTAGCGCAAGAGCAGCAAGTCATGGACCAACTGGCCCCGCGTCTGCGGTCCCTGGCCTTGCTGGCCAAATCTGCTGGCATGGGGCTGAATGTGGACGCGGAAGAGGCGGACCGGCTTTCCCTGTCTTTGCAAGTCATCGAGATGGTGATGGCCGAACCGGCGCTGGCCGGTTGGGACGGGTTTGGGATCGTCGTTCAGGCATATGGTCCCCGCGCCGGGTTGGTTCTGGATACGCTTTACGAGATGGCGGAACGGCATGATCGCAAGATCATGGTCCGGCTGGTCAAAGGAGCCTATTGGGATACCGAGATCAAGCGCGCGCAGGTCGAAGGTGTCGATGGGTTTCCGGTATTTACGCAAAAGGCGGCAACCGATGTGTCTTACATTGCGAATGCGCGCAAACTGCTGAGCATGACCGACCGGATTTATCCGCAATTCGCGACGCATAACGCACACACGGTCAGCGCAATTCTCCACATGGCCGAAGATCAGCCGTTCGAATTTCAGCGCCTGCACGGAATGGGCGAAACCCTGCACCAGATCGTCAAAAGCCAACACAACACGCGCTGCCGTATCTATGCCCCGGTCGGGGCACACCGCGATTTGCTGGCCTATCTGGTGCGTCGCCTGCTGGAAAACGGTGCCAACTCATCCTTCGTGAACCAGATCGTGGATGAGGATGTGCCACCCGAAGAGGTTGCCGCCGATCCGTTCCAGACCGTACTTTCACCCGCGCGATCCCTGCCAACCGGGCCGGAATTGTTTGAACCGGAGCGTCCCAACTCTAAGGGGTTCGATCTGCACCACACACCCACGCTGGACAAGATCGATACCGCACGCGACGCATACCGGGCACATCACTGGTACGCCCGTCCGTTATTGTCCAACGACGCGCAGCCCGAGGCAGACGAGCCTGTCGTCAATCCGGCCCGTCCGCAGGACAATGTCGGATCCGTTGCCCCGGCGAGCGCAAAGGATGTCGAAGCCGCATTGGCAAATGCACGACCATGGCAAGCCCCCTCGGCTGACCGCGCGCTAATCCTGAACGCAGCGGCAGACCTCTACGAGGCGCATTATGGCGAGTTGTTCGCACTGCTGGCGCGGGAAGCCGGAAAATCCGTGCCAGATGCTGTAGCCGAACTGCGCGAAGCCGTGGATTTTCTGCGCTATTACGCGGCGAATATTCCACAAGCCGAACCAGCGGGTGTCTTTACCTGCATCAGCCCGTGGAACTTCCCGCTTGCGATCTTCACCGGGCAGATTTCAGCGGCGCTGGCGACCGGCAACGCGGTTTTGGCAAAGCCTGCGCCGCAGACGCCACTGATCGCACATCGCGCTGTCGAACTGTTGTTTGAGGCCGGGGTGCCGCGTGACGCGTTGCAATTGCTTCCGGGTGGTCCAGCGGTCGGTGCCGCGCTGACATCGGATGCGCGTGTGTCCGGCGTGGCCTTTACCGGTTCAACGGCGACGGCACAGAAAATCCGCGCAGCCATGGCCGACAATCTGCGACCGGGAACGCCTCTGATTGCCGAGACCGGCGGGTTGAACGCCATGATCGTCGACAGCACCGCCCTGCCGGAACAGGCCGTGCAATCCATTGTCGAAAGCGCGTTTCAATCGGCAGGGCAGCGATGCTCGGCCCTGCGGTGCCTGTATCTGCAGGAGGATATTGCAGACGATGTATTGAAGATGCTGCAGGGTGCAATGGACGCGCTGCAGGTCGGCGACCCATGGCAGTTGTCCACCGATTGCGGTCCCGTTATTGATAGGCTGGCCTTGCAGACCATCACGGATCACATCGCCAACGCCCTCGCGGACGGCCGGGTTCTGAAACAGGTTGCTGCACCGTCAGAGGGCACGTTCGTCGCGCCGACTTTGATCGAAATCCCCGGCATAGCAGCGCTGGAGCGTGAGATATTTGGCCCCGTTCTGCATGTCGCCCGCTTCAAGGCGCAGGACATCGACAAGGTCATCGCCGAGATCAACAACACGGGCTACGGTCTGACCTTTGGCCTGCACACAAGGATCGATGATCGCGTGCAACATGTGACCGAGGCCATTCACGCGGGCAATATCTATGTCAACCGCAACCAGATTGGGGCAATTGTTGGCTCTCAGCCCTTTGGGGGTGAGGGGTTGTCGGGCACCGGTCCCAAGGCAGGTGGGCCGAACTATCTGGCGCGATTCTGTGCGCCTGACAGGCAAGAAGTGTCGGAAAGCTGGGCTGACACCATGACAGATCTTCCGGCCCCGACCGGTACACCTGCCAGTGCCAGAACCCGGTCCCTGCCCGGTCCGACCGGAGAAAGCAACCGGCTGACCGAGTTTCCGCGGCCTCCGCTGTTGTGCATGGGTCCCGGCGCTGAGACGGTAAGGGCACAGGTCGAGGTGATCGAAGCATTGGGTGGCACCGCGATTGCCGCAACCGGGTCACTTGACCTGCATCTGTTGGAAAACCTGACCGACATATCGGGCGTCCTGTGGTGGGGCGACGATGCCACGGCGCGCAAGATCGAGCAGCATCTGGCGCAGCGCTCCGGCCCGATCCTGCCTTTGATACCGGGCCTACCAGACCGGGCGCGCGTTCTGGCCGAGCGGCATGTTTGCGTCGACACCACAGCGGCGGGAGGCAATGCCGCGCTTTTGGGGGGTGCGGCGTAGGCGTGTCTTGACGCTGGGCCGCGAAAGGCCCAGCGTCGCGCCATGTTTCCGATCCGCGATCATAACCCCTCGGGGCGCACGCCCTACGTCGTCTACATGCTGATGGCAGCAAATATTCTGATTTTTGTCAGCTATGTTGGCATCATGGAGGACGCCCGGCTGCTGAGCCGGTTCTATTTCGACTATGCCGTCATCCCCGCACGGATTGCCGACGGTATCGCGCTTGAGACATTGGTGACGTCGATGTTTCTGCATGGCGGCTGGATGCATCTGGCCGGAAACATGCTGTTTTTATGGATCTTTGGCGACAATCTCGAAGATGAAATGGGCCACCTGCCCTTTTTGGTGTTCTACCTCGTCGCCGGTATCGGTGCCGGGTTGGTTCACGTTATCACCGGTCCTGATTCCATCGTGCCGACCATCGGCGCGTCAGGAGCAATCGCAGCCGTGATGGGTGGCTACCTGTTGCTGTTCCCCAAGGCGCGCGTTGATATCCTGCTGATCCTGATCGTCTATTTCCGGGTCTTTACCATACCGGCCTATGTGATGCTGGGCGTTTGGCTGGGGATGCAGTTCTTTGGCAGTCTAACCAGCGACCCCGATCACGGAGGTGTTGCCTATTGGGCCCATACCGGCGGATTTGCGGTGGGTCTGGTCATGTGCATCCCTCTGTGGCTGAAACGCGGCGGAACCGAATTCTGGACGCGGACACACGGACATCCGCCGCACCCCGAACATAAGTACAAGCTGTCTCAGTCGCGAATACCGCGGGTGCCACGCAGATGACGGTTTGGCGGTGATCAGGCAGGCCGCTGCCCGCCGCTGAGTTCGGTAATCTCGAACGCGGCTTCCATCACCAAATCAGCCAGTTCCTGAGCCCGCTCAGCGTTGAACCGGACCGTTGGGCCAGACACCGAAACCCCGGCGCAGGGCTCGGCCTTGCTGTCGAAAATGGCCGCTCCGATACAAGACATGCCATGGTAACGCTCTTCGCGGTCATGCGACCAACCTCGCGCGCGCGTTTCGTGCAGATCCACTGACAGCGCATCCCCCGGCAAGCGCGTGTGTTCGGTAAAGGCAACCGGATCGGTCTGCGCCAGCAACTTGTAAACAGCGGCTTCGTCCATCTCTGACAATATGGCCTTGCCAGTCCCGGATGCATACATGGGTGTTCGCGCGCCCGGAGGAAAGAAAGCGCGGATTGGGTTCAGCGTCTCAACCTGACCGACAAATACAACCTCTGCCCCATCGGGCACTGCCAGATTGGCCGTCTCGCCGCTTTGCTGCATCAGGCGGCGCAAGATCGGGCGCCCGACCTCAAGCACGCTATTGCGACGCAGAAAGGAAGCCCCCGTCCGATAGGCTTCGATCCCGACCATCCATTCCTGCCGTTCTTCATCGAACGCCACAAATCCATGTTTTTGCAGCGTCGACAGGATGCGATGCGTGGTCGCCGTCGGTACATCGGTTTCCCGCGCAATATCGCTCAGTGCAGCGCGCTCCATTTGCGCAACGGCGGTCAGAACACCCAGCGCCCGATCCAGCGACTGCATGGTTCCGGCCGAGCTTTCCTTGAACAGCGATTTGGGCCTGCCACGTGGTCTTTTCTGTGACTCCATTTTGCTTACCTTCTGTACGCAATGTCATTGACCAACGAAATCAAAATTGTCCGCCCGTTTGGGCGATTCAAAATTGAAAAACGGAAAGCTGTTTCTTCGCAGTACATTAGCGGAATTTCCAATAAAATGAAAATATTTTTCAAGAAAATTGCACAGGGCGATGAATCCAACGACACTTACGTCCAAAGTGGAGGACATCATCATGTCAAACCAGAACCCGGTCTTCATCCCCGGCCCGACAAATATCCCCGATCGTCTGCGCCTTGCCATGCAGGTGCAGACTCAAGACCACCGCGCGCCTGACTTTGTCGAGACATTTGCCCCGGTGCTGGAAGACACCAAAAAGGTGTTTGGCACCGACAAGGGCCAAATCGTCACCTTCCCGGCAAGCGGGACCGGTGGTTGGGAGGCTGCGATCACCAATACGCTCAGCCCCGGCGACAAGGTGCTGGTCGCGCGGTATGGCGTGTTCAGCGACCGCTGGATCGATCTGTGCGAACGGCATGGGCTGGAGGTTCAGATCGTCGAATGCCCATGGGGAGAAGGCGCGCCCGCCGACCGATTTCAGGCAATCCTGACTGCGGATGACGCGCATCAAATCAAGGCTGTGCTGGTTACGCATAATGAGACGGCGACCGGGGTCCGCTCGGACATCGCCGCCGTGCGCAGGGGCATGGATGATGCAGGGCACCCGGCCATGCTGTTTGTCGATTGTGTCAGCTCTCTGGCGTCGATGCCGTTCGAGTTTGATCGCTGGGGTGTGGATATCGCCGTCTCTGGCTCGCAAAAAGGGTTCATGCTGGCAACAGGCATGGCGATCCTTTGTGTGAGCCCCAAAGCAATCGCTGCGATGGACAGCGCCAAGCTTCCGCGCACGTTCTTTGATTTCAGCGACATGATGGCCGCCAACGCCTCGGGTGGTTTTCCGTACACGCCGCCGCTGCAACTGATCTACGGTATGCGAGAGAGCCTGAAGATGTTGTTCGAGGAAGGTCTCGACAATGTCTATGCCCGCCACTTCCGACTGGCCGAAGGTGTTCGACGCGCCGTCGAAGCCTGGGGGTTGAAACTGGTTGCGCAATCTCCCGATCTGTATTCCGACACGGTCAGTGCGATCTATGTTCCTGATGGGTTCGACAGCAATGCCCTGACGGATCACGCCTTTAACGCTTATGGCGTGTCCTTCGGCATTGGACTGGGTCAGTTAAACGGAAAGGCCTTCCGTATTGGCCATTTGGGCAGCCTAACAGATGTGATGGTTCTGTCCGGTCTGGCGACAATTGAAATGGCGATGGCCGATCTGAACTATCCGATCAAGCTGGGCAGCGGTGTTGCCGCAGCGCAGGAGTATTACCGCAGCTCTGGTGCCAATCCCGCCAAGGCGGCAGCGTGAGGAGGACACGCATGTTGGATCAAATCTCTGCCTCGGACCTGACGATTGAGGACATGCGCGCCGCGCATGATCGCATCAGGCCACATATCCGACAGACACCTGTGATGACGTCGGATTACCTGAACGACCTGACCGGCGCGCAGTTGTTTTTCAAATGCGAGAACTTTCAGGAGGCCGGTGCCTTCAAAGTGCGCGGAGCCAGCAACGCCGTGTTCGGCCTAAGCGATGAGATGGCCACCAAAGGCGTCTGCACGCATTCCAGCGGCAATCACGCGCTTTCCCTGTCATATGCGGCAGGCCGTCGAGGAATTCCGTGCAACGTCGTCATGCCACGCACCGCACCGCAGGCCAAGAAAGACGCCGTTCGTCGGTTTGGAGGTACGATCACCGAATGCGAGCCTTCCACGTCTTCGCGCGAGGCAACCTTTGCCGAGGTTCAGGCAAGGACGGGCGGCGAATTTGTGCATCCCTACAACGATCTGCGGGTCATCGCAGGTCAGGCCACCTGCTCGGCGGAACTGCTGGAACAAACTGATGGTGTGGATGCAGTCATTGCTCCAATCGGCGGTGGAGGAATGGTTTCGGGCACATGCCTTACCGTGTCGAACCTTGCCCCGGAAACCGCGATCTATGCCGCAGAACCGGAACAGGCTGATGATGCTTATCGCTCATTCAAGGCCGGACACATTATCGCGGATGACGCGCCCAAAACCGTGGCCGACGGGCTACTGGTCCCGCTCAAAGAAAACACATGGCACTTTGTCTCGAACAACGTGACCGACATTTTCACCGCCTCCGATGATGAGATTATCGCGGCGATGAAGCTAACCTGGAAATATTTGCGTGTGGTGATGGAGCCATCTTCGTCGGTGCCATTGGCGACAATTCTGAAAAACCCGGACGTGTTCCGGGGCAAACGCGTCGGGGTGATCATCACCGGTGGCAACGTGGACTTGGACAAGCTGCCCTGGCTGAAAGGGTAAGGAGAAACAGGATGAATAAACCCATGAATATCGATGAACTCGAAGTTGGCTATGACATCCCTGCCGCCATCGGCATGGACGAATCCGAAATCCAGACGCCCTGCCTGATCCTTGATCTGGACGCGCTCGAGCGGAACATCAAGAAGATGGGCGACTATGCCAAGACGCACGGGATGCGGCATCGCGTGCATGGCAAGATGCACAAATCGGTTGATGTCGCAAAGCTGCAGGAAAAACTGGGCGGTGCAGTTGGGGTGTGCTGCCAGAAAGTATCTGAAGCTGAGGTTTTTGCCCGCGGTGGTATAACGGACATTCTGGTGTCAAACCAGGTACGCGATCCCGCTAAGATCGACCGCCTGGCGCGCCTGCCCAAGCTGGGTGCTCGCACGATTGTCTGTGTCGATGACGTAGCCAATGTGGCCGACTTATCCGCTGCTGCGCAGGAACATGGAACCGAGCTTGAGGTTTTTGTCGAAATCGACTGCGGCGCGGGACGTTGCGGGGTGACAACGACCCCGGCAGTTGTCGAAATCGCCAAAGCCGTCGAAATTGCGCCCAATCTGAAATTCTCCGGCATTCAGGCCTATCAAGGGGCGATGCAACACATCGACAGTTACGAAGGTCGCAAGGAAAAGCTGGACACCGCAATCGCGATGGTCAAGGACGCGGTTGAAGGGCTGAAAGCCGAAGATCTCGAATGCGATCTGGTCTCGGGCGGCGGCACCGGTTCGTACTACTTCGAAAGCAATTCAGGCGTTTACAACGAGCTTCAGTGTGGATCCTACGCCTTTATGGACGCGGATTACGGTCGCATTCTGGACAAGGACGGCAAGCGCATCGATCAGGGTGAATGGGAGAACGCTCTGTTCATTCTGACCAGCGTGATGAGCCATGCCAAAGCAGACAAGGCCATCTGCGATGCGGGCCTCAAGGCGCAATCGGTCGATAGTGGGCTGCCGTTCATCTATGGCCGCGACGACGTCGAATACCTCAAATGCTCGGACGAGCACGGCGTGATCGGCGACCCGGACGGTGTGCTGAAAGTCAACGACAAGCTGCGTCTGGTGCCCGGTCACTGCGACCCGACATGCAATGTCCATGATTGGTATGTTGGCGTCCGGAACGGCAAGGTCGAAACCCTGTGGCCGGTTTCAGCGCGCGGCAAAGCGTACTGAATAGGGCACTGCTTGATCAACGGGGCGGCGATTTCATCCGCCCCGTCCCGTATTGCAGCCATCAAGGCACGAGAAAGGCACAAATAATGATCATCGTACCTGAAAAGGAAATCAGCGCGCTGCTGGGACGGAAAGAAAGCTATGAGGCGGTCGAGCAGGTCTTTGCCGCGATGGCCTCGGGCGATGCGTATAACTTTCCGGTGGTGCGCGAAGCCATCGGTCACGCTGATGCGCTTTACGGGTTCAAAGGTGGTTTTGACCGGGCGGGCATGACGCTGGGCCTCAAGGCCGGTGGGTATTGGCCCAACAATCTGGAAACACATGGGCTGATCAACCACCAGTCCACGGTATTTTTGTTTGATCCCGACACAGGGCGGGTCAAGGCGATTGTTGGCGGCAATCTTCTGACCGCGCTCAGAACTGCAGCGGCTTCGTCCGTGTCGATCAACCATCTGGCGCGCAAAGATGCCAAAGTCATCGGGATGGTGGGTGCAGGGCATCAGGCGACCTTTCAGCTAAGATCCGCGCTGGAACAGCGCCCATTCGAAAAGGTCATCGGATGGAACCTGCATCCTGAGATGTTGCCAAACATCGCTGAAGTTGCAGGCGAATCCGGATTGCCGTTCGAGGCCGTCGACCTGCCGGGACTGACCGAGGCGGATGTGATTATCACTATCACCTCTTCCTTCGCTCCGACCCTGATGTCAGAACATGTATCCGATGGAACGCATATCGCTTGCATGGGCACCGATACGGTCGGCAAGCAAGAGGTCGCCGCCGATCTGATCACCCGCGCCAGTGTCTTTACAGACGAGGTGGCACAGGCAGTGACATTGGGCGAATGTCAGCACGCGATCGCCGCCGGTACAAAGGCCGAGGCCGATATCCGGCAGATCGGAGAGGTGATCAACGGCACCCATCCTGGGCGCACTTCTGATGATGAGGTGACGGTTTTTGATGGCACCGGTGTCGGGTTGCAGGATCTTGCGGTGGCAAGCGCAGTTGTCGATCTGGCGGTTCAGCAAGGGATCGCGATCGAAGTCGACTTCTAAACAAAAAAAGCGCGCCCGGTTCGGACGCGCGCTGCGATCAACAGACCGGAGTTAAGAGTCAGCCCCGGATCACCTTTGCGAAGGTGTCAAAGATTGGCTCGTTGGCGCAGATCACTTCGCCGTCCTCAAGAACACTGCCTTCAGGGTTCAGCGCCTGAACAAAGCCGCCCGCCTCTTTCACGATGATGATCCCGGCTGCAACGTCCCATGCGTTCAGGCGACGCTCCCAAAATCCTTCGTAACGGCCAGCGGCGACATAAGCCATGTCGAGCGCCGCGGCGCCCCAGCGCCGCACACCGGCACAGGTGGGCATCAGGCGGGCCAAATCCTGCAATGTCGCGGGCAGGTCCGAGCGGCCCCCGAACGGCAGACCGGTCGAGAAGATGGATTCGATCATGCGATGACGACCCGAGACGCGGATGCGCATATCATTCATCCAAGCGCCCTCGCCTTTTTCGGCAAAGAACATCTCGTCCTTGGCGGCATCATAGATCACACCGGCAACGATCTTGCCTTTGTGCTCCAGCGCAATCGAAACCGCCCAATGCGGTAATCCGTGCAGAAAGTTCGTGGTGCCGTCCAGCGGGTCCACGATCCAGCGGCGGGTCGGGTCTTCACCGTCAATCGCGCCGCCTTCTTCGGCCAGCCAGCCATAGGTCGGACGCGCGCCCAGTAGTTCCTCTTTCAGAATGGCTTCGGCGGCGATATCGGCCTTGGACACAAAGTCTCCGGCGCCTTTCATCGACACCTGCAGGTTCTCGACCTCGCGAAAATCCTTGACCAAAGAACGCCCCGCTTTACGCGCGGCTTTGATCATGATGTTGAGATTTGCACTGCCAACCATTGTCCAAAGGCTCCTGTCCGGTCAAACCGCGCGTATACTGGGGCGATGCGCCCTTGCCAAGAGGAATGATACGCATAGCAGACCCGCGTCTGACGCCTATTGCGCCTGCAGCTTTCGCGCTTCGGTCCGGGCGAGATCGACAAGTTCCCGCACAAAAGGCTTTTCCAGATCTTCGGTGCGCACCGCAGCATAGAGCCTGCGGATGATCCCCTGTTCCGTCAGCGGGCGCGTGACATAGTCCGAATTGTATTTGACCTCGCGCACGACCCAATCCGGCAGGACCGAGATGCCTCGGTTCGATGCCACCAGCAGCAGGATCACAGCGGTCAATTCCACCTGCCGGATTGTCGCCGGTTCCACGCGGGCCGGGATCAGCAACTGGCTGAACACATCCAGACGCGTGCGTTCGACCGGATAGGTGATCAGGGTCTGACCGCGAAAGTCTTCGGCCTCGATAAAAGGTTTATCGGCCAAGGGATGCGTTGAAGCCGCGACGAAGACGGCATTGTAATGGAACAGTTCCACGAACTCGACGCCGGGCAGGTCTTCAGGGTCCGAGGATACGACCAGATCAACCTCTTCTTTTTGCAATGCAGGCAGCGCGTCAAAGGCCAATCCCGGACGAATATCGACATCCACATCGGGCCAAGACTTGCGAAACGCTTCCAGCACCGGAAACAACCACTCAAAGCAGGCATGGCATTCGATAGCGATATGCATCCGGCCGGTTCGCCCGTCCCGCAACGAAGTGAATTCGTGCTGCATCGCTTCGACTTGCGGCAGAATCTGTTCGGCCAGCCGCAACAGCCTTACTCCGGCCGCCGACAGCTTCATCGGTTTGGACCGGCGTAGGAACAGCTCAACCCCGGCCTGATCCTCCAAGCCCTTGATCTGATGGCTCAGCGCAGATTGCGTGATATTTAGCTGGTCGGCTGCACGGGCCAATCCCCCACATTCATGGATGGCCTTGATGGTTCGCAGATGACGGAATTCGATATGCATTTCTCACATGATTCATGTTGTTCTTGAATAATATGAATTTGTCTCACATTGCGGGAAGTGGCACAAGGGCTGCAACACAAAACGATGAGGCCACGATGAACACGCCAGAGATTTCATTCGAGTTTTTCCCTCCGCAATCGCTGGAGGCTTCGTTCCGCCTTTGGGACACAGTTCAAACGCTCGCACCGCTGGATCCACGATTCGTCTCGGTGACCTATGGTGCCGGGGGAACCACGCGGGAACTGACCCGTGACGCGGTTGCCACGTTGCACAAGTCGTCGGGCCTGCCGGTTGCGGCCCATCTGACCTGTGTCGACGCAACCCGTCAGGAAACGCTGGAGATCGCCGACAGCTTCGCCCGCGCGGGTGTCGAGAACATCGTGGCCCTGCGTGGCGATCCCCCAAAGGGTCAAGATCGGTTCGTGCCGCATCCCGATGGCTTCGCCAATTCGGTCGAACTGATCTCGGCACTGGCCGAAACCGAAATGTTCAGTATTCGTGTAGGGGCCTATCCCGATATCCACCCCGAGGCCCAATGCGCGCGTACTGATGTGGATTGGCTCAAGGCCAAACTGGATGCCGGGGCCGACGAGGCGCTGACCCAGTTCTTCTTCGAGGCCGAAACTTTTTTCCGCTTCCGCGATGCCTGTGAAAAGGCAGGAATCGACAAGCCGATCGTTCCGGGCATTCTGCCCATCGAAAACTGGAAAGGGGCGCGCAGTTTCGCACGCCGTTGCGGAACCCGCATCCCGGATTGGGTCGAGAATGCGTTCGACAAGGCGATTCGCGACGACCGCGAAGAGCTGCTGGCCACCGCGCTCTGCACCGAGCTGTGTTCCGACCTGATTGAGGGCGGTGTCGACAAGCTGCATTTCTACACGCTCAACCGCCCGGAACTGACCCGGGATGTGTGCTTTGCACTGGGTGTGGCCCCGCGCCTCGACCTGCAAAACGTGGCATGAAACCCGTTATTCCGGCAGTGGGTAAATGAATTGAAAATCCGCCGCGTCGCTCCGCATGGCGGATTTCGCAACAATCCCCATCAGCGGCCTTGAACTGTCGCCCCAAGGACCCCCAATACGCGGAAAAGTTTGACAAAAATGTGACCGATGGCACACTGCAATCAGTTAAGTTTTTTGAAGAGTTTTCCGAGTTATGGAACCAGTGAACAAACAGAGTGCACGGGCTGAGGCCCTGCAAGTGCTTGGGCTGTCTCAGGATGCAAAAGCACGCGATATTCGTAACGCCTGGCGCGACATTGCCTTTCACGCGCATCCCGATCATACGGGCGGCGACTACTCCGGCTTTGCCAAGGCCAAGACGGCCTATGATTTTCTGCGCAAGGAAGGGTTGACCAAGGAACCTGATGGTCCCGCCCTGCCCCGCCGCCCCCGGTTGAAAAAGCGCCTGATCGATCTGGGCACGTCAGAGGTCGATCTGTGCCGTAACATGCTGCGCCCGGATCAGGCGCTGTGCCATCTGGCAGACAATCCGGCGGTTCTGTCGGATGATGAAGATGCGGCCTCGGACCATGTTCCCGAGGCAATCGGATGCTTTGGGCGCGAGTTGACCTATTTCGTAAAAACACCTGTTTGCGAAGGGTCAAACCGCGTGGCCCTGCCCACATCCGTTTTGGCCAGTTGTCGAAATGCCGAACCGGAAATCCTGTCGTTTCAGTCAAAAAGCGCGGGTCCGGGCGAAGTCATCGTCCCCGACACGATCCGCGAGCGGAAATTCCCCGGGGCCAAAAGCGTCAAGATTCGGTTTGACGCCGATCAAAGCGTGCGCGACGAATTCTGCCTCGCCTCTTGAGAACAAAAAAGCCCGGCCCTTTCAGGCCGGGCATCGTTGATCCTTAAGTTCCGATCAGTTCGAAACAGGACCTTCCGAGGTAAACTTGGGAATCACGCTGGTCGATGCCGCGTCGCCTTCGATTCCGGGCCAATTGCCCTCGGCCAGATTGATGTTGCCAGGAACATCTTCTTCCCAAAACCCGACGACAACGTCGGTGATGTTCAGATAAAGCTTGTCATCGACAATCCGCCACAGGTTCGGGTTGGCCGGAACCTTGCCACCGCGCGACACACCATAGGCGCAATGACCATCATATAGAGGGGCATAGAAGGCAGGGTTTTCAAGGAACTTGTCGCGGTTTTCTTCGCTCGCAAACGCCCAAGTCGCACCGTTATATTCCGCGGTGATGTCGGCGCGACCGCGCTCGGGTGACGGTTGGGACTGGCCAACCGGGGCCTGATCCAGATTGCGGTAGGACACGACATCATATCCCGAGACAGCAAAGCCGGTGCCATCGACATATTGTTCACCTGCGAAGGCAGGCGCAGCAAAGGTCAGCGCGGCCGCGACGGTCAGTGCAAAGCGTTTCATGTGGTAATCCTCATTTCCTTACGGTTTCGGGTCTGTGCAAAGAATAGGTGATTCTGCGCGCCCGCGAAGGCTCGCTCGCGCCCCTGTGACCAGGGACGAGGAAATGTGAGGGTATAAGCCGGGGTTTGTTACAGAACGGCTGCAACATCCGGGGTTGGACTTTGCGTTTTGCAATATTAGCTGTCTAGGCGACCGCCCGCTTGATGGGCTTTGACAAGGAAAACGCGAGATGAGCGAACACCCCACCTATACCCCTCCGAAGGTCTGGACCTGGGACAGCGAAAGCGGCGGGCGCTTTGCGAATATCAACCGACCGATCGCCGGATCGACGCATGACAAGGATCTGCCGGTCGGCAAGCACCCGATCCAACTGTATTCGCTGGCGACCCCAAACGGGGTGAAAGTGACCGTCATGCTGGAAGAATTGTTGGCGCTGGGTCATACCGAGGCCGAGTATAACGCCTGGCTGATCAATATCGGTGAGGGCGACCAGTTCGGATCGGGATTTGTCGAGGCCAACCCGAACTCGAAAATCCCCGCGCTTTGGGATCGGTCGGGGGACGAGCCGGTTCGCGTCTTTGAAAGCGCATCGATCCTGTTTCATCTGGCCGAGAAATTCGGCGCGTTCCTGCCTGCATCCGGCCCCGAACGAACCGAGGTGATGAACTGGGTCTTCTGGCAGATGGGCAGCGCCCCCTATCTGGGCGGCGGCTTTGGCCATTTCTATGCTTATGCACCTGAGAAATGGCAGTATCCAATTGACCGCTTTTCGATGGAAGCCAAACGCCAGTTGGACGTGCTGGACAGGGAGCTGGCCGATAAAACCTATATCGCTGGCGAGGATTACTCGATTGCGGATATGGCAATCTGGCCGTGGTATGGGCAATTGGTTCTTGGCCGTCTGTATGATGCGGCAGAGTTTCTGGATGTAGAGTCCTACAAAAACGTCATGCGTTGGGCCAAGGCGATCGACGCCCGCCCCGCCGTTCAGCGCGGGCGCATGGTCAACCGCGCCTTTGGCGAACCGCATACCCAATTGCACGAACGTCACGACGCAGGTGATTTTGACACCAAAACGCAGGACAAACTGGAACCGGCAGACTAGGCTGCGTTACTTCAAGATTGGGGGCCGTGCGGGATCACTTCCCGGCACGGCCCTTTCCATGACAGGCGCTTGCGGTTGCGGCAGGTCGAACCTCAGCCCGACGCGCGCCAGCGCATTGGCCGCCGGGTCATCGGCCGCGAAGAACCCAACATCCAGCGCACCCGCCTCGATCCCTGAAAATGTCAGCGCCTCGGACACCGCGCGGGCCAAAGCGGGTTGCGCGCCTTCGACGGCGGCGACAAAGCCCAAAAGATGACCCTGCCCCCCCGCATCAGATTTCGTGCCAACCAGAAAGGCAGCCGCAGCCAGCCCCGCTGCCGTCGCAAGCTTGGCGTCCAACGCTTGCAACAGGGGCTCCGGTAAGCCTGCGGGGGGCAAGAACTCGGCAAAGCTCTGCTGCACCTCTTCTGGCCCGTGTTGCAGGGTTGAGGACAACCAACCCAGCGCCTCGGACGGGATCAGCATCGACGAAGGCGCTATGTCCAGATTCAGACCCAACCCGATCCCCTGCCCCGACAGCATCGAAGACAAGACGCGGCCGGATAATGCAACATAGGGCACCGGACGACCTGCGAAACGAGCCAGCCGTTCTTCACGGTCGAAGGCCAGAACAAACCGCCCGTCTGCCACTTCGAACAGCTCGGGCGAGATGTTTTCTTCCTGCGCCTCTTCGGTCAGCATCAGAAACAACTCACCATCAGCCAGACGCTCAAAAAATCGCAACCTGGCCGCGTCGTCTTGTGGTGCAGCCTCCATCGCGGCATGGGCGGCATCCAATGCGGTTGTCTCAGTCATTCAACACCTCTTGCACCCGCGCGCGCAGAACCGGTAGCAATTCGGTCTCGAACCACGGGTTTTTCTTCAACCAAGCCGTATTGCGCCACGACGGATGAGGCAAGGCAAAGACGCGTGGCGCATGATCTCGCCAATTGCGCACGGTGTCAGTCACGGGCGTCGTGACTCCGAGGTGGTATTTATGCGCGTAACCTCCGACCAGGATGGTCAATGACACATCCCCCAGCGCCGCCATCACCTTGTCATGCCATGTGCGGCGGCAAATCGGCGGCGGCGGCAGATCGGCATTGCGGGCATCATATCCGGGAAAGCAGAATGCCATCGGAACAATGGACACGACCGAGCGGTCATAGAACCGTGACTCGTCCAGCCCTAACCATTCGCGCAGGCGATCTCCGGACGGATCGGTAAATGGCCTGCCCGAGGCATGGACCCGCGCACCCGGAGCCTGACCCGCGATCAGGATCCGCGCACCGGGCCGGAACCAGACAACGGGGCGCGGCTTGTGCGCTGTCGCCGTGTTGGCAAAACGGTCGGCACAAAGCTGACAGGTCTCAATCTGTTTGATCAGGCTGGTCATCCGCGTTCTGGTCGCAATCTGGGTTTTCGGCCAAACATATAGCCCGCACCTGCCGCGTCCAAGCCAGCAAGTCGATCACCAATACGTCACACCTGTGGCAAGGCCGACGGATGCGCATTGATCATTTGTTTCATATTTCGACATAATGTAGCCAACAAGGAACATTAACAATTGCGCGCTCTAGTCGACGCAGAAGGCACAAATACAGGCTGCGAATGCTGGAATTTGAGAATGTCAGCAAATCCTTCTGGACCGGAACCCGCCGTAAGGTGATTCTGGACAGGGTATCATTCCGTGTCGAATTGGGCACGTCATTGGGGGTGCTGGCCCCCAACGGAACCGGGAAAAGCACGCTGATCAACATGATGGCCGGGTTGGAAAAACCTGACGAAGGCGTCATTCGACGCGATTGCCGCGTGTCTTTTCCCATGGGGTTTACCGGCGGGGTTGCCAAGCGCTTGTCGGCTTTGGAAAACGCACGTTACATCGCTAACATCTACGGGATGGACCCTGATTATGTCGAAGCCTACTGCAAGTGGCTGTGCAACCTGGGCGAATATTTCGATCAACCGTTAGGCACCTATTCTTCGGGCATGAAGGCGCGGTTCACCTTTGCCCTGATGCTGGCACTGGATTTCGATATGTACCTGATCGACGAAGGAATGCCATCGACCACCGATGTTGAATTCAACAAGAAAGCGGGTGACATACTGCGCGAGCGGTTGCGGACCACGACCCTTGTAATCGTGTCCCACAACCCATCGGTTCTGGAAAAGTTCGCCCGACAGGCAGCGGTTTTGCTGGACGGGCAATTGTATATGTTTGACTCCTTGGAAGAGGCGAAGCAGCTCTATGACTACCAAACCCAAGGCTAGAAAATACAATCCCAACCGCGCGCCCAGCGGCGAAGGAACGGCCGAGGCGCGTTCGGACGCAATTGCGCGCATCCGCAACGCCACGCAAGGGCAAGATGCAGCCACTCCCACCCAACCCGCGACCGATATCGACGGCATCAAGCGCGAGGGCCTGACCGGGCGTCAGTTGCGCGTCGCGCGACGGCTTGCGCAACGTAACGGACTTCCCGCCACGTCCGATTACGACGCTGTGCGCCTGTTGCGGCAAAAGGGAATTGATCCATTTCAGCGCGCCAACCTTCTGGACCTGGCAGCCAATGACCAACCTCGTGCGGATGCGGACTCAATCAAGGTTCAACTGCCGCAAACCGCGGCTGACGGGTCAAAGAACCTGCCGGGCCCCGAACTGACGCCGACCCAACGCAGAAACTATGAGATCGGCCAGATCCAGAAAGACATCGCCCGACGCCGCAAGCGCAAACTGTTTGCGATGTTTGCCCGCCTTGCGGTGTTTGTGTTCCTGCCTACCCTGTTGGTCGGGTATTACTTCTATCGTGTGGCGACGCCGATGTACGCCAGTTCTTCGGCGTTTTCGATCTTACAGGCAGATGGCGCGGCGGGTGCGATTGGTGGGTTCCTCTCGGGCACGCAATACGCGACGGCGCAGGATTCTGTTGCCAGTCAGGAGTTTCTGGAATCCAAGGACGCTTTGGAACGGCTGAACCGTGACACCGGGTTTGGTGAAGTTTTCAAACAAGAGTGGATTGACCCAATCCAACGCCTGTCACCTGATGCGACGTTGGAAGAGGAACACAAGCTCTACAAAAAGATGGTCACAATAGGCTATGACCCGTCAGACGGCATTGTCAGGATGGAGGTGGCAACGCCGGACCCTGATTACTCGGTCGAAGTGTCGCGGCGGCTTATCCACTATGCCGAAGAGACGATCAACAACCTGTCCGAACTGAAACGCGAAGACCAGATGCGCGAAGCACTCAAAAGCTTTGAAGGTGCGCAGGAGGCGCGCCGACGGGCGCAAGAGGATCTGATCGAGCTGCAATTGCAGGGCGCTATCCTGGACCCCCAAAGCGTGATTGCCAGCCTGCGTGGGCGCATCGATCAATTCGAAGTTCAACTTCAGGACAAGGAACTGCAACTTGCTGCGTTACTGGACAACCTGCGGCCAAATCAGGCCAAGGTGGAAGGTGTTCGCGCCGATATAGAACGGCTTGAGGCGGTGCTGGCCGAACTCAATGCCGAGATGCTGGATATGTCGGCTGGCGAAAATTCGCTGGCCCGGCTGAACGTGCGGATTCAGATGGCGCAGGCCGATTTGGCCGCACGGGACATGATGCTGCAATCCGCAATGCAGCAAGTGGAAACCACGCGGACCGAGGCCAACCGAAAGGTACGTTACCTGACCGTATCGGTGAACCCGGTGGCAAGTCAGGAACCGACCTATCCACGCAAGTTCGAAAATACGATTTTGGCTTTCCTGTTGTTTGCTGGTATCTACCTGATGATCTCGCTTACCGCGTCGGTCCTTCGTGAACAGGTATCCTCGTAAGACACATGAAACATGTAAAAATCGCCGACCTGACCGTCGGCAACAACCTTCCGCTGACCATAATTGCCGGCCCCTGCCAGCTTGAAACCGCCGATCATGCCCAGATGATTGCTGGCACCATGAAAGAGGCCTGCGACGCCGCGGGCGCGCAGTATGTTTTCAAGGCCTCCTATGACAAGGCCAATCGCACATCTCTGTCCGGCAAGCGCGGGATGGGGATTGATGCGGGCCTCAAGGTGCTGGACGATATCCGAACTGGTATGAGCATCCCGGTCCTGACCGATGTGCATACCGAAGCGCAATGCGCCATTGCGGCACAGGCTGTGGACATCCTGCAAATCCCTGCCTTCCTCTGCCGTCAGACCGATATGCTGTTGGCAGCGGGAGAAACCGGCAAAGCTGTAAACGTGAAAAAAGGTCAGTTCCTCGCCCCGTGGGAGATGCCCAACATCGTCACCAAAATCGAAAGCACCGGAAATCAGAACATTCTGCTGACCGAACGCGGAACCTCGTTCGGATACAACACTCTGGTCGCGGATATGCGGTCGTTGCCGCAGATGGCGAAAACCGGGTATCCGGTGGTGATGGATGCAACCCACTCGGTGCAACAACCGGGCGGTCAGGGCGGCTCATCCGGCGGTCAGCGAGAGTTCGCCCCTGTCATGGCCCGGGCCGCCGTGTCGCTGGGTGTCGGAGCGGTGTTTATTGAAACGCATCAGGACCCCGGCAATGCCCCGTCTGACGGCCCGAACATGATCCCTCTGGATCAGATGGGTCAACTAATTGACACATTGATGCGCTTTGATGCGCTGGCTAAAGAAAACCCGATTCAGATTTAACGATTGAGAATAGTTATGACCAAACCTGCACCCGAGGTGACACCAAACACCTGGAGCTTTCTCCGCGACCCCATGATCAAGGCGACCGGCTTTCGCGAGTATGATGCGCGCTGGAAATACCCGGATGAGATCAACCTGCCGGGCATGACCGCACTTGGTTTGGGGCTTGGCACGCAGATGCACAAACGCGGGATTGCGCCCGTGATCGCGGTGGCCAATGACTATCGCGACTATTCTCTGTCGGTGAAAAACGCGCTGATTCTGGGGCTGATGCAGGCCGGGATACAGGTCAAGGATATCGGCCCGGCGCTAAGCCCTATGGCCTATTTCGCGCAATTCCATCTGGATGTGCCCGCCGTCGCCATGGTCACTGCCAGCCACAACCCCAACGGCTGGACAGGGGTCAAAATGGGCTTTGATCGCCCCCTGACCCATGGCCCGGACGAGATGTCGGAACTGCGGGACATTGTTCTGAACGGTGAAGGCGTCGCGCGCGAAGGTGGATCTTATGAGTTTGTTGATGGCGTGAAAGAAGCCTATATCGACGATCTGGTGGGTGATTTCAAAATGTCGCGCCCGCTCAAGGTTGTTTGTGCGACCGGGAACGGCACCGCCTCGGCCTTTGCGCCCGAGATTTTCGAACGTATGGGGGTCGAAATTGTACCCAGCCACAACCGGCTGGATTACAACTTCCCACACTACAACCCCAACCCGGAAGCGATGGAGATGCTGCACGACATGGCCGATACGGTCAAGGCCAGCGGCGCTGATCTGGCGCTTGGTTTTGATGGCGATGGCGACCGCTGCGGCGTCGTGGACGACGAAGGCGAAGAGATTTTTGCCGACAAGGTCGGCGTCATCATGGCACGCGATCTGGCCAAGCTGCATCCGGGCGCGACCTTTGTGGCTGATGTTAAGTCTACAGGTCTGTTCGCCAGTGATCCCGAATTGCAGGCCCTTGGCGTCAAGGCCGACTACTGGAAAACCGGCCACAGCCACATGAAACGACGGGTCAAGGAAATCAGCGCGCTGGCCGGGTTCGAAAAATCCGGCCACTATTTCCTGGCTGAACCGATTGGGCGTGGATATGACTGTGGGATGCGCGTGGCCGTCGAAATCTGCAAACTGATGGACCGTAACCCGGATCAGAGCATGTCGGATCTGCGCAAGGCCCTGCCGAAAACATGGTCGACCCCGACAATGTCACCTTATGCCGCCGATACCGAAAAATACGACATCCTGAACCGTCTGGTCGACAAGCTGGTTGCCAAGGCCGACGCGGGTGAAAGCTTTGCCGGACGTGCGATCAAAGAGGTTGTCACCGTCAACGGCGCAAGGGTCATTCTGGACAATGGCAGCTGGGGGCTGGTGCGCGCATCATCCAATACGCCAAACTTGGTGGTGGTCTGCGAAAGCAGCGAAAGCGAGGATGAGATGCGATCGATCTTTGCCGATATCGATGCAGTTATCCGCACCGAACCGGATGTCGGTGAGTACGACCAGACCATCTGAACCGACCTTCGGGGCGCTGATACGGCGCCCCCTTCAGTCGCCACCGAACAGTTTCAACAGGCCCTTTTTCGCCTCATCTTCCAGCTTGTTCTTCAGGGCATCTTCAATCTGATCGCTATCGGTGATGGTTGTGTCCAGTTCTTTGCCAACCTTTTTCAGCACTTTCTGCTTTGCATCATCCTCAAGCTCTTTGACCTTGCCCTCAGCCGCGGCCTCGATGACTTTTGTCAGGTCCGGTTTGACAGATGGGTTGCTCCACGGCCCTTTGATCCGGACCGGCACGGAAATACCCTCGCCCGAGTTGGCCCGCAAGGCGACCGGTGTGAACAGATAGTCGATGTCGCGTGCGCCCAGCCCAACGCGCCCTTTGCCATCGGCGCGGAAATTATCCAGCTTCATCAGCAGGTCATTATTGGTCAAATCACCATCTTTCATGGTGAAACTCGCCGTCAGGCTGTTGAACACCGTGGTCCCGCCCGAGCCACCTCCGCGCCCCATCAGGCGATCAAGGTCCAGCCCGGAAATGACGCCCTTACCGACCTCGATATCGCCTTTGCCGCTCAGCGATCGCATGATCTGATCCTCGGTTTGCCCGGCGCCCAGAAACTGTAAGGAACCCGAGGCCTTCCCCGAAAGGCGCTTGATATCGCCCAACGTTTCCAGTGCCTGCTTCAGATCGATGTCCTTGGCGGCCAGATCGCCGCCAACCGACAATCCGTTGCGATTATTCGCCACGACCTGCCCGTTCAACTGACCCGAGAAAAGCGTCGCCGGTTGCATTTTCAACACCGCGCGCGCACGGTCGAGGTTCAGCGTCAGATCGCTTTTGCCGAAAGTCATGCCCGGAACAGCAATGGAATTGGCCTGCATCCGGATCGAGGCATTCGCCAATCCCAGTGCCGAAGCGTCGATGGGATCGACGGACCACCCATCCGACGCACTGGAAGACCCACCACCACCTGAACCGCTGCCGACGCTTTCGCTATCGGTGACCCGCGACAAGTCAAGATCACCGGCGTTCAGGCGCGCCGTAACCTGCGGTGGGTCTGCGATGACGATGTCCGCCTCACCTGTCAGCCGGTTATCGTCCAGTTGCGCTGTCATTTCGCGAAACGAAACGCGCCCTTCACGCGTATAGGTCATCTGACCGTCCACGTTCGCGACTCGCCCCAAGCCTTTGGGCACGCTCACGCCGCCCTGTCCGAAGGCCGCCAGCATCTTGTGCGTATCCTTTGATGTGACGGTCATTCTGCCGTCCATCTCACCCGCAAGATTAACGCGGCCCGAAAACTTGATACTGCCACCCGGCGCTAGCAACGACACCTGCAAAGGCGTCACCACGCCCGAAGAAAACGCCGGTAAATCCGGGATGGTCAAATCCACCTGCACGGTCCCGCCAGGCACCGGCATCTGCGCCTGCATCTCCATCGGCGAGGAAACGTCAGGCCAGCTTGCGAACAGATCAACCTCGGCAAAGTCCATGCTGGTTGCGCCATTTTCGATATAGATCAATCTGGCGTCAGACAGTTCCAGCCGATCGAGTGTGACCGGCTTGCTTTCCGCCGCCGGTGCGGACGTACCGCCCGAACCGGATGCAGCACCCGCACCTGGATTGCCCAGAACCCAATTCCCGCGCCCGTCCGAGACCTCAAGCCGCAGAACGGGGTTCTCTGCAATGACCCGTTTGATGCGCATCTCACCGGCCAACAAGGCCGAGGCGTCTACGCCGACCGATAGGCTTTGTGCGCTCAGCATCGGTTCGGGCCCAGCCCAGGATGCGTTGCCAAAGGTTACAGGGCCAGTTTCCATCCCCAGAACAGGCCAGAAGGACAGGCGCACCTTCCCGCTCAGGGTCAGATCGCGCCCGGTCTGGGCCTTGACCTGCTCTGCAAGAATCGCACCCAGCTTGTCACCGGGCATCAGCAACAGCGCGCCCATGACCAGCCCAATTACCGCAACTAGAATGAATACGAGTCGTATCAGCCACTTCATCTATGCCACCTGCCTTTTCGGCTTGTCTGCTCGGAAACAAGTCAGCCTTGCGCGCGCGACATTTGCAAGGGGAAGCTTTCCCCACTATATGCCGCGCCATGAGTACGAACCCACCGAACCTCCGCCCCGATCTGGCACCTGCCGCCCAGATCACTGATACCCCGCGCCGCGGCCAGCCAACCCTTGGGATGGTCTCATTGGGCTGTCCAAAGGCGCTGGTCGACAGTGAACGCATCCTGACTCGCTTACGTGCCGAAGGATACGGCATTTCGCCCGATTACGCAGGGGCGGATGCCGTGATCGTGAACACCTGCGGCTTTCTAGACAGCGCCAAGGCCGAGTCGCTGGACGCCATTGGCGAGGCATTGGTGGAAAACGGCAAGGTCATTGTGACGGGATGTCTGGGGGCGGAACCGGATTACATCCGCGAACATCACCCGCGCATTCTGGCAGTGACCGGCCCGCACCAATACGAGCAGGTTTTGGATGCGGTGCATACCGCCGTGCCACCCGACCCCGATCCTTTTATTGACCTGCTGCCAGCCTCGGGCGTGAAGCTGACACCGCGCCATTACAGCTATCTCAAGATTTCCGAGGGCTGTAACCACAAATGCAAGTTCTGCATCATCCCCGACATGCGCGGCAAACTGGCCAGCCGCCCGGCCCATGCTGTGCTGCGCGAAGCGGAAAAGCTGGTTGATAATGGCGTGCGAGAGCTGTTGGTGATCTCGCAGGACACCTCGGCCTATGGGTTGGATCGCAAATACGACGTCAATCCGTGGAAGGATCGCGAGGTGCGCAGCCATATCACCGATCTGGCGCGCGAGCTTGGGCAATTCGATGCCTGGGTCCGGCTGCACTACGTCTATCCCTATCCGCATGTGCGAGAGTTGATCCCGCTGATGGCCGACGCGGGGTGCAACGTGCTGCCCTACCTGGATATTCCGTTCCAACACGCCCACCCTGATGTATTAAAGCGAATGGCGCGCCCGGCGGCAGCGGCAAGAACGCTGGACGAAATTGCCGCGTGGCGCGACATTTGCCCGGATATCACCCTGCGCTCGACCTTTATCGTCGGCTATCCCGGCGAGACCGAGGCAGAATTCCAGACCCTGCTCGACTGGATGGACGAGGCGCAACTGGATCGCGTCGGATGTTTTCAATACGAAAACGTGGACGGTGCAAGGTCGAACGATCTGCCTGATCATGTCGCGCCCGAGGTCAAGCAAGAGCGTTGGGAACGATTCATGGAAAAGGCGCAAGTCATTTCTGAGGCCAAACTGGCAGCCAAAGTTGGTCAGAGGCTTGAAGCGATCGTGGACGAGGTCGATGACGAGGCCGCGACCTGCCGGACCAAGTCAGACGCGCCCGAAATCGATGGCAACCTGTTCATTGATAAAGGGTTCGAAGATCTGAAACCCGGCGATATCGTCACGGTCGAGGTGGATGAAGCAGGTGAATACGACCTGTGGGGGCGTATCAGCGGGGCGTAACGCCCCGGTTCAGAACAACCCGATCAGCGCGAATACCCACGCCACGCCCGCAGCAACCGCGGTCAACGCAACCGCTGCGCTGGCCGCGTCTTTGGCCTGACCTGCCAGTTTGTTGTGCTCGGTCGATGTGTGATCGACGGCGCGTTCAATAGCGGTGTTGAACAGCTCGGCCACCAGAACCAGCAGGCCCAGAACAAGGATCAACAATCGCGCGCTTTCTTCGATTGGCAGCCAGATTGCCAACACCGCCGAGAAAACGTTTGCCCAGACCCACACCCGAAATGAATATTCTTCATTGAACGTTGCCACCAGCCCCTGCCAGCTCCAACGTGTCCGGTCATTCAGCCGGGTAAAGAAATTCCGCATTCGCACCTCCTGCCTGATGGTGGATAGGATCGCGCCCTGGCATCTGCAAACAAAAAACCGCCCCAAGGGCGGCCTGATGGTCGGTGGGATGCAGGCGGTCCGAAATTGGACCGCCTGCTGGAACTTTATTGCGCAGCCGGGTTACACACGGTCTGGCCTGCTTCGGTGGTCGCGATGTCGTAACCAGCCGGGCAGCTCGGAGTGCCGTACTTGTCATACTCGGGCGTGATATACACCGGGGTCGGTTCTTCCTGCTGCGAGCACGCAGTCAGTACAAAAGCCGTGGCACAAATGGCAGCGAGTTTGAGTTTCATGTCCGTCAGTCCTCTATTACTTTTCTGATATTGCCCAATTTTTCGGGGCCGCAATCAGGATAGGGGCAAGTTGACGGTCTGGCAACAGCGTTGATCACAAGGTCGTGATTTAAGGCGAAACCACGCTGCATGGGCTGGATCCGGGTGCAATCTTTCTCTCATGGGCTGTCCTTTTTTCGGCGATGATTTAGGTTCAGATCAGGACATCAGCAAAAGACGGAGAGCCACATGTCACAGCCCCCAATCATCGCGCAGAAAACCCCATATCCTGTCGAGGTCGTCGAAGGTAAGACCTATTTCTGGTGCGCATGTGGCAAGTCGGCACGTCAGCCATTCTGTGATGGATCGCACAAAGGGACCGATTTCGAGCCGGTCAAATACACTGCTGAGGCCAGCAAAAAGGTGTTCTTTTGCGGATGCAAGCACAGCTCAAAATCACCGCTGTGCGATGGGTCTCATTCCAAAATCTGACCCGCCAAGCCCGGATTTTCCTGTGATTCAGCAAAGATAGCGGATGCGCGAAGAATCAGCTGGGCCAGCCATCAGGTTACGGCTGAAGCCGGTTCAGCAAATCCTGATTGCGGCAATATTCCGGTGCATGTCCAAGCGTGTCACCCTGCGATAGCAGGTTTTCGCAGTGCCCCGGGTTCGGGCAATCGGTGCAGCGCAGTACGGCATCCGAGATTTCATCGATCTGCAAGGCCCCGCCAATCGCGGCCTCCTGCAGATCCACACCCAGATTTGTGGCCATCCGATCGACAAGACCAGCGTGACGTTTCAGCTTTTTGCGATCAGACATGCGATTTCCTTTCCGTTCCGCGCATTACAGAACGGTATCGCGCATTCCGGCCTGCGCCTTTGATTCAGGTCAAAGCGGGATCTGCAGATAATCCAGATAGGCGCGCGTGGCATCCTGTACACGGCGAAAGCGATCTCCGCCCAGCTTTTTGCCACCGTACCAACGGGTCACGACGATCAGATGGTCGCTCAGGCCCGCGCGTTCCATCATGCGCAGGATCACCATGCCTGCGCCGGCCTCTCCGTCATCGGCCTTGAGCGCACCGGTCGGCAATACGGCGGCCCAGGTATTATGCGTCGCCTTTGCATACGCCTTGTCGGATTTAAGGGCTGCCAACATGGCATCAATGTCATCGCGGCTGCTGGCCCTGCCCCCCGAGACGGCGTATTTCGATCCACGATCCGTCAGGATCACCCCCAGTTGCGTCATTGCAGTCATTGAGTCAGCCCCAGACCCGCCGACGTTTCCAGAACGGCACGGACCCGCTCTGCATTCGGTGGATGCGACGCCAGAAAACGGTCACCGGGGTCCGGTATACGCTGAAAGAACGCGGCCCCGATCAAGGGATTATAGCCTGCCGAATGCGTGATGACCGTACCCAGCTTATCCGCCTCCAGCTCGAACGCGCGAGAAAAATACTGCGCACCGACCTCGGCCCCCAATTGCTGCGCCCTCTCAACACCCGCATCATCCTCGCCCTGGCTTCTGGCCAAATCACCGAAGATACGGGCGCTTTCCTTCGCGTTTTCCGCCTGTCTGGCAATATGGTCCAGAACATGATGTGCCGCCTCGTGCCCCATCACAAACGCCATCTCATCGGCATTCCGGGTCGACAGGATCATGGCTTGGGTAAAAATGATCAACGGTCGCCCGTTTTCGTCCAACGTCTGAAAGGCGTTCGCAGGTGCACGCCGGTCCAGATCGACAAGGATTACAAAATCGCAGTTTACTTCTCGGGTGCGTCGTCGACATTCGCGACGTGACGCCTCGCCCACAGATTTGCTGACCTGTTTGAAACCGGGTGCGACGGCCCGCAAATCGGGCGCGCTTGGGTTCCATTCCTCGACCGGGATGGCCACGACCGAGCCTGTGTCACACGCCGCCAGCACAAGAACCAGCAACAAGGCGAAACGGCGCATTCCGATTCCTTTCCATCAGTCCTGCCGGCAGGCAACCATAGCGCGGCAAGCGCAACTGGGCCACCGCCGAAATGGTGATCTACGGGTTGCAAACCCGGGCAGTGCCGGTCACTCTGAACGCATGTTTTCGATTGAGCATGAATTCGACTCGACAGTGATCACTCTGGTGGACGAAGGCCCCAAGCCTTTGCAAGAGGACATCGTCATCAACAGCTTCGCCGAATGCGTCACGCTGGAACAGCTGGATCCGCGCACGGATACGATGCAAAAGATCACCCTGTCACCCGAACAGGTGCGCGACCTCGCCGCCGCGCTGGATTTGCCCGAAGGTGTCTATCAGATCCGGGAAACAGACCCGCCAGACCCATAGGGTGCTCTTGTCAGCCCCGGTGTGGGGTTTGATGGTGAATTTAGGGTAGCTTTCCATTCGATTGGCCCTTGAATCCCGGCGCCGAAGCGCCGAGATAAACACGGCTTATGTAAAGAAAGTTAACATATGTCTCTCAAGAACCCTGCCGCGCTGGAATTTCTGTTGGCCCGACGGTCGCGCCCCGCCAAAACGCTGGTTGGACCTGCACCAACGCGGGATGAGCTGTTGCCCCTGTTGACCGCCGCAGCGCGCAGCCCCGATCATGGCAAGCTGGAACCCTGGCGGTTCGTGGTGATTGAGAAAGGCGCAATGCCGCGGTTGGCCGATCTGACTGAGGCACGCGCCAAGGCACTGGGCAAAAGCCCCGAAGACACCGCCAAAGCCCGTAGCCAGTTCGACATGGGGCATCTGGCGGTCGCCGTGATCGAGGTGCAGAAACCATCGGAAAAGATACCGGCGATAGAACAGACATATTCCGCAGGCGCCGTCTGTCTGGCCCTTCTGAATGCAGCACTTGCAGCGGGTTGGGGGGCAAACTGGCTATCGGGCTGGCAGTCTCATGACAAGGAATTCTGCAAAAAAGCGTTCGGCCTTGCAGAAAACGAACGCGTTGCCGGGTTCATTCACATCGCGACCGAGAGTACCTCGCCCCCCGAACGCCCACGCCCTGACGTTGCGGCCCTCACGCAATGGGTAAGTGAATGATCATCCTGAACGCGTTCTTCTCGGCGCTGGGGCAGATTGGTGATCCGAAATTTCGATCCGTGCTGTGGCGCGGCGTCGGCCTGACCATTCTGTTGCTGATCGCAGCCTGCGCAGGCGCGATCTGGCTGATCAATCAATGGTCCGGAGATGAGATTTCCGTGCCCTTCGTCGGTGCAGTCCCATGGCTGAATGACGTTCTGAACTATTCAGGCATCGTTCTCGTCCTGATCTTGCCGGTGTTTCTGATGGTCCCGGTCGCTTCGGCCATAACATCGATGTTTCTGGACGAGGTCGCGCAAGCGGTTGAGGACAAGCATTATCCGACATTGCCACAAGTGCCGCGTATTCCCTTCGGAGACGCCCTCTGGGACACGATCAGCTTTCTGGGCGTTTTGATCGTCGCCAATCTGCTGGCGCTTGTTCTTTACGTGCTGTTTACGCCGCTGGCCCCGTTCATCTTCTGGGCCATGAACGGGTTTCTGTTGGGGCGTGAATATTTCACCCTTGCCGCCATGCGCCGAATTGGACGCGAGGGCGCACGAAAGCTGCGCGCGAAACACTCAGCCACGATCTGGGCTGCAGGGACGCTGATGGCAATCCCGTTGTCTATTCCGCTGGTGAATCTGGTGATCCCCATCATCGGGGCCGCGACCTTCACCCATATCTATCACGGCGTGTCCGAGGCCAGACTCTGACCCCTATTCGCGCGGCTCAAGCTGGTTGAGCCAGTCGAAATCACGCACCGAGATCACGCCAGAGATGATGATACCGGCTATGATCGCCCATAGAACAACGGCGATCCCGGTTGTGATCCACATCTTTTTCTTCATGTGATGCACTTCGGGTGCGCCTGCATGGGTGCCGGGAACGATATCACCCAGATCGCCTTGCGTTTTGATACGTACGGGCAGCACAACCAGCAGCGTCAGAAACCAGATAACGGCGAACAGAACCAGCGCGGCGGTGATAGTCATAGGCTCAGACCTGCTCCAATTCGACCAGACAGCCGTTGAAATCCTTGGGGTGCAGGAACAGAACCGGCTTGCCGTGCGCTCCGATCTTGGGCTCGCCTGACCCCAGCACGCGCGCGCCTGTTTCCTGCAGATGATCCCGCGCTGCAATGATGTCATCGACTTCGTAGCAGACGTGATGAATGCCACCAGCGGGGTTCTTTTCCAGAAAGCCGTTGATCGGGCTATCGTCCCCCAGCGGGTACAGCAATTCGATCTTGGTGTTGGGCAGTTCGATGAACACAACCGTCACACCATGGTCGGGCTCGTCCTGCGGTGCGCCAACTTGGGCACCCAGCGCAGTGCGATATTGCGCCGATGCGGCCTCCAGGTCAGGGACGGCAATGGCAACATGGTTCAGACGACCGATCATGAGAAACTCCTTCGTTCTGCACTGCAGCGGTTATGGGGGCAGTCCGGTCAAAGGGCAAGTGCGCCAAATTGCCGTTAACCCTGTGTTAGCCAGGAGTTCCTAGCCTAGGGCATCTGTTGAATAGGAGTTCTGCCATGGACGATTCGGGATCATTCGCCTCTCATCCTTTGCCCACCAGACTGCGGCCATTGCTGGGCCAGACCATCCTTGTTGTCGAAGACAGCCGCTATGCCTGCGACGCGATCCGGTTGATGTGTCTGCACAGCGGGGCACGCATCCGCCGAGCCGATTGCCTGAAATCTGCGCGGCGTCATCTGCGGATTTACCGCCCGTCGGTGATCATCGTCGATATGGGGCTGCCAGACGGCTGCGGTGCCGATCTGATCGCCGAGTTGACGACGGATGTTCCGCGGATTTCTGTTATCCTTGGTTTATCAGGCGACGACGGGGCTAAAGCTGCGGCGCTGCAGGCCGGGGCTGATGGGTTTCTTGCCAAACCTTTGACCTCTCTGGGCTATTTCCAGACTTCGATCCTGAAGCTACTGCCAGAAGATCGTCGCCCCAACGGGTTGGATTCAGTGCGTGACGAGGTCATCCACCCGGACCCGATAGCCTATCAGGATGATATGGCCCATATCGCAGATGTACTCACCGGCCCGACAGATCACCGGACCCTGAACTACGCTGCCCAATTCCTGTGCGGCGTTGCCCGTGATGCCGACGACACGGTTCTGGCGGAAGCCGCCCGGCAATTGGCGACGTCTCAGGCAAAAGGAACTCCGCTCACAGCTCAGGCGGCCCGGGTGGCTGGCCTGGTGCAAAGCAGGCTGGATCGGCAGGAGGCGATCTGAGATGGAGATTGCCTATTTCTTCACAGCGTCCATCCTGTGCCTCTGGGTATACCGGCAAACCCGGCGTAGCGCCAAAAATATCCGTCGAAGCCGCCGCAGTCATGCGAACACGTTCGAATGACCTTTGCCGACAGAAGAACAGGTCAGCATAGACCGTCAAACGAAAAACCGCCCGCGAATGGCAGGCGGCTTGAAGGTTATTCCTGTGGGATGATCCTGAGCCCCAGTTCCATCAACTGATCCGAGGTCGGATCGGATGGCGCGTCCATCATCAGATCTTCGGCGCGCTGGTTCATCGGGAACATCATGACCTCGCGGATGTTGGCCTCATCCGCCAGCAGCATTACGATCCGGTCGATCCCTGCAGCACAGCCGCCGTGCGGCGGCGCGCCATAATGGAAGGCATTGAACAGCGCACCAAAGCGGGATTTCACCTCATCCTCGCCATAGCCCGCCAGTTCAAAGGCTTTCAGCATGATCTCGGGCTTGTGGTTCCGGATCGCGCCGGACACCAGTTCATAGCCGTTGCAAGCCAGATCATACTGATAGCCGCGCACATCCAGCGGATTGCCCTGCAAGGCCTCCATACCGCCCTGCGGCATCGAGAACGGGTTGTGTTCGAAATCGATCGCGCCGGTTTCTTCGTCTTGCTCATAGATCGGGAAATCGACGATCCAGGCAAAGGCAAAACGGTCTTTCTCGGTCAAGCCAAGCTCGTCGCCGATCACGTCGCGCGCTTTGCCCGCGACCTTTTCAAAGGCTTTCGGCTTGCCACCCAGGAAGAACGCCGCGTCGCCCACGCCCAGACCCAGTTGCTGCCGGATCGCCTCGGTGCGTTCAGGGCCGATATTCTTGGCCAGCGGACCTGCGGCCTCCATCCCCTCGCCCTGATCGCGCCAGAAGATATAGCCCATTCCGGGCAGACCCTCTTTTTGCGCAAAGGCATTCATCCGGTCACAGAACTTGCGGCTGCCACCTGTTGGTGCCGGGATGGCGCGGATTTCGGTGCCTTCCTGCTCTAGCAGCTTTGCGAAAATCGCAAAGCCAGACCCACGGAAGTGGTCGGAGACCACTTGCATTTTGATAGGATTGCGCAGGTCGGGCTTGTCGGTGCCGTACCAAAGCGCCGAGTCCTTATAGGAAATCTGCGGCCAGTCCTGATCGACCTTCCGGCCGCCGCCGAACTCTTCAAACACGCCGGTCAAAACGGGCTGGATCGTGTCAAACACGTCCTGTTGCTCGACAAAGGACATCTCAAGGTCAAGCTGGTAAAAATCGGTGGGCGAGCGGTCGGCGCGCGGGTCTTCGTCGCGGAAGCAGGGCGCGATCTGGAAATACTTGTCAAAGCCCGACACCATGATCAGCTGTTTGAACTGCTGCGGTGCCTGTGGCAGCGCGTAGAACTTGCCCGGATGCAGGCGCGAGGGCACCAGAAAGTCGCGCGCGCCTTCGGGGGACGAGGCCGTGATGATCGGCGTCTGATACTCGCGAAAGCCCTGATCCCACATACGCTTGCGCATGGAAGCCACAACATCCGAGCGCAGGGTCATGTTGCGCTGCATCGCCTCGCGGCGCAGGTCAAGGTAACGATAGCGCAGGCGGGTTTCCTCGGGGTATTCCTGATCGCCGAACACCATCAGCGGCAGTTCGTCGGCCGCGCCCAGAACCTCAAGCTCGCGCACATAGACCTCGATCTCGCCGGTCGGCAGTTTCGGGTTCACCAGCTCCGGGTCGCGCGCCTTGACGGTACCGTCGATGCGGATACACCACTCGGACCGGACCTTCTCCAACTCGGCAAAAGCCGCACTGTCGCCGTCGCACAGAACCTGAGTGACACCGAAATGATCGCGCAGGTCGATGAACAGCACGCCGCCGTGATCTCGGACCCGATGCACCCAACCGGACAGGCGGACGGTTTCACCAACATTGGTGGCGGTCAGAGCGGCGCAGGTGTGGCTGCGATAGGCGTGCATGGATCATATCCCTTCGGGCGCAGAATTCGTCGCGCCGATACACCCCGTCAGGCTTGGAAAGTCAAGGCAGGTCGCGCCGTCAAAACCGGGTTTAAGCCATCTCTGCCCGGATCAGCCCGCGCAGAGAGTTGCCAACATGGATCGCCGACGCAGCGCGCAAGTCGTCCAAGGTCAGCACGGCCTCGGCGATCTGACCGTTTTCCAACATATCTTCGCGCAGGATGCCCGGCAATACGCCGCTGGACAAAGCAGGTGTCAGGCGGCGACCATCCGGCATGTCCAGAAACAGATTTGTGATCGTGCCCTCGCACAGTTCATCCCGTTCATTCAGGAACACAAACTCGTCTATTCCTTCAGGCAACGAAGCCCGGGCCCTATCGTAAACCGCCCGTCGGGAGGTTTTGTGGCGCAACCAGATATCCGACGCGGTCAGCCGCGCATCAGCGATTGCAATCCGCCAGCGATCGGCAGTCGGAGTCAGAGAACCGGTGGTCAACTCAAACCCGCCCGCCGCATCCAGGGTAAGGCGACAGCGCAAGTCGGCATCACCCGCCGCCGCATCCAAAACCTTCTTGGCCAGATCAGCGTCAAATGGGATGCCAAACGCCATTGCTGACCGCGCCATGCGGGCCAAATGGCGATCCAATCGAACGAAACCCTGCCCCGGCCGGAAACCAAGCGTTTCGATCAGGCGGAAATCAGGCTCGGTTGACGGGCGAAGCGGGCTTTCCATAGCGCCTCCTCATATTCTGATGGGGCGGTACTGTCCCAAACCAGCCCGCCGCCGACATTCAGGGTCGCCCTGCCGTCTTCGACCATCAGCGTGCGGATGGCCACGTTGAACTCGGAACGCCCGTCCGGTGCAGCCCAGCCGATGGTGCCGCAATAGACATCGCGCGGCCAGGGTTCCAGTTCCGACAGAATCTCCATCGCACGGATCTTGGGCGCACCGGTGATCGAGCCGCATGGGAACAGCGCCGTCAGGATATCCGACAGGCCAACCCCAAGATGCAATTGCGCCTGCACCAACGAGACCATTTGATGAACGGTGGCATAGGTTTCGACCTTGAACAGTTCAGGCACCTTGACCGACCCGGCCAGTGCAACTCGGCTGATATCATTGCGCAGCAGGTCCACGATCATCAGGTTCTCGGCCCGGTTCTTTTCATCCGTGGTCAGAAACGCGCGGCGGCGTTCATCCTCGACCGGATCTTCACTGCGCGGCTGGGTGCCCTTCATAGGGCGGGTTTCGATCCGGCCTTCGGCGTCTGTGCGAAAGAACAGCTCGGGCGAGCGGCTCAGCAGGTCGGGCAACCCGTCTTGTTCAACCAGTGCACCGTGGCCCACGGGCTGGCCCGCAGCCAGCGCGGCATAAAGCGCGGCGCTGTCCCCATTAACCTCTAGGTCGATGGGGAAGGTCAGATTCGCCTGATAGATATCGCCTGCGCCAATGGCCTCATGCACCATGTGGAACGCGCGCGTATAACGCGTTTCATCCCAGCGGGGCTGAAACGCGGTCACACCGCCCGGGTCGGTTGACAACCCAACGCGATCGGGTGCGTCGAACACCCCGAAGCATAACAGCGGCAAGCGCCGCCCCTCGGGCAGGCGATCCGCAAGACGCGGTTCCAGCACATAACCCAACTCATAGCTTGCATATCCGGCCAGCCACGCCCCATCCGCGCGCGCCTGATCAAGCGCCGCCAAAGCCTGGGGCACCTCCCGCGCGTTATCCGCGCGGATGATCCAGGTTGGACGGTCAAACCGGGTTCCACGCCCGGCTGGTCCCTGATCGAAACGAATACGCAAGTGCACCCTCATTTGCCGTGTTGCGCGGTATAGAGGATACGCCAGCAGGGAAAAGGGGGGAAAGCGGCAATTTCACCCTTGTTTCCGATACCTCTTGCACCTTTTCGCGCGGTGCCTATAACGCAGGACAATTTGGGCGCTGGGGCGGTGCCCTGACTCGCGGACAATCGAAGGAACAAGGCCATGCCGAGAAGAACCGACATACAGTCGATCATGATCATCGGGGCAGGCCCCATTGTCATCGGACAGGCCTGCGAATTCGACTATTCCGGTGCTCAGGCCTGCAAGGCGCTACGCGAGGAAGGATATCGGGTCATTCTGGTGAACTCGAACCCCGCCACGATCATGACCGATCCCGGTCTGGCCGATGCCACCTATATCGAGCCGATCACGCCCGAGGTCGTCGCCAAGATCATCGAGAAGGAACGCCCCGACGCCCTGCTGCCCACGATGGGTGGTCAGACTGGCCTGAACACCTCACTGGCGCTGGAAGAAATGGGCGTGCTGGACAAGTTTGGGGTCGAGATGATCGGTGCAAAGCGCGACGCCATCGAAATGGCCGAAGACCGCGCCCTGTTCCGTGAGGCGATGGACCGGCTGGGTATCGAAAACCCAAAGGCCGAGATCGTGACCGCGCCCAAGGACGACACCGGTAAGAAAGACCTGGACGCCGGTGTGGCGCTCGCACTGGACACGCTTGAAACCGTGGGCCTGCCAGCCATCATCCGCCCTGCCTTTACGTTGGGCGGTACTGGCGGCGGTGTGGCCTATAACCGCGAGGATTATATCCATATCTGCCGCTCGGGCATGGATGCCTCACCCGTTGGTCAGATCCTGATCGACGAAAGCCTGCTGGGCTGGAAAGAATATGAGATGGAGGTGGTGCGCGACACCGCCGACAATGCCATCATCGTCTGTTCTATCGAGAACGTAGATCCAATGGGCGTGCACACGGGCGACTCGATCACCGTGGCCCCCGCCCTGACGCTGACCGACAAAGAATACCAGATCATGCGCAATCACTCGATTGCCGTGCTGCGCGAGATCGGGGTTGAGACTGGTGGATCGAACGTTCAATGGGCGATCAACCCGGTCGATGGCCGCATGGTTGTGATCGAGATGAACCCGCGCGTGTCGCGCTCGTCCGCGCTGGCGTCCAAGGCGACCGGCTTTCCGATTGCCAAGATCGCCGCGAAACTGGCCGTGGGCTATACGCTGGACGAGTTGGACAACGACATCACCAAGGTCACGCCCGCCAGCTTCGAGCCGACCATTGACTATGTCGTGACAAAAATTCCGAAATTCGCCTTCGAGAAATTCCCCGGCTCGGAACCCTATCTGACCACAGCGATGAAATCGGTGGGTGAGGCGATGTCCATCGGCCGTACCATCCACGAATCGATGCAGAAGGCGCTGGCTTCGATGGAGTCGGGCTTGACTGGCTTTGATGAGATCGAAATTCCGGGCCTGAACGTAGGCGTTTGGGATGAGGCCGACGACAAAGCCGCCGTGATCAAGGCGATCAGCCAGCAGACGCCCGACCGTCTGCGCACAATTGCTCAGGCCATGCGGCACGGTCTGACCGACGATGAGATATTCGGCGTCACCAAGTTCGACCCCTGGTTCCTGGCCCGCATCCGCGAGATCATCGAGGCCGAGCATCAGGTCCGCAAAGATGGCCTGCCAGTGACCGAGGAAGGCATCCGCAAGCTGAAAATGCTGGGCTTCACCGACGCGCGCCTGGGCAACCTGACTGGTCGCGACGAGGACAACGTCCGCCGTGCCCGCCGCAATCTGGGTGTGAATGCCGTCTTCAAACGCATCGACACCTGCGCGGCTGAATTCGAAGCGCAGACGCCCTATATGTACTCGACCTATGAAGCGCCCATGATGGGCGAGGTCGAATGCGAGGCCCGCCCGAGCGACCGCAAAAAGGTCGTCATCCTCGGCGGTGGCCCGAACCGGATCGGTCAGGGCATCGAGTTCGACTATTGCTGCTGCCACGCCTGTTTCGCACTGACCGAAGCCGGGTACGAGACCATCATGGTCAACTGCAACCCCGAGACTGTCAGCACCGACTATGACACCTCGGATCGTCTGTATTTCGAACCGCTGACCTTCGAACACGTCATGGAAATCCTGACGAAAGAGCAGGAAAACGGTACGCTGCATGGCGTCATCGTTCAGTTTGGCGGCCAGACTCCGCTGAAACTGGCCAACGCCCTTGAGGCCGAGGGTATTCCGATCCTCGGCACCACGCCCGACGCCATCGACCTTGCCGAAGACCGCGAACGTTTCCAGGCGCTGGTTAACGATCTGGGCCTGAAACAGCCCAAGAACGGCATCGCCTCGACCGACGAGCAGGCACTTGAGATTGCCGACGACATCGGCTTCCCGCTGGTCATCCGCCCCTCTTACGTTCTGGGTGGTCGCGCGATGGAAATCGTTCGCGATATGGATCAGCTGCGGCGTTACATCAACGAGGCCGTGGTGGTTTCCGGCGACAGCCCGGTTCTGCTGGACAGCTATCTGGCTGGTGCCGTTGAACTGGATGTGGATGCGCTGTGCGATGGGACCGACGTGCATGTCGCGGGCATCATGCAGCATATCGAAGAGGCGGGCGTGCATTCGGGCGACTCGGCCTGTTCGCTGCCGCCGTATTCACTGTCGAAAGAGATCATTGAACAGATCAAGGATCAGGCATTCAAACTGGCCAAAGCGCTGAACGTCGTCGGCCTGATGAACGTCCAGTTCGCAATCAAGGATGATGAGATCTATCTGATCGAGGTGAACCCCCGCGCCTCGCGCACAGTTCCCTTTGTTGCCAAGGCAACCGACAGTGCCATCGCATCGATTGCCGCGCGCCTAATGGCGGGCGAGAAGCTGTCGAATTTCCCACAACGCCCGGCTTATCAAGCGGGTCAGGACACCAAGATCGCTGACCAGATGACACTGGCCGACCCGGACATGCCTTGGTTCTCGGTGAAAGAGGCGGTGCTGCCCTTCGCCCGTTTCCCCGGCGTTGATACCATTCTGGGCCCGGAAATGCGTTCGACAGGTGAGGTTATGGGCTGGGACCGCGACTTTCCGCGCGCCTTCCTCAAGGCGCAGATGGGGGCCGGTATGGTTCTGCCGTCCTCGGGCCGTGCATTTATCTCGATCAAGGATGCCGACAAGGGGTCGGCGATGCTCGTAACCGCACAGGTTCTGACACAGCAGGGCTTTTCGCTTGTTGCGACACGGGGCACGCAAAGCTGGCTTGAAGAGCAAGGCGTCGCATGTGAAGTCGTCAACAAGGTCTACGAGGGCCGCCCCGACGTTGTCGATATGCTCAAAGACGGTCAGGTTCAGCTGCTGATGAACACCACCGAAGGCGCGCAAGCGGTCGAGGACAGCAAGGCCATCCGATCCATCGCGCTCTATGACAAGATCCCCTACTACACCACCGCCGCCGCCAGCCACGCGGCAGCACTGGCCATCAAGGCGCAGGCCGAAGAGGATGTTGAGGTGAAGTCGCTGCAGGGGTGAGCAGGTGCAAGATAGATCGTTCCGAGATGAGGTTACATATCTCGGAACGATTTTTTAGCCTTCACCTAGACATTTGTTGATTGCAACTTCGAGTTTCCGTTCGTTCGAGCGATCTCCTGATGCTAATTTGATCAACGCATCATTCTGTTCCTTGAAAAGGTCTTTGTAGTACACAAGATCCCGTTCTAGGTCTTTTCGCAGCAGTATTCTGACTTGGGTAAAGGCGTTGCGCAAAACCAGCATATTCTTGCTTTCATCATCTAATTTGTAAGAATATCCAGCATTTACAATACAAGTTTGCCGTTCAGCAGCGGTGACAAGTGACTTATATGCATCTTCAGGATCAAAATACCGAGCAGTTTGCCCGACACCCAGACCCACGATCCCGATGCGGGCCAGACTTTCGGCGCTGATACCGTTGACGACGCCAAACGCTGCGCCAGAGGCCAGCAGAATATTGAATACCGCAACACCGTCTTGCGTCGTTGCAACTTGATCAGACAATACAAGATATTCGTTGGCCATCACCTGACCGGCTTTCAACAAATCCTTAACTGTATCAGCATTATAATAGGCGTTAACGACTTCACTTTCTCTCTGCGTGATTTGGCTGCGGCTAACACAGCCTGAAAGAACTCCAATGGCCGCAACACATAAGACAAATCGCTTCATTTCTATCCCCAATTATCTTTTTCAAAATTAGGGAAAGCTTAGAATCCACCAGCTATTTCTTCAAGGCACACGCCCTGGCCAAGACCCGCGCATGACTGACCCGACGTGCATTGAGGCGTTGACCCAATGTGGCAGTGTACGCATTATCGGGTGATCGAGCATAATGGAAAACACCATGCGCATCATTCTTGCAGTCACCATAATCCTAAGCCTCGCAGGTTGCGACGTCCCACTTATCCCATTGATATAAAGCAGCATTCAAGCCTCGACAGGCTGAACATGTCGTTCCTCCTGCCGCGAAAAGAACAGCATGTAAAACACCGGTGCGGCGACCATGGTGAGGATGGTGGCGAAGGCCAGGCCGCCCATGATCGTGACCGCCATCGAAACGAAGAACGCGTCGGTCAGCAAAGGTGCCATGCCCAGGATTGTGGTGATCGCGGCCAGCATGACCGGGCGCAGGCGCGAGACTGAGGCTTCGATGATGGCCTCGCGCAGCGGTTTGCCGGTGGCGCGGACCAGATCAATCTCCTCGACCAGAACAATGCCGTTCTTGATCAGCATCCCCGACAGGCTGAGCAGACCCAGTAAGGCTGTGAAAGTAAAGGGTAATCCGGTTCCCAGCAGGCCAATCACCACGCCGTTGACGGACATCGGCACCAGCAACCAGATGATGATCGGTTGCCGGATAGCATTGAACAACAGGACCGAGATCAGCACCATGATCAGCAGGCTGAGCGGCAATTGCCTGCCCAGGCTTTCCTGCGCATCGCGTGAGTTTTCGAACTCACCACCCCATTCCATCTTGTAGCCCGGCGGCAGGTCGATCGCCTCGATGGCGGCGCGGACTTCCGAGTGGACTTGCGCCGCGGTCAGGCTGGGCGGGATATCCGCGCCAACGGTGATGGTCAGTACCCGATCGCGGCGATGAACCAGCGTATTGACCGATTTGTACTCAAATCCATCTACCATTTGTTCGATTGGTACAAAACGCTGGGACTGGTCTGAATAGACCACCTGATCGACAATCGAGTAGTCGCCGTCCGCCGGGCGGCGCAAGATGATCGGGATCAGACGGTCGCGTTCACGCAGGACGCCTCCGGTGATGCCGTCGGTCGAGAATTGCAGGGTGGCGGCAATATCTTCGCGGGTGACGCCTGCGGTCTGGGCGCGTTCAGTGGCATAGATCGGTTGCACCGCCAGCTCCCTTTCGCGCCAGTCGTGATGAACATGCAGCGCGTTCGGCGATGCCGCTGCCATGACTTGGGCCGCCTGATCCGCCAGTTGCCGCAACACCACCGGATCGCTGCCCGAGAACCGCGCCTGAATCGGATCGCCGCCGCCGGGGCCAAAGACCAGACGTTTGGTGCGGAATTCGCCTTCGGGGAATTGGGCGGAACCAAACGCTTCGAAATCCGCTTGCAGGGCCGGAATATCGTCGAGGGTTTCGGTGCGGATGATCATATGCCCGTAGCTGGGGTTCGGCTTTTCCGCCGAATAGGTCAGCATGAACCGCGTTGCCCCCTGCCCGACAAAGGTGGTGACGGACACCACGTCGTCGCGGGCCTCTAGCCAGTCTTCGAAGATGGCCATGTCTTCGGCAGTGCGCGCAATTGGGGTGCCTTGCGGCAGTTTGTAGTGAACAAAGAATAGTGGCGTGTTCGAGTCGGGGAAGAATTGCTGCTTCATCAACCCGAAACCTGCGTAGCAGACCACTGTGACCCCGACGAGACCGGCAACCACCAGCCAGCGGAATCGCAGCGCCCCGTGCAGGATCGCGCCGTAGACACGGAAGAGGATGCCGCTATAGGCATCGACCTCGCCCTCTTTGCCTTGCTTGAAGAAATAGTGCCCCAGCATCGGGGTGACGGTGATGGCCAGCACCCAGCTCAGCAGCAGTGAGATACCGATGACCGCAAACAGCGAGAACAGGAACTCTCCGGTCGCATCTGGGCTGAGGCCGATCCCGGCAAAGGCCATGATGCCGATGACGGTCGCGCCCAAAAGCGGGATCTGGGTTTTCGAGGCGACATCCTCGGCCGCGTCGCGCGAGGATTTGCCGCGCAGCATGGCGATCTGCATCCCCTCGGCCACCACGATGGCGTTGTCCACCAGCATCCCCATCGCGATGATCAGCGCGCCCAGCGAGATGCGCTCCATCTCGATGGAAAACAGCGCCATGAACAAAAGCGTGCCAACAACGGTCAGCAACAGGGTTGTGCCCACGACAACTGCGGCGCGCCAGCCCATGAAGATGCCAAGGACCGCAACCACGATTGTGACCGACATGGCAAGGTTCACAAGGAAATCGTTCGACGCCTGCTCGACCACGACGTGCTGTTGGTAGATAGGCAGAATCTCGACCCCGAACGGGATATCGGCGTCGAGTTCGGCGAATTTGGCATCGGCGCGTTTGCCGACCTCGACAATGTTTTCGGTAGCCAGACCGGCGATGCCGAGCGTGAACGCCTCGACCCCATTAAAGCGGATCATGATGTCCGGGTCGGTCTGACGGGCGCGATAGACGTCGGACATGTCAAACAGGTTGATGACCTGCCCCTGCGAGCCGACCGAGAGCCCCGCGATGGCCGAAACGCTGTCGGACCCTTCCGCCGTCAGAATGGTGGTGCGATCATCGCCCGTGCGCACAGAGCCCGAGGCATTGACCGAATCCGCGTTGGCAATCGCGTCGTTGAGCGCTTGCAAAGGCACGTTCTGGTTTACCGAAATCGCGAGATCGGGTTCGATAAAGATTGCTTCTTGCGGCAGGCCCTGAACCTCAACATCCGCGACGCCTTCGACGGTCAGCAATTCGCGGCGCAAAAAGGTGGCCAGTTCGTGCTGTTCCGCGTCCGAGAACCCGTCCGCCGTAACGGCGTAGAACAGTCCGAACACATCGCCGAACCCGTCATTCACATAAGGCTGCCCGACACCTGACGGCAATCCGCGCGCCGCGTCGCCCACCTTGGCACGCAGGCGGGTCCAGATATCGGGCAGTTCGGTACCGTCATAGGTGGATTTTACCTCAACCTCGATGATCGACTGGCCCGGCTGATTGACCGAGGTGATCGTGTCGACCTCGGCCATTTGCTGAATGGCCGATTCCAGCGGTTCCGAGACTTCTAAAGCGACCTGTTCCGCCGTGGCGCCGGGATATTGCGTGATGATGACCGCGTTTTTGATGGTAAAGGCGGGATCCTCAAGCCGCCCCAGCGACGTAAATCCCCAGATGCCGCCAAAGAGGGCGATCAGGATGATCAGCCATGTGTAAAGCGGACGGTCGATTGAGGCGCGTGCGATATTCATCTGCCCGCCCCTCAGTTCGAGAAGCCGGCAAAGCGGCGCACGGCTTGGCCATCGGCAAGGGCCGCGCCCCCGGCCACGACGATCTCATCCCCGTCGGACAGTCCTTCGAGCACGCGAATGCCGCCGGTTTGCGTTGGCTCGATCTGAACCGCCACGCGCTGCACCGTGCCTTCGTCTGCGCCGGTCGGAGAGAACACCATCACGCCCAGATCGCCCTGCGCGTCGGCCACGATGGCTGTGGGCGGCACCACGATGCCGGTTTGCTGGTCTTGCACCTGCACATTCACCGTCACGGACGAGCCAGGCAGGATTTGCAGACCCTCAGGCGGAGTCAGGCCGAACTGGATGCGGAAGGTCTGGCCAACGCTGGAGGTTTCGGCGTCGAACTCACGAATCTCCAGCGGGAATATTTCGTCACTAACCGGGAATTTGGCGGTGATGGTGATGTCGTCCTGCTGGCCCGAGCGCTGGAACAGGATTTCGGGCACGTCGACCTCGATTCGCAGTTCGGACATATCGTGGATGCGCACGATGGGAGTTCCGGCGGAAACGGTGGTGAACGCCTCGACCGCGCGGCTTGAGACCAGCGCGTCGAAGGGGGCGGTCAGGGTTGCGTGCTCAAGCTCATATTCCGCGTCGCGCAGGGCAATTGCAGCCAGTTGTGCCGCGGTTTCGGCGTCGTCCACAGCCACCTGACTGGCGGTTGTGCCGCGCAGGCGCGACAGGCGGGCAACAGTCCGGTCGGCCTGTTCCTTTTGCAAGCGCGCGCGGTCGAGTTGCAGTTCGAACGGTTCCTGATCCAGACGGGCGATCAGCCCGTCCTTGGAGATGACAAACCCTTCGGTCACGGGCATTTCCACAATCTGCCCAGCCACCTGAAACGCCAGATCAACGGTCTGCCGCGCCGCAACCCGTCCGAAGAATTGGCGCGAGAAACCGGGGGCGGTTTCGCGCACCTGCAACAGTTTGACCGGTTTGGCAGTGTCCTGTGCAGCAAGCGGCGTTGCCAGGAGGGTCAGGGCGAGGCCCAAAGATGTCAGGAGTTTCATTTCGTCAATCCCTCGGGAATACCTGTTTTCAGGATGTTGTCGCGAATTTTGCACGCCAGACGCGCGAATTGAGCGGTTTCTTCGTCATTCAGACCAGAGGCGCGGTGAAACAGCTCTCCGGCGGTTGTGACCAGCATGTTGCGGGCCTCTTCGCCCTGATCGGTCAGAACCAGCAGCCAGGCGCGCCGGTCCTGCGGGTCACGCTTGCGGGTCAGGTAGCCTGCGGTTTCCAGCGCATCAGCGGTGGCCGTGATGGTGGACGGAACGCTGAGCATATCGGTGGCCAGCACCCCCATGCGCTTGGGCTGATCCAGCTTGATCAGCATGTGACATTCCTGATGACTCAGGTCGGTTTCGATGCAGTCAAAGCTCTCTTCCAGCTTCCAGTATAGCGCATAGACCCCCATCATCGCCTGAATTTCAGGGCTGAGGCGGCTGAGACGGTTACTGATATCATCTGACATGGGGCGCTCCGTGTTGTGGGGCTATATATTTCAATTTCTGAACTATTCAAGATATGAAATTGCAGATCAAGGTGCATTCCCTTGGGTCACTTGCCCTTGATCAAACCCCTCGGCGACTGCATTTTGTGCTGATCCGAAACCTTCAGGACGCGCCATGTATACGCCCGCCATCACCGGTACCGGTGTTTTCACACCTCAGAACGTCATAACCAATGCCGAGCTTGTGGCAGCGTTCAACGCCTATGCCGACAAGCAGAACGCCCGGAACGCCGAGGCCATCGCCGCCGGTGAGGTCGAGCCGATGCAGCATTCGTCAGAGGAATTCATCGTCAAGGCATCAGGCATCAACAACCGCTATGTGATGGACAAGACCGGCGTTCTGGACCCGGAAATCATGCACCCGTCCCTGCGCCAGCGGGCAGATGATGAACCGGGTATCATGACCGAAATGGCGGTGGATGCGTGTAAAAAGGCGCTGGCGCAAGCCGGTCGCACGCCCGAGGACGTGGATCTGGTGATCTGTGCCGCATCGAACCACGAACGCGCCTATCCCGCGATTGCCATCGAAATCCAACAGGCGCTGGGAACGGGTGGCTTTGGTTTTGACATGAACGTCGCCTGCTCGTCCGCTACCTTCGGCATTCAGGCGGCGGCGGATATGGTGCGGTCAGGCTCGGTCCGGGCGGCTTTGGTTGTGAACCCCGAGATTTGCTCGGGCCATCTGGAGTGGCGGGACCGGGATTGTCATTTCATCTTTGGTGATGTGGCAACCGCGACTCTGGTCGAAAGGATCGAGGACGCCACAGGCCCGCATTTCGAGATCCTGTCGACCCGCTGCGCCACGCAGTTTTCCAATAATATTCGCAACAATAATGGCTTCCTGCGCCGCTCGCGCCCGGATGGCGTGGTCGACCGGCGCGATATGCAGTTCATGCAAAACGGCCGCAAGGTGTTCAAGGAAGTGCTGCCAATGGTCAGCCGCCACATCGCCGATCATATGGATGCCGAAGGGGTCGACAATGGTGATCTGAAACGCCTGTGGCTGCATCAGGCCAACAAGACGATGAACGATTTCATCGGTAAAAAGGTTCTGGGGCGCGAACCGGAAAATGGCGAGCAGCCAAACATCCTGCAGGATTATGCCAACACCTCATCCGCCGGATCAATCATCGCATTTTCCAAATACTCTGATGATTTGCAGGACGGCGATATCGGCCTGATCTGTTCATTCGGCGCGGGGTATTCGGTTGGGTCAGTGATCGTGAAGCGACGAGACTGAGCCAGCCACTTGCAAGTACCCTGCACCCGGGTGCAGATCAGCTGACGCTTTCTTCCTCAAGATGTAGCTTCATCTCGATCAGAACCTGCTGTAACAGGCTGGTTTCCTTCAAAAGTCGCTTGGCCTCGTTCACGGTGATGATACCGTCCTCGATCGCTGACTGATATTCCGTCATCAGCATCGCAAACCGCTGGCTCAGCGCGATAACATCCGCGTTGACCCCGCCAGTGCGCGGGTTGTCCGAGTTGCGCCCGCTGTATGACAAGGTGATGTTCTGCAGATCCGCAAGCGCCGACGTGACATGCGGATAGGTTGCCACTGACTCAAGCCGGGCAACCGCATCGACCGGCATAAATCGGTCTGCATGTTCAGCGTTGTCGGAATAGTACCGCCCCAGCGTGGCCTTGGATTTGCCGGTGATTTCGCACGCGGCCTCGATTCCAACATCCTTTACCAACGCTTCTGTATGTTTTTTGAGATAGGCCCCGATATCTGCCATTTAGGATCCTTTTGCTACCTGCCACCTGCCCCAGACCTGTCCGTGTCGGGGAAAGGGTGTGTAAATTTCCCATATTTGTCTCACAATTGAAATGGCATAAATTAACTATCCCTCAGATATGCAGGGATTTTGTGAGTGAGTGGCGGCCGTTCGTGCCGGTAATGAGTAATTGCAGGGCACGATTTTCGCCCTGCTCCGTTGAGGCCTGATGTTGGCCAGCGACGCTGCTTTGGCAGAAGCAGGGTTTTCCATCCCCAAGAGCCTCGGCTCGGCCCTGCAACTGAAATTGCGGCGTCGCACTTTTCCCTTAAACTGCCATCTTGTCGAACTTGACCGGGCGGATTAGACCCGGCCCATGGCCAAGCTTTACTTTAACTATTCGACGATGAACGCGGGCAAATCGACCGTGTTGCTGCAGGCATCCCATAACTATCGCGAACGGGGGATGCAGACCTATTTGCTGACCGCCGCGATTGATGGGCGCGCCGGGAATGGCCGGATCGCGTCGCGGATCGGCATTTCGGAACAAGCCGATACGTTTCGCACCGATGACGACGTGTTCGCGATGATCGAAACGCGCCTGAACACCGGCCCTGTGGCCTGCGTATTCGTGGATGAGGCGCAGTTTCTGACCGAGGATCAGGTCTGGCAACTGGCCCGCGCGGTGGACGATCTGAACGTACCAGTGCTGGCTTATGGTCTGCGGGTCGATTTTCAGGGCAAGCTGTTTCCCGGATCAGCTGCCCTGCTGGCGCTGGCCGATGAGATGCGCGAGGTGCGCACGATCTGCGAATGCGGACGCAAAGCGACGATGGTGATCCGGCAGGACGAGACCGGCCAGACCATCACCGAAGGCGCACAGGTGCAGATCGGCGGAAACGAGACCTATGTCTCGCTCTGCCGTAAACACTGGCGCGAGGCTGTGGGGGCTTAAACCGGGTTGGGCAGAGGCCGACCCGCCACGAACGCCGCAACATTGTCCAGTGCCATATATCCCATATCGGTGCGCACCTCTTCGGTCGCGGTGCCCAGATGCGGGCAGAGGGTCACGTTTTCCATATCGATCAGCGCCTGCGGCACCTTGGGTTCGAATTCATAGACATCCAGCCCTGCCCCGGCGATCTGCCCCGTTTGCAGCGCCGTGATCAGCGCGGCCTCGTCCACGACCTCGCCACGCGCGATGTTGATCAGCAGGGCGTTGGGGTTCATCGCCTCAAGCACCCGCGCGTTGATCAGGTGACGGGTTTCGGCTCCTCCGGGGACGGCCAGCACCAGAAAATCGACCGATGACGCCAATGCAGGCAGGTCGGGGATGAATTCAGCGGGGAAATCCAGCGTTTTCGCACTGCGCGACTGATAGGCCACTTGCATCGAAAACCCGTAATGGCAGCGTTTGGCAATCGCCTGCCCAATGCGGCCCATTCCGACGATCCCCACCCGTTTGCCAGTGACATGGTGACCCAGCATCTGCGCAGGGTGCCAGCCATGCCAGTCGCCCGCACGAACGACACGCTCGCCTTCGCCTACGCGGCGGGCCGTGGACAGCAGCAGCGTCATGGCGATGTCGGCGGTGGCATCCGTGACCGCGCCGGGCGTGTTGGTCACGGCGACGCCAGCCGCTTGGGCCGCGTGAACGTCGATATGGTTGTAGCCAACGCCGAAATTGGCCAGCAGCCTGCAGCGCGGATCAGGTACATCGGCAAAGACCTGTGCCGAGAAGAGATCGCCCAGTGTGGGCATCACCACATCAAACTCGGTCAGAGCGTGGCACATTTCATCCTGTGTAAGCGGAGAGGTCTGTTGGCGGATTTCGACGTCGAATTCGGCCCGCGCACGTGCCATCACCGCGTCGGTCATCGGGCGTGTGATCAAGAGCTTCATCAATGCATCCTCCCGCCGACGGGCACGGTGTCATCCGGGCCGATCAGGACGATCTCTCCGTTTTTATCGGGCAAGCCCAGTACCAGAACCTCGGACATGAAACGGCCGATCTGACGCGGGGGGAAATTGACGACAGCCATCACCTGTTTGCCCACCAGTGCTGCCGGGTCGTAATGCGCTGTCACCTGGGCCGATGTCTTGCGCTCGCCAATCTCATCGCCGAAATCGATCCACATCTTGATCGCGGGTTTGCGGGCTTCGGGGTATGGCTCGGCGCGGGTCACTTGGCCGACGCGGATATCCACCTTGAGAAAATCGTCGAACGTAATTTCACTCACGCGACAGCTCCTTCGATCGGTCGGTTGCGGCCTTGACGGCCCGGTGCAGCAGGTCGGGGAAGCCCTGCTCTTCGTGCATAAGTACCTCCAAAGCGGCCTGGGTGGTGCCGTTGGGCGAGGTCACGTTGATGCGCAACTGCGCAGGGTCTTCGTCGGCAGCCATCGCCAACGCCCCGGCCCCTGCGACAGTGGATTTCGCCAGCTTCATCGCCAGTTCATGCGGCAACCCCTGCGCCTGACCGGCGGCGGCCAGCGTTTCGATCAGGTGGAACACATAGGCTGGCCCCGATCCACTGAGGCCGGTGACGGCATCCATCTGACCCTCATCCTCTAGCCGGACGGTTTCGCCAATGGCCGACAGCAGGCTTTCGGCCAGCGCCACGTCAGCATCCGAGGCGTTGGCGTTGCCGATCAGCGCCGTGATTCCCTGACGGATCGCGGCGGGCGTGTTGGGCATGGCGCGCACGATGGGGGTACCTGCGCCCAGGACTTGCTCGAATGTCGCCAGCGAGGTGCCAGCAGCGACAGAAACAAACAGGCTGCCCCCACCGCCCAGCGCCTGAATGGCGGGCAGGGCCTCGCCCATCATCTGCGGCTTGACGGCCACCAGCACGACGGCGGGCGCGTTGGGCAAATCGGTGTTGATATGGACCCCTTGCGCCTTCAGCCAGTCCGAGGGGTACGGGTCAATCACCCAGACCGAAGACGGCGAAAGGCCATGCTCCAACCACCCGGCGAGCATGGCCGATCCCATTTTGCCGCATCCCAGAAGAACCAGCCCCCGTTCCGCGACCTGTGACATGTTCATGATTGCCCCTCTCCGCTTTGGTTCGGGGCAAAGCTTTACGCGCGTCCGTAGGCCTCGGCAATGGCGACTTGCATCGCATCTTCGGGGGTGCGGTTGCCCCATGTGACCAATTGGATCGCGGGGTAGTACCGCTCGGCGCTCAGCACGGCGGCGTTGATCATCGTGTCGATCTGTTCGGGGCTGGCCGTCTGACCACCCGCCAGCACAAGACCATAGCGATAAACCATCAGCTTTTGATTGGCCCAGTAGGTAAACGCCCCGGCCCAGCATTGATCATTCATCTTGTTGAGCAGCTCGTAAAGCTCGGTCTCACGCTCGGACGGCGGTTCCATTTCGAAGGAACACACCATGCGCAGAGTTTCGTCATAGTTCGACCAGGCCAAAGTGATCGAATATGTGCGCCACTGGCCCTCGACAGCCATGGCGATCTGATCATCCCCGATCCGGTCAAAATCCCAGTCGTGATGTTCGGCCAGATGTTCAACAATATCAATTGGATGAAGGTCTTCTTCGAGAAACTGCTCGGAAAGGGCCATAATGCCACCTCACTCTTCTCTAGCATTTTGGGGCTGGCAGCGCCCCAGCGCTAGTTGCCTGCTCTACAAACCGGGCTTCCCCCATGGGCTTGTACCAAATATGGTGCGCCGCGAGCGGTGATCTGGCAACCCTATTTATTGGGGATAACGACAATAAGTTGTGGACAGTTGGCAACGCCTGTCAAAATATTGGCGCCTTTGGCAGCTTTGCCTTGATTATTCGCCAAGGCGCGTCAGGATGCGCGGCACCGCGTAATTGACTACGGGATCGCGCGGAGAGTTGAGTGTCACGCGAAGCTGGCTCGGCCGTTATGGGGCGATCAGGATGGTTTGAGCGCTTAACATCAGATGGCGTACCGAGCCGCAAATTTCCTTTTGCAAGAAGATGATTATATAATTGCGGGTTTGATGGCGACGTGAAGCAGAAAGTTTCAGCAATGAACCCAATCTGACCGATACCGCAAGCGCGAAATAAGTTTCTTTAGAAACGATTTGGTAACTACTCATGACAATAGCAGGTCAACCGAAAATCTACGTCTTTGGTGCATCTGGGACCGTTTCAACGACACTTGGGCGAAGCCTTTCTGAAGCACTGGGATTGGTGCATGTCGACACCGATGACCATTATTGGGCCGCTATCGACCCTCCTTTTTCTGTCAAGAATACTCCGCAAGAGCGAGTTCATTCGATGAAAGATGCGCTCCGAAACGATGGCTGGGTTTTGTCAGGTGCCTGCAACGAGTGGGGAGGAGAACTCGTTGAACAAGCTAATTTAATCGTGTTCACAAGTCTTGCGGCTCACCTTCGGATGGAACGCCTTCGATCACGCGAAAAGGCGCGGTTCGGCAATCGGATCGAAGAAGGTGGAGACATGTTCCAAATTCACTTGGACTTTATGGAATGGGCAAAGCGTTATGACGATCCGAATTTCAGTGGTCGCAACATCGGAATGCATGAACGGTGGCTTGCGAAACAGAACAAACCCATTCTCAAGGTCAATTCAGAATGTGAACCAGAAGCATTAGTTCAGACCGTGATTGATCGAGTGATGGCACTTTCATAAATGACAAGCAAAGTTCCCGGCAATTGTCATTGAATCCGAAAAACTTGGCGTTTGAGCAAACAACACGGAAAGCGGAACGCTAAATTGATTCACAAATCTTCACGCCCAGAAGCCGGGACTCTGAAACGATCCACTCAAAGCGCATTTGCCCGAAAAGCAGACGCTACTTGTCCAGCTTCGCCTCAAGCGCTGCGATCCGCGCCTCGAGCGCCGCGTTTTCTTCGCGTGCCTTTTGCGCCATGGCGCGGACGGCGTCGAATTCCTCGCGCGTGACGAAATCGCGGTCGGCCAGCCAGCGGTCGATCATCGACTTCATCGCGGTCTCGGCCTCTTCCCGCGCGCCTTGGGCCACGCCCATCGCATTGGTCATCAACTGGGACATATCGTCCAGAATTTTGTTGCGGGTCTGCATGTTGTTCACTCCGGTATGGCGGTTGCCTTCTATATGGGTAAAGAATGCGCCGGGCTCAAGGTTGACTTGCGCCACAAACCCCGGGCAATGAGACGCATATGCAGGCTGTACTGAATTTCCCCGATCTGTCCCCCGAACTGTTTTCGATCTCGATCTTTGGGATGGAACTGGCGCTGCGGTGGTACGCGCTGGCCTATATCGCGGGCATTCTGATCGCGTGGCGCATGGCGTCGGTCGCGTTGCGCCGACCCGCGCTGTGGCCCGATCAGGCCGCGCCGATGAAGCCAGAGCAGCTTGAGGATCTGATGACCTGGATCATTCTGGGCGTGATCCTTGGCGGGCGGCTGGGGTTCGTTCTGTTTTACCAGCCCGGGTATTATCTGTCGCACCCGCTGGAGATCGTGAAGGTCTGGCAGGGCGGCATGGCCTTTCACGGCGGGTTGCTGGGGGTTGTGATCGCGACTTATCTCTATGCGCGACGGAACAATGTGCCGGTTCTGTCGCTGGCCGATCTGGTGGCCCATACGGTGCCGCCCGGCCTGCTGCTGGGGCGGCTGGCGAATTTCACCAATGCCGAGCTTTGGGGGCGGCCAAGCGAGTTGCCTTGGGCCGTAGTCTTTCCGGGAGCAGCCGCGCAGGATTGCCCCGGCGTGATCGCCGGGATGTGCGCCCGGCATCCGTCTCAGTTGTATGAGGCCGCCTTGGAGGGCGTGTTGCTGGGTGCGCTGCTGCTGTGGCTGGTCTACCGGCGCGGGGCGTTTCGTGCGCCGGGGTTTGTCATGGGCGTGTTTCTGGCCGGTTACGGCGCGTCGCGGTTTGTGGTCGAGTTTTTCCGCCAGCCGGATGCGCAGTTCGTGTCTGCGGGCAACCCGTTGGGGCTGGCGTGGCATTTGGGCGGGTATGGGCTGACCATGGGGCAGTTGCTGTCGCTGCCGATGATCGCGCTTGGCTTTTGGTTTGTCTTGCGCGCCCGGCGGGTGGCATGACGCTGCTGGATCTGCTGATCGCCCGGGTGCAGGCGAACGGCCCGATGAGCGTTGCAGAGTACATGACCGAATGCCTGCTGCACCCCGAGCTTGGGTATTACACCACGCGCGATCCGCTGGGGACAGAGGGCGATTTCATCACAGCGCCGGAGATCAGCCAGATGTTCGGAGAGTTGATTGGCCTGTGTCTGGCGCAAAGCTGGATGGATCAGGGCCACCCGTCACCGTTTACGCTGGCTGAACTGGGGCCGGGGCGCGGGACGTTGATGGCGGATATGCTGCGCGCGACGCGGCAGGTTCCGGGGTTCCACGACGCCGCACAGGTTGTGCTGCTTGAGGCGTCACCGACCTTGCGCGCTGCTCAGTGTGAGAGGTTGCAGGGCTATGCACCGGAATGGATCGATACGATTGCCGACCTGCCGGAACAGCCCCTGTTCCTCATTGCCAACGAGTTTTTCGATGCCCTGCCGATTCGGCAGTTCCTGCGGGATGTCGATGGCTGGCGTGAGCGGTTGATCGGCGTCGATGGTGAGACGTTGCGCTTTGGTCTGGGCCCGCAAGCGCCGCAACCTTCCCTGCAGGACCGGCTGGCCGACACCGCCGAAGGCGATCTGGTCGAGCTTTGCCCTGCGGCGCTGCCGATTGTGTCTGAGGTTTCCGCGCGGATTGCCGGCCATGGTGGTGCGGCGTTGATCCTCGATTATGGCGACTGGCATTCGCTGGGCGACACGTTGCAGGCGCTGCAAGCGCATGAGCGCGCCGATCCCCTTGCCGCGCCGGGGCAGGCCGATTTGACGGCGCATGTTGACTTTGAGCCGCTGGCGAAAGCGGCGCAGGCGGCGGGCGGCGCCCATAGCCGCCTGACGACCCAAGGCGTGTTTCTGGAACGGCTGGGCATTACGGCGCGGGCGCAAACTCTGGCGACGTCACAAAGCGGCAAGGCGCTGGATTCGCTGATTGCGGCGCATCGACGGTTGACGCATCCCGAGGAAATGGGAAACCTGTTCAAGGTGCTGGGGATTTATCCGGCCCATGTCACTCCGCCACCGGGATTGCTGCCATGACACTGGAAATTCTGACCTCGGATTTGCTTTCTCCGGTAAGGCACGGATTCTTCAGCCGACGCGGCGGGGCGTCCTCGGGCATCTTTGCGGGGTTGAATTGCGGCTATGGCTCGTCTGACCTATCTGACGCGGTGGCCCTGAACCGGCGCCGTGTCGCCGAGGCGATGCAGGTCGCCCCCGAAGCGCTGATTGGCGTGCATCAGGTGCATTCGCCCACCGTTCTGACCGTCGACTCCCCGATTGAAGGGGACAAACCCAAGGCTGATGCGGTGGTCACGGCAACGCCGGGGCTGGCCCTGACGGTGTTGACCGCAGACTGCCAGCCGGTTCTGTTTGCTGATCCTGACGCACATGTAATCGGCGCGGCCCATGCGGGCTGGCGCGGGGCGCTGGACGGCGTTCTGGAGGCGACTCTGGATGCCATGGAGGCTTTGGGCGCGCGCCGTGCCAACACGGTTGCTGTGATTGGCCCGTCGATCTCGCAGCGTGCTTATGAGGTTGGTCCCGAGTTCATGGATGATTTCATCGCGGAGTCACCAGACAACGCGCGTTTCTTTGCAAATGGACAGGGCGATCGGCTGCAATTCGACCTGCCCGCCTATGGATTGCACAGGCTGCGGCAGGCCGGTGTCGGGCAATCCGAATGGACACGCCATTGCACCTATTCCGACCCGGACCGGTTTTTCTCTTACCGCCGCGCGACCCACGCGAATGAGGCCGATTACGGGCGTCTGATTTCGGCCATCACGCTGTGATTTTGGGCTGAATTAAGGCAAACCCGCCAAGTTTCCGCCACATTTATTTTGTTTATCAGATTCAGAATCGTTCAATTTTTCACGAGTGATCAGGACGTTACCCCGGTTTTACCGCCGATTGTTCTGATTAAGTTAACAAAGAGGTGCCCGAAACCTTCAATTTGTCCTCAATTCATCCCGGATGGGCCTTATCCCTGCCGCAAACCAGCGTCAGATTCGACTGCATCACGGAAACCGGGCGTTTGCCCCAAACAGAGCAGGACAAAAAAATGAAGCCGAAATCACGCTTTCTGAACGCCATCGTCGCGGCCGTCAAAGCCCACGAACCGGAAATGCCATGGAAGCGGGTTTCCAGTCATTCCGTCAGAGTCGTTCGCCGTCTGGCCGAACGGTCCTGACATCAGAACTCCCAGGGAACCAAGCTGCCGGTTCCGATGGGCAAGACATACCCTGGATGGGCTCCGGTCCGGGGTATGGCGTCGCAGATGGGTTTGCGGCGCATGTTTCCGGGGCGTGTGTCGGCAGGCAATTTCTGCCTGCTTTGTAAGAGTTTGTCTGGGGGGTCATACTATTGGCCAAAACACTGCGATTTCCTTCGCGGCGCGGTTTCTTCGCAAGAACCGCCCTGCGTCTGCCCTGTTATCCAAAGGCAAAGAACAAGACCGTCTGGCGGGAATGCACGGGGGTTCGCCCCGCCGGCTCGGAAATTGAGAGGGGACGGAATATATGACTATTCCAAATTCACTGGCCCGCGCGGCCAGAAACGCGGTCGAGACATCAGCTCTGCTACGCGAGGCGTCGCGACCGACAACAAAACCAAAGGCGCAGCTGCGGCGCTATGAGGTCAGCACGTTGCTGAAGAACGGGGATGTTTCGCAAACGCGCCATATTGCACCGGCCCTGCCGATGTTCGAGGACGCCTTTTGCGCCTTTACACGCGGGTCGCTGGTGGAAACGCCGCAGGGGCCCATGGCCATCGAGGACCTGCTGCCGGGCGACGCGGTCCTGACGCAGGACGGCGCATCCGAGACCGTATTGTGGAAAGGCTCGGTCACGCTGATACCGGGGCGCGAGGACAGCCGTGGCCGGATGCGGCCGCTGACGCGGATCATGGCCGATACATTCGGAATGCAAAAACCGATGTCAGGTGTCATTACCGGCCCCGCTGCCCGTCTGCTGGGCACGCCGTCGCATCTGCGGCACCTCTACGGTGGTCAGACGATGCTGACCCCGGTATCCGAATTTCAGGACGGAATGAGCGTGGTTGAAACGCTGCCGCCAACGCCGGTCGAGCTGTTTCACATCTGCCTGCGCAAGCATTCCGTGATCCGCGTCGACGGGTTGCAGTTCGAAACCTATCATCCAGGCACCAATGCGGTGCGGATGATCAGTCATTCCTTGCGTTCTGTCTATCTCAACCTATTTTATCACATAGAATCGCTGAGTGATTTCGGCCCGTTGCTGATGCCGCGCGCCGGAGATGGCGAGATCGACGCGATAACCGCGTAAGATGTTAAACAGTACTGCTAGTGTGGGGGCATGATGCAGATTTTATTTGGTTGGGTAGTTTACCTAGCGGTGGTCGCTATGCTTCCGCCTATCAATGCAAACGATACCCGGATCGCCGTCAGGCCGTCCGGTTCATCCGGTCTTCCAGAACGTCAAATGGTACGCCTGGCTCGTCTTTTGCGCCTCGGATGACAAGCGATGTCTTGACGCTGGCCACGTTCGGCGTGGTCAGCAATTCGCCCGTCAGAAACTGCTGAAAGCTGCTGAGATCGGGTGCGACGCATTTCAGGATAAAGTCCACCTCGCCGTTCAGCATGTGACATTCACGCACCAAAGGCCATTCGCGGCAGCGTTCTTCGAACGCGCTGAGCTCGGCCTCGGCCTGGCTTTCCAACCCGACCATAGCAAAGACCTGAACTTCGAACCCAAGTTCGCGCGCGTTCACATCGGCATGGTAGCCCCGGATATAGCCCGCATCCTCAAGTGTTCTGACCCGCCTGAGGCATGGAGGGGCCGAGATTCCCACACGTTTTGCAAGTTCGACATTTGTCATGCGGCCATCGGCCTGCAATTCCGCCAGAATTTTGCGGTCGATCTCATCCAGCCGGGTCGTGACCATTGATGACTCCTGAAAATTTTCCAGTTCTTATATCAGCGCCCCCGGAATGCGCAATAATCTTTCGCATCTGCGCAACATTTGGCATTCAGGCCGAAATTCCAGTGCCGTGCCATCACGGCAAAGTATGACGGCGATCGCTGTCAAAAGGGGTTTAAGCCCCCTGCCCCCATCGCTATATGCAACCTCAGCGGGGCCGGAGCCCACGTCATCGAGGCGGGCCTATGGCCCGACGCAGGCATATCGAGTTGGGGGTACCATGGCCGAGACACGTCACACCAAGGTTCTGATCATCGGGTCGGGACCGGCCGGATATACAGCGGGCGTTTACGCCAGCCGTGCGATGCTGGAACCCATTCTGGTACAGGGCATCGAACCCGGCGGCCAGCTGACCACCACCACCGAGGTTGAAAACTGGCCCGGTGACACCGAGGTGCAGGGCCCCGACCTGATGGTTCGGATGCAGGACCATGCCAAGGCGATGGGGTGTGAGGTCATTGGTGACATCATCAGCGATCTGGACCTTTCCAAGCGTCCGTTCACCGCCAAGGGCGACAGCGGCACGATCTATACGGCGGACGCCGTGATTCTGGCGACCGGCGCGCGCGCCAAATGGCTCGGCCTGCCGTCGGAAGAGAAATTCAAGGGCTTTGGCGTTTCCGCCTGCGCCACCTGCGACGGTTTCTTTTACCGCGGGCAGGAAATCGTCGTCATCGGCGGCGGCAACACCGCCGTGGAAGAGGCGCTGTTCCTGACGAATTTCGCCAGCAAAGTGACACTGATCCACCGCCGTGACGAACTACGGGCCGAGAAGATCCTGCAGGACCGGCTGCTGAAGCATGAAAAGATCGAGCCGCTTTGGTTCCACGAACTGGAAGAGGTTGTTGGCACCGATGCCCCGTTGGGCGTCGAAGGCGTGCGTGTGAAAAACGTCAAGACGGGCGAGATCAGTGAAATTCCATGCAAAGGCGTGTTTGTGGCCATCGGTCATGCGCCTGCAAATGAACTGGTCAAGGATACGCTGGAAACCCATATGGGCGGCTATGTCGTGACCAAACCGGGTTCGACCGAGACATCGGTTCCCGGCGTGTTTGCAGCGGGCGATCTGACCGACCACATTTATCGTCAGGCCGTCACCAGCGCCGGAATGGGCTGCATGGCCGCGCTGGATGCCGAGCGTTTCCTGGCCGAGCACGAATAGGGTCCAATCCCAAGAACCAAGCTTTCGGAACCGGGCGGGGTCTATTGACCCCTGCCCGTCGTCGTATCAGACTCAGGCGCAGTCAGGCACGATATGGATGATGTCCTTGGATAACGCACTTTGGCGCGGCGGATGGGAGACGCGGCTCAGAATCGCAAGCGGTCTGGTCCTGTTTGTCTTTGCGTTTTTTCATTTCATCAATATCGGGCTTGGGTTGTTTCACACCGATCTGCTGCATGGGATGCAGGACGGTCGCAAATTCGTCACCCGGCACGATGCGATCAGTGCGGTTCTTTACGTCGCGCTGATCATTCATGCGGGACTGGCATTGTGGTCGCTGGCCAAACGCCGGACACTGCGGATGCCATTCAGCATCGCTTTGCAAGCCGTGCTGGGGCTGCTGATCCCGATTCAGCTGATCTCGCACATCGTGCAGACCCGATATGCCCACGAGATTTATGGCGTCAATGATGAGATGGGATACATCATCCTGCTGATGTGGCCCGGTTCGGCGATCTGGATGCAAAGCCTGCTGGTCCTGCTGGTCTGGGTGCATGGCTGCATCGGTCTGCACATGTGGCTGCGGTTGACCGCGTGGTGGCGCGCGACGGTGCCTTATCTGATCGGCGTCGCCGTGTTCGTTCCCGGCTTTGCACTGGCCGGAGTGCTGACCGAGGGGCGGCGTTTGTGGGCGGATTTCGCTGATCCGTTCCTGCGCGAGCAATATATCGAACATTACAACTGGCCCTCGCCCGACGCGTTCGAGGCGCTGTTTGGTGTCACCAACACGACGCTGACCGGGTTCTGGACGGCGCTGGTCCTGACCGGGCTGATCTATCTGGGACGCAAACTGTGGCGCAGGCGACATTCCGTCCGCGTGCGATATGTCAACGGTCCCGAGGTGACGTCGGAAAAGGGGATGACCTTGCTTGAAATGTCTCAGGCCAATGGTATTCCGCACACCGCGCTGTGCGGTGGCAAGGGGCGCTGTACAACCTGCCGCGTGATCGTCGAGAAAGGGGCCGAGCAGCTTGCCCCGCCCAGCGAGGCCGAGGCGCGCAGCCTGGGAGCGGTGGGCGCACCTGCGGGCACACGGCTGGCCTGCCAGATGCGCCCTTCGGGTCCACTGACCGTTTTCCGCGTGTTCCGCCCCGATGGCGGACGCGACCGGGCCCATGCCAGTCAGGGGCAGGAACGGCAACTGGCCGTGCTGTTTCTGGACATGCGCGGCTTTACGGCGCGGACGACCGGGCAATTGCCCTATGACATCGTGTTTCTTCTGAACCGGTTTTTCGACGCAATTGTTCCGGCCATCACCGCACAGGGCGGGCAGGTCGACAAATATATGGGCGACGGTCTGCTGGCGATGTTCGAAACCCGCGATGCCCAAAGCTCGGCCCGCGCCGGTCTGGCCGCCGCGGCAGGCGTCGGGCGCGCGTTGGAGCAGTTTAACCAGCAACTTAAGGCCGAGGGCAGCACCGCAATCCGTATCGGCATGGGGCTGCATCTGGGCGATCTGGTTCTGGGAGAGATCGGCGCAGCGAAACACGCCCCCCGTACTATCATCGGTGACGCGGTCAATGTGGCCAGCCGTCTCGAAGGGGAAACCAAGGCGCTGGGGGTTGAGCTTTTGGCCTCGCAATCGGTTCTGGTGGCGGCTGGCGTCGATATTCGACCCGAGGAATTGCAGGATTTCGAACTGCGCGGCGTATCCGAACCCGTTTCGGCGCTGCCTGTGACGCAGGCCGCAGAGCTGGATCAGCGCCTTGGCCTGAAAGAACAGATCGCCTGAATTCAGCGCTTGGCGCGGGAATCACAGGAATATTGATCGCGCTGACCTTTTGGCTTTGGAAAAATCTTCCAATACTGGCAAAAAGCGTGCATTTCATCCTTAGTTGCCGGGCCTCTCTGGACTTTGCCGAATGACCGGGGCACATCCTGCGCCGAAACCTCTGAACCCACGTCAATTAATCGCCGACAAGAGTATTCCCATGACCATGTTAAGCAACCTGGCTCCGATCCCTGAACTGTATGTTTCGTATGACTCGGCCCAGAAACTGAAAGCCGAAGCTGCGGACCTGACCAGCTGGGATCTGTCCGCGCGTCAGATCTGTGATCTGGAACTGCTGATGAATGGTGGTTTTAGCCCGCTGAAGGGCTTTCTGAGCGAAGCCGACTACGACAATGTCGTAGAAAACATGCGCCTTGCCGATGGCACGCTGTGGCCGATGCCAATCACGCTGGACGTCAGCGAAGAGTTCGCTGAAGGAATCGAACTGGGTCAGGATATCGCGCTGCGCGACCTCGAAGGTGTGATCCTGGGCACGATGACTGTCACCGACCGCTGGACGCCGGACAAAGTGCGAGAGGCTGAAAGGGTCTTTGGGGCCGATGATCAGGCGCACCCGGCGGTGAACTACCTGCATAATGTGGCGGGCAAGGTGTATCTGGGTGGCCCCGTGACCGGCATTCAGCAACCTGTGCATTACGACTTTAAGGCGCGGCGCGACACGCCCAATGAACTGCGCGCCTATTTCCGCAAGCTGGGCTGGCGCCGCATCGTGGCCTTCCAGACCCGCAACCCGCTGCACCGCGCCCATCAGGAACTGACGTTCCGCGCCGCCCGCGAGGCCGAGGCGAACCTGCTGATCCACCCGGTTGTCGGCATGACCAAGCCGGGCGACGTCGATCATTTCACCCGCGTACGTTGTTACGAGGCGGTGCTGGACAAATATCCCGCCTCCACCACCTCGATGTCGTTGCTGAACCTTGCCATGCGCATGGCAGGCCCGCGCGAGGCGGTCTGGCACGGGCTGATCCGCGCCAACCATGGCTGTACCCATTTCATCGTTGGTCGTGACCATGCCGGACCGGGCAAGAACTCGGCCGGTGAGGATTTCTATGGGCCTTACGATGCGCAGGATCTGTTCCGCAAATTTCAGGACGAGATCGGTGTCGAGATGGTCGATTTCAAACACATGGTCTATGTGCAGGAACGCGCCCAATATGAGCCGAATGACGAGATTCTGGACAAAGACAACGTCACGATCCTGAACATCAGCGGCACCGAACTGCGCCGCCGTCTGCGCGAAGGGCTGGAGATCCCGGAATGGTTCTCGTTCCCTGAAGTGGTACAGGAATTGCGCAATCGCTTTCCGCCGCGCTCGCAACAGGGTTTTACGGTGTTCTTCACCGGTTTTTCGGGTTCGGGCAAGTCGACCATTGCGAATGCGTTGATGGTCAAGCTGATGGAGACCGGGGACCGTCCGGTGACACTGCTGGATGGGGACATCGTGCGCAAAAACCTGTCCTCCGAGCTGGGCTTTTCGAAAGAGCACCGCGACCTGAACATTCGCCGGATCGGCTATGTCGCCAGCGAGATCACCAAGAATGGTGGTATCGCCATCTGCGCCCCGATTGCGCCCTATGAAACGACTCGCCGCGCCGTCCGCGAAGAGATTGAGCAGTTTGGCGCCTTCTGCGAGGTGCATGTTTCGACCAGCATCGAAGAATGCGAACGGCGCGACCGCAAGGGCCTGTATAAGCTGGCGCGCGAGGGCAAGATCAAGGAATTTACCGGGATTTCCGACCCTTATGACGTGCCTTCAGACCCGGAACTGCGCGTCGAGACCGAGAATGTCGAGGTCGACAATTGCGCGCATCAGGTCCTGCTGAAGCTTGAAAGCATGGGGCTGATTGCCGGATAAGGCGCTTGTTTCCTTATGCCCCTGCAAAATGCGGGGGCCTTTGCGTTTCGCCCTATGGTTCTGCGCGTGGGTTCGGCTAGGTTCGAGGGATGACGAACACTCTGCCAACGATCGCCGGGTTTTGGTACGGCTCGGACCTGTCCTGGCTTGAGGCATTGTGCATCCGGTCCTTTCTGGACAACGGGCACCGCTTTGTTCTGTATGTTGCGCATCCGGTGGATGGCGTGCCTGAGGGCACGGATATTCGCCCGGCGTCCGGGGTTTACTGGCCGCCGCCCTTTGATCTTGCGGACAATGACAGGCAGCGCGTTGCGGTGTTTTCGGACATTTTCCGGCTGAAACTGTGCCAGCAGACAGATTTCATCTGGGTCGATCTGGATGCCTATTGCGTCCGACCGTTTGATTTCGACAGCCCCTATGTTTTCGCCCCAACGGGCGACGGGTCGTATCCAAACGGCGTGCTGAGGTTGCCGTCTGACTCGGCAACGCTGACGCAGATGCTGGCGTTCATCACCTCGGAAAACCCAACCCAGCCGTGGCGCGGGTCACGGCTGCATCGGATCAATCGCAAGCGCGTTCGCAACGGGGAAACCTGGGGGATCGAAGCCCTGCCCTGGGCCTGTTCAGGCCCCAAGGCGCTGAGCCATTTTCTGCGAAAGACTCGAGAGGACCGGCACGCCCTGCCGTCCCACGCGCTGTATCCGCTTGCGGTCGAGGATTTGGGGAAGTTACACGATACGAGAATCCGCATGGACGAGATCGAACAGGCGGGCGTCTATTCGGTCCATATCTACGGGCATCAGAAAAAGTGGCTGGCCACGCAGCGGGCCGGGCTGCCGCTGCCCGGCTCGTATCTGGAGCGGCTTTGCCAGCGTCACGCGGTTGATCCGGCCTTAAACCCCATTCAGCGGCTTGAATGGATGAGGCCGAAGACCTGAACGGGTCAGTCCGGCAAATCCACCTGCCCGCGCATCAGGACATGGCCCTGCCCTGCGACCTTGATCCCGGTCATCGCATCTGCCGGTCCGACGCGTGTGACCCGCGCTTGTCCGGGCCGACCCATGTCATGGCCTTGTTCTGCGATGAAGGTCTGTTTGTCCATCAGGCCGTGTTTCCAAAGGTAAGCCGCCATCGCACCCGTGGCCGACCCGGTGAATGGATCCTCGGGCGGGCTGGGTGGGGCCAGCAGCAAGCGTGAGAACGTGTCGCCTGTTACCGTTGCGCCCTGAAGCGTAACCAGAAACGGTTCTGCCATGTCATTGCCCGAAAAACCTGCCTTTTCAGAGATCTTGCCCAGCACCGAGGTGTCCAGTTTTGCCGCGCGCAGCGCTGCGTGATCGCGCAGGACGGTGATGCAAAAAGGCAGGCCGGTTGATACGAATTGCGGGGGCGAGATTATCGCGTCCGGCGACAATCCGATGGCCCTGGCGACCAGATCGGCTGGCACATAATCGTCAAACTGCGGGGCGACCTGCGTCATTTCGATCTCGTCGCCGTTCAGTTGGATCGTCACGATCCCCGCCCCGGTTTCGAGTGTCAGGGCATCGCCCTGAAACAGCCCGCGAGAACGCATCGCCGCAACCGTGGCAATGGTCGGATGTCCGGCAAATGGAATTTCGCGGCTGGCAAGGAAATAGCGAACCCGGAAATCGGCTATGTCGGAGGGACCGGTAAATGTGCATTCGACCAATGAGGTCTCGCGCACATAGGCCATGCAGACGTCATCCGGCAACCCGGCCCCGCCATGCACCACGGCGCAGCCATTGCCGCCAAAGGCCCTGTCACTAAATGCGTCCACCCAATCGAAGTCATACCAGCTCATCGCGCACTCCTGCTTGCAACTCTGCGGCACGATCACCGCAGAGGCAGGAAATGTCACGTTATTTTAGCTGGGTTTGGGGTGGCCTAGTGTACGGCCACCGGGGACAGGTCATGTTCGCGTGCCAGCACAAAGGCCAGTTTGCGGTCGGCAACAAGCGCCAGTTGCTGGCCATCCGAGTCGTGGACGGCATAAAGCTGATCCAGATCACCCGCCTGTTCACGCACATCAGAAGGCAGGTCGGCCACATCGACGGCTTTGACGTAAACGATGCGATCCCCTTCGGCGTTAAGTTCAATCGGTGTATTCATTGCTCTTACCCCTTTCTGATATTGATCGTTTGCACCACGGTTTCGGGCACGGCGCGGGTCAGATCCACATGCAGCAGACCGTTTTCCATGATCGCCTCGCCCACCTCGACACCATCAGCCAGCACGAACATGCGCTGGAACTGACGCGCAGCGATGCCACGGTGCAGGAATATGCGCCCCTCGCTGTCGTCGCGTTGACGGCCCCGGATCACCAGTTGGCGATCCTCGATTGTGATCGACAGATCCTCTTCCGCGAAGCCGGCCACAGCCAGGGTAATCCGATAGGAAAAATCCGAGGTCTGTTCGATATTATAGGGCGGGTATCCTTCATTTCCGGCCTTTGCAGACCGTTCCAGAAGGCGTTCCAATTGCTCGAACCCCAAAAGATGCGGGTATGAGCCCAAGGTAAGTTTCGACACGTAGTTTCGTCCTTCAGTGTTAAAGCGACGCATTGGGCGGCCCCGTTATCGGCAACCGCGTGCTATAGAATATGGGAAGATACGGGGAAGTCCACAAGGTCTGGCCGGATAAACCCTGACACACTATCTTGTGTCAAAAGCACCACTTGAAACACTGAGTCGCCCATGAATGCGCCCACCGACATTTCGATGAAAACCGACGAAGTCCTGCGAGTCGAGCTTGAGGTGTTTCGCCGTCAGCACCGCGATCTGGACGAAGCGATTGAGGCGTTGCAAGCCACCGGTACGTCGGATCAGTTGACGATCAAGCGTCTGAAAAAGCAGAAACTGCGCCTTAAAGACATTATCCGGCTGATCGAGGATCGCCTGACCCCCGATATCATCGCCTGACACATTGCCAGAAAGGCGGATTTAGCTATAGTGCGCGCTCTTTCAGGCGGCAGGGACAAGGCGGATGAGCGAGATCAAAGTGGGCATCATCATGGGCAGCCAATCGGATTGGCCAACCATGAAAGAAGCCGCTGACATTCTGAACGAGTTGGGCGTGGCCTACGAGGCGCGCATCGTCTCTGCGCATCGGACCCCGGACCGGTTGTGGGACTATGGCAAGACTGCTGTTGGGCGCGGATTGCAGGTGATCATTGCAGGCGCGGGCGGCGCGGCGCATCTGCCGGGTATGATGGCGTCGAAAACACGGGTGCCGGTGATCGGCGTTCCGGTTCAGACGCGGGCTCTGTCCGGCGTTGATTCGCTTTATTCCATCGTTCAGATGCCCAAAGGGTTCCCCGTTGCAACCATGGCCATCGGGTCGGCGGGTGCGGCCAATGCGGGGTTGATGGCGGCGGGGATCCTTGCCTTGCAGGACACGGCACTTGCGGACCGGCTGGATGCGTGGCGCGACGCGCTGTCCGCCTCGATCCCGGAAGAGCCGCAGGGATGAGCCGCATCGGCTTTATCGGAACCGGGCACATCGCGGCCCCGATGGTTCGGTTGATGGCCGCGAAAGGGCATGAAATCACCGTTTCAGAACGCAATGCGCAGGTGTCGGCGGAATTGAAGGCTGAGCTGGGCGTTGCCGTTGCATCCCCGCAGGCGGTGATTGATGCCGCGGATATCGTGTTTCTGTGCCTGCGCCCGCAGGTTGCGGCCGGCGTTCTGACCCCTCTGAACTTTCGCGCAGAACAGCAGATTGTCTCAGTCATGGCGGCTGTCTCAACCGATCAGCTTCGGATGCTGTGCGCGCCGGTGACAGATTTCGTTCAGACCATCCCGCTGGGGTTTCTGCAATCCGGCGGCTGCCCGTTGGCGGCGCTGGGAAATGACCGTTTGCTGGCCGGGCTTTTTGAACCAGAAAATCCGGTTGTGAAAATCGCCGACGAAGCCGCCCTGAACGCGCATTTTGCGATTTGCGCGATGGTGCCGGGCCTGCTGGATCTGATGACATCGGGGGCAGATTGGCTGGCAACGCAAACCGGGGACGCGGCTGGGGCCGAGTTTTATACAACGCAGCTGGTGTCAGGGTTTCTGTCAACCATGGAAAAGGGTGCCGCGGGGCGATTGGCGTCCGAGCGGGACGCATTGGCGACCGACGGCACGCTGAGCCAGCAGATGACACAGACCCTTCGCGAACATGGCGCGCATGACGCGCTGCGCACCGCCCTGAAGGCAATTGGCAAACGTTTGGAGAGTTGAATATGGCGCAGATGCTGCCCCCCGGCGCAACGATTGGAATTTTGGGCGGCGGCCAGTTGGGCCGGATGCTGTCGGTTGCCGCTGCGCGGCTGGGGTTTGTGACCCATATCTACGAGCCGGGGGCGAACCCTCCGGCCGGGCAGGTTGCGGATCGGGTCACGACGGCGGCTTATGACGATGCCGAAGCACTGGCGGCGTTTGCCGGGTCGGTCGATGTAATCACCTATGAGTTCGAGAATATCCCGACCGAGGCGCTGGACCTGCTGGAATCCCACCGCCCGATCCGCCCCGGGCGCGAGGCGCTGCGGGTCAGTCAGGATCGCCTGACCGAGAAGGAATTTCTGCAGAGACTTGGCCTGAAAACCGCGCCATTTGCGGATGTCACCGATCTGGACAGCCTGCGCGCAGCGGTGGATCAGATCGGAACGCCCGCCATCCTGAAAACCCGCCGCTTTGGCTATGACGGCAAAGGGCAGGCACGATTGAAAGCACCGGAGAACGCAGAGGCGGCGCTGGCCGATATGGCGGGCGCCCCTGCCATTCTGGAAGGTTTCATCGATTTCTCGCACGAGGTATCGGTCATCGCGGCCCGGGGCCTGGACGGGCAGGTCGCCTGTTTTGATCCGGGTGAGAACGTGCATCGCGACGGGATCTTGCACACAACGACCGTTCCTGCGCGACTGGCCCCTGCGCAACGGACAGACGCATTGTTGCTGGCAGCCAATATCTTGAACGCGCTGGATTATGTGGGCGTCATTGGGGTTGAGTTGTTTGTCACTCCCGAGGGCCTGATCGTCAATGAAATCGCGCCGCGTGTGCATAATTCGGGTCACTGGACCCAGAACGGATGCGCAGTAGACCAGTTCGAACAACACATCCGTGCCGTGGCCGGGTGGCCTTTGGGCGATGGACAGCGGCATTCGGATGTGGTGATGGAGAACCTGATCGGCGCCGATATGGAGCGGGTGCCCGATCTGGCACGCGAACGGGACGTGGCGCTGCATCTTTATGGCAAGGCCGAGGTCAAGCCCGGTCGGAAGATGGCGCATTTCAACCGGATCGTGCGCTGAGGGAAATCGCACCTGCGGCACGATGCCTCCGGCGGGAGTATTTTTGAAAAGATGAAGCGCGGATCAGCGAAAAAGACGGTTGGCGATAGCGCCGCTGAGATAGCTGATGCGACCTGCGGACATGGTCAGCGCGACGCGGTGCGTAGTGGCGTCGAGAATGACCAGATCGGCGCGCTTTTCAGGGGATAACTGGCCGCGATCTTTCAGCCCCAGCACGCGCGCCGGACCGGATGAGACCAGATCCCACGCCCCTGCCAGATCCAGCAGGCCGGATTTGGCCAGCATCAGCGCTGCGCGTCGCGGGCTGGGATAATGATAGTCCGAGGCCAGCGCGTCACACAGGCCCATAGCGATCAGGTCCACTGCACTGGCGTTGCCCTTATGCGATCCGCCGCGCACCACATTGGGTGAACCCAGAATAATGTGGTCATCTGCGGCCCGTGCTGCCTCGGCTGCAATAAGCGTTTCGGGAAACTCGGCGATCCGCGCGCCGCGCTGGCGCCATTCCGCTCGGGTGGAAGCCGTTGCGTCATCATGGCTGCCCAGACGAACCCCCTGTTCGGTCAGCGTCGTGCAAAGCGCATCCAGTACGGCCGGAACCTCGGCTTTGCGGGCATGCATGTTCAGCAGCAGTTCGAAATGGGTGTCCGGATTGCGCCCGGCCTTGAGCGCCTGACCTGTCAGGCGCGGCGGTTTGCGCCCTTCGGCCAGACGGTCATGTGGCAGGTGATCGTTGAACACAACATAGGGCACCTGCCATTCAGCAATGCGCTTTGGCAGATCGGCGTAGTCATCCAGCATGTGGGTTTCGAACCGCAGCTGCGGGATCAAATCCGTGACCGCACTGTCGCGGACCGAGGCAATCGCCTCAAAGACCTGCGCCGCGAAGTCCGGGCCACGCACGCCGCCTTCCCAACTGTAGAACTGGGCCAGAACGGCCGTGGTAATTCCGTTTGCGGCCAGCTCGGCTTCGACCGAGAGGATGCCTTCGGCCATCTGCTTCATTGCACCACGGCGCGGGGCGATGTGGCGTTCAAAGCCATCGCCATGCAGATCGATGATACCCGGCAGGATGATATATCCGGACAGGTCGATCCGGCGTCCTTCCGGGTTTTTCTGCACGACCCCTTCGGCGATGCTCAGATCGGCACGTGTGACACCGCGCCCCGGCAGCAAAACGTCTGCGCCGGAAAACGTCAGGCAAAGGGATGTCATCTGGTGGGCTCCGATGCCGGTTCGGCGCAATCCTGTCCGATGCAGATTTCGTCGATGATATCCATCACGCCGTCCAGCCATGTAATCTGCGGATCGAATTGGCCGAACTCGATAAAATGCAATGCCTGGGCCATCACGCGGGGATTGTTCATCATGAACGTATGGGTCACGGGCAGGACGATATGATCCGCCATGCCGTCCACTTTGGTGCTTTCAACCGACACTTTGCCATCGTCCACCCCGTCGATCAGCGATGAAAACAACGGGTTCAGCGAGTTTTCCCCTGCGATGACGCCCAATTCGAAATTAACCGGCGGCAGTCGGCGCGGTATGCCGTCGGGGCCGGTGCCCAGCGCAAGCCCGGCGGGGCCGTTCAGATACCCGAACACCTCGTAAGCGCTTAGTTCATCGACCAGTTGGCTGCCTTGGTTCGGCGGCCCCAACATGACGACGCGGCCAAGGTTCGCTGGATCGTTGTCCTGCAACCAATAGCGCAGCAGAATACCACCCATCGAATGGGCGACGACATTTGCCGTATCCTCGCCACACCCCGCCAAGGCGGCAGGCAGCGTCTGGTTCGCCAGTTCCTCGATCGGAAGGTCAGTCGAGGGATAGCCCGGTCGCACAACGGTATAGCCGTGCGCCTTGAACAACTGCTCCATCACGGAAAACGAGGCCTCGGTCCGGGCCAGCCCATGCAACAGCACAACGCATTTCGCGCTGACAGCAAGCGGAGCAAGGCTGAGAAGCAGGACAAGAAAGAACTTCATGTCCGCTAGTTAAGGGCTATTCAGCGCCGATGGAAGCCCTGCCGCCCCGGCAAGCGCATCACAGCCAGCGCGATACCGCCCAGCACCAAGGCCGCCCCCAGAATCAGGCCCAGAGATGCTTGTTCGCCCAGAAGCAGAACCCCAGCCGCAATGGCGATGACCGGAACGCTGAGTTGAACGACGGCGGCGGCAGTGGGCGCGAGCTGCGGCAGAACGCGGTACCACAGTGCATATCCCAGCCCCGATGTGACGCCTCCGGACAGGGCGGCCAGCAGATAGCCCGAACCGCTCATCTGCCAGTCAGATCCCAGGGCCAGCAGGGCGATGGCGGTCACGGGCAAAGCCATGATGAAGTTTGCAGCCGTGCCGGACAATGCATCCGGCTCGGACCGGCCAGCAAGGGAATACGCCGCCCAGCCTACCCCCGCCGCAGTCATCAGGGCTGCACCCTTTGGGTCAACCTCGACCGCGCCGGATGGCCAGAGCACGTAGGCCAGGCCCGCCAGCGCGATGCCCGCCCCTGCCAATTGCCGGGCCGTGGGTGCCGCACCGGACAGGGCGGTGATTGCAAACATGGTGATCTGCACCACGCCAAACAGGATCAGCGCACCCAGCCCTGCATCCAGCGTCAAATAGGCCAGCGAGAACCCGATCATATAAAGCGACAAGGATCCCGCCCCGATCACACGCCGCCGGTTGAGCAATGGCAACGCGCTGCCCTTGCCCAAAACCAAAGCCGCCAGAACCAACGCCCCCGACAACACGCGAATGACAGCAAAGCCTGCGGGATCACTGGAACCGCTGTCGATGGCAAGGCGATTCAGGATCGAATTGGCCGCAAAGGCGCACATGGTCAGAAAGGTAAGCAGCGACAGTCTCATGCCAGTTGCATAGCCAAGATTGGCGCGCTTGGACACTCACTTATCTGCAGGGTCGGCATCAAAGGCAGCGGGGTAAACCAGAGTTTCTGCGGGCACGTCGCTGCCGGGTGCTGCAAGCAGGGTGTATTCCACCGGATAGGGTGTTTTAAGCCGCGCCGCCCGCGCGCGGGAAAACCCGCATTTTTCATAGAACTCAGGCTGGCCCAGAACAACGATCGCCGGATTTCCTCCGAATTCTGGATGTTTTGTTGCCGCCACGAGGTCGCTGACAAGACGCCGCCCGATCTGCCAGTCCTTCTTGCCCTGTCCCGCAGGTGCCGCCGCGCCCCGCTGAAACTCTGGCCAAACGGCGACGGGTGCAAGACATAACCAGCCCTCTGGCTGACGCATCCGCGACAGGGCCGCATATCCGGCGATGCGGCCTTCCACTGGCAGAACCATCTCCAGCGCCATGTCGCCATCTTGCCGCAACCTGTGCACTAGCTGCACTTCTTCATCACCTTCAAAGGACGCCTTCAGCAACGCGTCAACCTCGGCTGCCTGCCACAGCTTCATTTCCTGACTGGATTCTGGCCCCGAGACCATGCGCCCTCCGCTTCATCTTTTCAAGAATACTCCCGCCGGAGGCATGACCGCGCAGCGGGCATTTCAAACGAAACGGGGCCGCCCGAAGGCGACCCCGTTCCAGTATCACATGACTTGGGCAGATTACATCATGCCGCCCATGCCGCCCATGTCGGGCATACCGCCGGCAGGTGCCGCGCCTTCTTTGGCGGGCTTGTCGGCAACCATGGCTTCGGTGGTGACCAGCAGGCCAGCAACCGATGCCGCATCTTCCAGAGCGGTACGGACAACTTTGGCCGGGTCGATCACGCCGAACGAGAACATGTCGCCATATTCTTCGGTCTGCGCGTTGAAACCGAATGCTGCGTCGGACGATTCACGGACTTTGCCCGCAACAACCGCACCGTCAACACCTGCGTTTTCAGCGATCTGGCGCAGCGGCGCTTCGATTGCCTTGCGAACGATGTTGATACCTGCGTTCTGGTCGGGGTTTGCACCTTCCAGAGCGTCCAGTGCTTTACCGGCCTGAACCAGCGCAACACCACCGCCTACAACAACGCCTTCCTGCACAGCAGCGCGGGTCGCGTTCAGAGCATCGTCCACACGGTCCTTACGCTCTTTCACTTCCACTTCGGTCATGCCGCCGACGCGGATAACAGCAACACCACCTGCCAGTTTGGCAACGCGCTCTTGCAGCTTCTCACGGTCGTAATCCGACGAGGTTTCCTCGATCTGAGTGCGGATCTGGGCAACACGTGCTTCGATCTCGGCTTTCTCGCCAGCACCGTCGACGATGGTGGTCTCGTCTTTGGTGATTTCGATCTTCTTGGCGGTGCCCAGCATGTCCATGGTCACGGACTCGAGCTTCATGCCCAGATCTTCGCTGATGACCTGACCGCCGGTCAGAATTGCGATGTCCTGCAGCATGGCTTTGCGGCGATCGCCGAAGCCCGGTGCTTTGACAGCAGCAATTTTCAGGCCGCCGCGCAGTTTGTTCACAACCAAAGTCGCCAGCGCTTCGCCTTCAACGTCTTCTGCGATGATCAGCAGCGGCTTTTGCGACTGGATCACCTGCTCGAGCAGCGGAACCATCGGCTGCAGCGAGGACAGTTTCTTTTCGTGCAGCAGGATCATGCAGTCGTCGAGCTCTGCGATCATCTTGTCTGCATTGGTGACGAAGTAAGGCGACAGGTAGCCACGGTCGAACTGCATACCTTCGACAACGTCGGTCTCGGTTTCCAGACCTTTGTTTTCTTCGACGGTGATAACGCCTTCGTTGCCAACCTTCTGCATCGCGTCTGCGATCTGCTGACCGATTTCGGCTTCGCCGTTGGCCGAGATGGTGCCAACCTGAGCAACTTCTGCCGAGTCTTTCACTTCGCGCGAAGCCGACTTGATGCCTTCGACAACCTTGGCAGTTGCCAGGTCGATGCCGCGCTTCAGATCCATCGGGTTCAGGCCAGCTGCAACCTGCTTGAGACCTTCGCGAACGATGGCTTGCGCCAGAACGGTTGCGGTGGTGGTGCCGTCGCCGGCTTCGTCATTGGTGCGGCTGGCGACTTCTTTCACCATCTGCGCGCCCATGTTTTCGAACTTGTCTTCCAGTTCGATTTCCTTGGCAACCGAAACACCGTCTTTGGTGATGCGCGGCGCGCCGAAGGATTTGTCCAGAACCACGTTGCGGCCTTTGGGGCCCAGGGTCACTTTGACAGCGTCGGCCAGGATGTTCACACCTGACAGCATACGATTACGGGCATCGGTGTCGAACTTGACGTCCTTAGCAGCCATATTGTCTCTCCTTGAGAAAATGTATTGGAATGAAGATCAGAGAAAGCGCGTGGCTTACTCGATGATCCCCATGATGTCGCTTTCTTTCATCATCAGCAGCTCTTCGCCGTCGACCTGAACCTCGGTGCCCGACCATTTGCCGAACAGGATCTTGTCGCCAGCTTTAACAGCCATTGCGATCAGTTCGCCGCTGTCCTTGCGTGCGCCTTCGCCGGTTGCGACGACTTCGCCTTCGCTGGGCTTTTCTTTTGCGCTGTCGGGAATGATCAGGCCGCCTGCGGTTTTCTCTTCGCTTTCTACGCGACGAACCAGCACACGGTCATGAAGCGGTTTCAATGCCATCTTTGCAGCTCCTTGGGCTCAAAGTTTGTTAATCCTCCCCTCGCCGAAAGGCGGGGCGTTAGCACTCGTGGTGTGTGAGTGATAACGACGCATAGCTAGGGAGTTGTACAGGTCGAGTCAACAAGGTGTTGGAATATTTTTCGCTGCATAAACCAGCGAATTGTCCGGTTTACAATTAGCAGCGGGAAATTAACGTGGCTGTATCAATTCTGACAAAGGTAAATGCGATGCGAATGCGTTGGCTCGTCATGTTTAGAGCTTTGTTTTTAATTGCGATATTGTCTGGACCTTCTGGGTCAGCGCAGGCCCAGACCCTTTCCCAAACCGTCGAGGCCTGGGAGCGTCGCCTTGATGCGCGCATCGGGGTGCTTTTGTACGAAACCAGTGGTGAATGGGAGGTTTCGCATCGCGCAGATGAGCTGTTTCCGATGTCCAGCACCTTCAAGCCGCTGTTGTGCGGCGCAATTCTGGCAGGGGTTGATGCGGGCACCCAAGACCTGTCGGATCATGTTACCTATCAGTCGGCTGATCTGGTCGATTACGCTCCGGTCACCAGCGCACAGGTCGAGACAGGGATGACCGTAGGTGCGCTGTGTGAAGCAACCATGACAATCAGCGACAACGCGGCGGCCAATCTACTGCTGCGCCGCTTGGGCGGGCCCGCTGGGTTGACTGAGTTCATTCGCGCATCCGGCGACGACATAACCCGACTGGATCGCTGGGAAACAGCCCTGAACGAAGCCACGCCGGGCGACCCACGCGACACGACAACGCCCCGGGCAATTCTGACAACGCTGGACAGATTGCTGTTTGGCGACGTCTTGTCTGCCGCATCAGCAGCTCGGCTCAGGCAGTGGATGATCGAGGATCAAGTGGCAGACGAGCTTATCCGCGCGCATCTGCCTGATGGATGGCAGATCGGAGATAAAACCGGGGCCGGAGGGTATGGCAGCCGCGCCATTATCGCCTTTTTGCAAACGGCTGAGTCCCGCACTTATCTGGCCGCGATTTACCTGACCGAAAGCACTGCGCCCTTCCCCGAGCGCAACGCAGTCCTGTCGGACATTGGCCGTGCCATGATCTCGGAAATCCTGGCCCGCCCGGACGGATGAGCAAAGAGGGGTGCGGCGCGGCTAGTCGGCGTCTTCCCAGCTATAGGCCCAGTGCTTGAGACCTTCAAAACCCGCCTCATTCAGGGAATAGACGCCCTTTTCGACCTTGTCGAACCAGCCATAGTGGTTGATGCGCATCAGCCGCGTGGCCTCGGTCACGCCGGTCGCTTTGGCGACCTCTGCCCCTTTGGCCGCACCGTGTTCGGCCAGATGAGACGCGCATTTCAACGCGTCCTGCCGATAGGCGGTTACGATCCCATGCCGCGTTGCCCCACCCGCATTCGGATCGCCCTGCAGCCGGTCAAATTCGCGCAACAAACGCGCAGCTCTGACCTTGTTCTTGCGCGGTGCATAAGGCCCGGGGTCGCATTGTACCTCGACCCGTCCATCAGGTTTTATCGTGATCAGCCCCAACCCCAACCGGCGACACAAGGCCAGATTGTCACGCAACGCGCGTCGCGCGGTCCGCCCCTTTGGCTTGCAGACGGCCACATAAACCTGATCAGTCACCTTCAGTCGCGCAATGGCCTGATGAAACAGCGCCAGCGAAAACCTCAGCTTCAACTCGACAATCACCGGTGGTTCGTCACCCCGCACCGCGACGATATCGGCAGCCCCGACCTCGCCCTTGACGGTATACCCCTGACGTTCCAACAAGGCTTTGACGGGGGGATAGAGATCCTGTTCGCGGTCCATGCGCCCATGCTAGGCAGATTGCGGCGGATTGCCAGATGCGGCGCGCAAAGTTATCGCCTTGCGCGCGTCAAACAGGCAACGCTATGTCTTGCAACATGATCGCAACCAACCCAGCCGAGACCTGACCCATGCGCCTGCTGAGCCTGCTCGTTTTCCTGCTTTTGCCAATCTCGGCCCATGCGGCCTGCGAGGGCCGTGATCTGCGACTGGATATGACGACAGAAGACCGCGCCGCGCTGGACAATGCGGTCGCAGGCGTTGTTTTTCCCGAAGGCAATCACTGGATCGCACGCAAGGGCAATACTGTCCTTCATCTGGTCGGAACGCTGCACACCAATGACGAACGCATGGGTACAATCGTCGACCGTCTGGCCCCGACCCTGTCGCAAGCCGATGCGTTCTATTTCGAGATCACCGAGGAAGAAATGGCGGCCTTCGAACAGGATCTGGCACAGGATTTCAGCCCGGTGATGATCACTTCGGGGCCCACGCTAATCGACATGATGTCTGATGAAGACTGGGCCGCACTGTCCGCGACGCTGGCGCAGCGGGGCATCCCTGGCTGGATGGCAGCCAAGCTGCGCCCTTGGTTCCTGAGCATGATGCTAGGCATCCCGCCCTGCCTGATGGAAACCCCGGATTTCGACCGCGGCATGGACGCCCGCCTGACCGAACTGGCCAAGGCGCACGCGATCCCCAGATATTCGCTTGAAAGCGTTCAGGAACTGATCGCGATGTTCGACAGTCATTCGCTGGAAGATCAGGTGCAGTCTCTAGTCCGACTGGCCGGGGCGCTGCAGGCCGGAGATGATCAGCTGATCACCATGGCCAACGCCTATATCGAAGAAAAACATGCCGAGATCATCCAGTTGGCGAAAATGCAGGGACTCGCTGAATCGGGCCTGACGCCGCAAGAATTCGAGGCCGAATGGAACAGCTTCGAAGATCAGTTGCTGTCGCAGCGCAATGACAATTGGATGCGCACCCTCCTGGCAATCAAAGATCAGACGGTGGTTGTCGCCGTCGGCGCAGGGCACCTTTCCAACATCTATGGGCTGCTGAACCAGTTGCAAGAGGCGGGCTATACCCTGACCCGTGCACCCTTCTAAGGCGTCCATTCCCAGACCAACGGTCGCAGCCCGCGACCTGCCGGGTGACAAGCCTGCTTGCCAGCCCTATAAGGCGCGCAAATCCACCTTTTTCAGGACACTGACATGACCATCCAAGTGCTTGGACACAAATCCCCCGACACCGACTCGACCGGATCGCCCATCGTCTGGGCCTGGTATCTGAACGAGGTCAAAGGCGAACAGGCCGAGCCCGTTCTGCTGGGTGAACCCAACACCGAGGCAGCCTTTATGCTGCAACGCTGGGACCTGCCCAAGCCGCGCATCATCGAAGATGTCGCGGCGGATGCCCCGGTTGTGATTGTCGACACCAACAACCCCGCTGAACTGCCCGCCAGCATCAACAGCGCCGATATCCGCGCCATCATCGACCACCACAAGCTGGTCGGCGGGCTGGAAACCAAGGGTCCGATCGATATCACCGTGCGCCCATTGGCCTGCACTGCGACCATTCTGATCGACCTGATGGGTGACGCCGCGGCCAAAATGCCCGACGCCGTGAAGGGCGCGGCCCTGACCTGCATCCTGTCGGACACGCTGGAATTCCGCTCGCCCACCACCACCGCGCATGACCGCGACATGGCCGAGAAACTGGCCGCCGACCTGGGCCTGGATGTGTCGGCCTACGCCGCCGATATGTTCGCGGCAAAGTCGGATGTATCTTCCTTCTCGGACGCCGAACTGATCCGTATGGACAGTAAGGAATACGAGGTCGACGGCACCAAATTCCGCGTCTCCGTTCTGGAAACCACGGCCCCCGACGTTGTGCTGAACCGCAAGGACAGCCTTGCAGCGTCGATGGCAGATGTTGCCAGCGAAGATGGCGTGGATCAGGTGCTGCTGTTCGTGGTCGACATTCTGAACGAAGAAGCGACTCTGCTGGTCCCGAATGATCTTGTCAAAGGTGTCGCAGAAAAGAGCTTTGGCGCATCGGTCGAGGGCGACGCCGTGGTCCTGCCCGGCATCATGAGCCGGAAAAAACAGATCATCCCGAACCTCAAGGTCTGACCCCGAGCGCAAAGGCGTCCCTGGCGGACGCATTTTTTTTTCTTTTGCGAGGCTCTGCCTCGCGCTCCGGGATATTTGAGGACAGATGAAGAACGGATCCCCTGCTTCATCTGTCTAAAAATATCCCGGGGGAGTCGCGGCTTGCCGCGGCGGGGGCAGAGCCCCCTCTGGCCAAAGCTGGCAGGCTCTGCCATAGGATTGGGCATTCGATACCCCTTCAACATCGAGGCCTCTATGACCCAAATCATTCACGCGCTTTCCGAAATCTCCGATCGCTACAAAGCGCTGTTTGTTGATCTTTGGGGCTGCGTCCACAACGGCATCACCGCCTACCCCGAGGCCGTGGCCGCGTTGCAGGCCTATCGGGCAGCGGGGGGCGTCGTGGTTCTTTTGACCAACTCACCCAAACCGCGCGCCGGGGTGGCCGATCAACTATCGCAGTTTGGTGTGCCCGAAGATGCCTATGACACGATCGCCACCAGCGGCGATTCAGCCCGGTCGGCGATGTTTCGGGGTGCGATCGGCGAGAAAGTGTATTTCATGGGCGAATGGCAGCGGGATGCAGGTTTTTTTGAGCCACTGAAGCTGTTGCACCACCCGCTGCATATCGAACGCGTTCCTCTGGACGAGGCCGAGGGGATCGTGTGCTGCGGACCGTTTGATCCAATGGCCGACCCCGCGGTAAACCGCCCTGACTTTCTCTACGCCAAGCAAAAGGGCATGAAGCTGCTCTGCGCCAATCCCGACATTGTCGTGGACCGGGGTGAGGTTCGGGAATGGTGCGCGGGCGCGCTGGCGCGGCTCTATACCGAGATGGGCGGGGAAAGCCTGTATTTCGGCAAACCGCACCCGCCGATCTACGATCTGGCGCGTCGCCGGTTGCAGGAACTGGGCAAGGATATTGGCGATGCGGATATTCTGGTGATTGGCGACGGACCGCAGACCGATATTGCGGGCGGTATGGGAGAAGGGCTTGATTCTCTTTTCATCACCGGCGGTCTGGCGGCGGCGGAAACCAAAACGTCGCATCACCCGGACGAAGACGCGCTACGATCCCATAACGAAAAAGAAAACATCAATCCGACCTATTCGATTGGCCGTTTGCGGTAGCGAGAAAAGACTTGATCTTGCGCAGACGCAAAGCAATAAAGTTGCCAAACGGGTGCGAATGACGGTCTTTTGTTGCCTGTGAAATTTTGAGCGAGGGCAACATGTTGGACAATCTTCCGCGCGGAACGATCTGTATCGAAGACATCGAGATAGGTATGTCCCGGCACCTGCGCAAAGTGGTGACGGACGAAGATATCGAGATGTTTGCGCAGGTTTCGACCGACCGGAACCCGGTGCATCTGGATGATGACTATGCCCGCGATACCATCTTTGAAGGCCGCATCGCGCATGGAATGCTAACAGCCGGGCTGATTTCGGCCGTGATCGGGGAGCAACTGCCTGGGCACGGTACGGTCTATATGGGCCAGTCGCTGAAATTCCTGGCCCCGGTACGCCCCGGAGACACGGTTTACGCCGAAGTCAAAGTGATCGACATCGACTTTACCAAGCGGCGGGTCAAGCTGGATTGTCATTGTTCTGTCGATGGCAAGAAAGTTCTGGTCGGCGAGGCGATGGTTCTGGCGCCGTCGCGCAAATTCGACTGAGCTTGATTTAGGCAAAAGAAGCGTGAAAACCCGGAAAGGAACCTTTTTTGCGCGTGCCCGGCACAGGCCAAAGCGCACGGCGGGTGCTGTCTTCCAATCTGGTGCTTGAACCCGGTTCGCAGTCCCGCTAGGCAAACCCTATGCAGATCATCCGCGATTTCCAGTTTGTCGAGCCTGAAGACCGAGGTGCCAGCGTGGCGATCGGGAATTTTGACGGTGTTCATGTTGGCCATCGTTCCGTGATTGAACTGGCGCGCAGCGTGGCACCGGATGCGCCCTTGGGCGTTTTGACCTTCGAGCCGCATCCGCGCGAGTATTTTGCGCCCGATACCCCTCCGTTTCGATTGATGCGCGGCAACGCCCGCGCGCACCGGCTTGAGAAGCTGGGTGTGCAAAAGCTGTACGAGCTGCCGTTCAACGCGGCACTTGCGGGACTGACGCCGGAAGAGTTTGCACGAAACGTTATCTGTCGCGGGCTGGGGCTGACGCATGTGGTGGTCGGGGCAGATTTCTGCTTTGGCAAAGGCCGCGCGGGTACCGCCGAGGATATGGTCCGGTTTGGCGACCAGTTGGGGTTTGGTGTCTCCATTGCATCGCTGATGGAACGGTCTGACAGCGTGGTATCGTCAACGGCGATCCGAACGGCCCTGACCGAAGGGCGCCCGCGCGATGCGGCGACGATGCTGGGGCATTGGCACCGGATCGAAGGCGAAGTCATTGGCGGTGAACAGCGCGGGCGAGAGCTGGGGTTTCCTACCGCAAACATGTCCATCGAAGGGCTTCATCCGCCGAAATTCGGCGTCTATGCGGTTCTGGTCGATGTTCTGGATGGCCCGCACAAAGGCAGCTATCGCGGTGCGGCCTCGGTCGGAACACGGCCGATGTTCAATGGCGAAGTACCGAATATTGAGACTTTTCTGTTCGATTTTTCCGGCGATCTTTATGGAGCAACCCTTTCCGTTGGCCTTGTCGAATTTCTGCGGCCCGAAATGACCTTTGACGGGCTTGATGGGCTGATCGCCCAGATGAACGAGGACTGCGCCCGCGCGCGAGATATTCTGGCCAAACCATGACCTCGGACCCGATCGATCGCAGGGGCCTGCCCCCCCGGTTTTGGGAGCGCAAGCCGCTGCGCAAACTGAACCAGCGGGAATGGGAAGCGCTGTGCGACGGATGCGGCAAATGCTGCCTGAACAAGCTGGAAGACGAGGATAGCGGTGAGGTTGCCCTGACCTGCGTCGCCTGCCGGCTGCTGGATGACGAGAGTTGCCGGTGCACGCAATACGACATCCGGCATCAGTTCGTGCCCGAATGCATCGTGATGACACCAGACAATATCGACGACCACGCTTATTGGCTGCCGCAGACCTGCGCCTATCGCCTGCTGTGGGAGAGCAAGCCCCTTTACGACTGGCATCCTTTGATATCAGGTACGCCAGACAGCGTTCATGCCGCAGGTATTTCGGTGCAGGGGCGCACGGTCTCGGAATTCGAAACACCCATGGAAGAGTGGGAAGATTACATCATCGAGGAGCCGACCTGATGCATTTTGCCTCTGACAATTCCGGGCCCGTTCATCCCGAAGTTCTGGCCGCGCTGGCCGAGGCCAATCAGGGCTATCAAATGGCCTATGGTGCCGACACACTGATGAACGAGGTGCGGGATCGGATACGGGGGATCTTTGAGGCTCCGGGCGCTGCGGTATATCTGGTGGCAACGGGGACGGCTGCCAATTCTCTGGCTCTGGCGACGCTTTCGCAGCCTTGGCAGACGGTGTTCTGCTCGCCCGTGGCGCATATCCATGAGGATGAGTGCAACGCGCCCGAATTCTACAGCGGCGCCAAGCTGACCCTTGTACCCGGCGGTGACAAGATGACGCCTGAGGCCTTGCGCGGGGCGATCGCGGGCGAAGAAACCCGAGGTGTGCATGGCCCGCAGCGCGGCCCGGTGTCGATCACCCAGGTCACGGAACGGGGCTCGGTCTATTCGCTGGACGAATTGCAGGCGCTGGGTGCCGTTGCCAAGGAATTTGGCCTGCCAGTGCATCTGGACGGCGCGCGTTTCACAAACGCTCTGGTCACGCTCAATTGTTCTCCGGCTGAAATGACGTGGAAATCGGGTGTCGACGCGGTGAGCTTTGGCGGCACGAAGAACGGGCTGATGGGCGTCGAAGCGGTGGTGTTTTTTGACGAAAGCAAAGCCTGGGAGTTTGAACTGCGCCGCAAACGCGGGGCGCATTTATTTTCCAAGCACCGCTATCTGTCAGCACAAATGGCGGCCTATCTGCGGGATGATTTATGGCTGCGATCCGCCCGGCAGGCGAATGCGAATTGTGCGCGTCTGGCTGAGGGTTTGCGTGCTGCAGGCGCCGAGTTTCTGCATGAGCCGCAGGCCAACATGATCTTTGCCAGTCTCCCGCGCCGCCTGCATCGCAGGCTGCATGACGCAGGTGCGGTGTACCACCTGTGGGGTGATACGCTGGACGGGCCGGATGAGGACGAGATGCTGGCCTGCCGGTTGGTCTGTGACTGGTCCACTCCGGCAGATCAGATCGAGCAATTTTTAGCTTTGCTCTAGGGGAATGGGGGCTCTGCCCCCGTCGCCGCAGGCGGCGACTCCCCCGGGATATTTCTGGACAGATGAAGCAGGCGGGTTTGGTTTAACCTTTTAGCGTTGCGAGATGGCGATCAAGGTCGTCGAGGCGGTCCTGCCCCCAGAACCTTTGATCGTCAGGCGTGATGTAGAACGGCGCGCCGAAGACACCTCGATCCACCGCCTCTTCGAGGTTAGCCGCATAGGTTTCGGCCCCCGCCAGCAGACCGGTATCGGCCAGTTTCGGGTCAAAGCCTGCTTGCGTCAGGCAATCACGGATCACGTTGTCTTCGGCAATGTCCTTTTCCTCGGCCCAGCAGGCGCGCAGGAACGAATGGCACAGTTGCCCTATGTCGCCCGAGCCATCCTGGGTGGCTGCGATCACCGCATATGACGAAGGAGCCATATTGGTTGGCCAGTGGGCAGGCTGCAGATTGAACGCCATCCCAAGGTTTTTTGATTGACGCAGCAACTCTTGCGCCCGGTATTCAATGCGCGAGATATGGCGGTCCTTGGGTGGAGTGCCTCCGGTTCGGCCGAACAATGCGATGATATCGAGCGGTTTGTAATTGATCGTTGCGCCATGTTTGGCGGCAACCTCTTCGAGCCTTGTGCCCGCCAGGTAGGAATAGGGCGAAATTGTCGCAAAATAGTAGTCAATCTGAGCCATGTTCACTTTCTCCGCTGCGTTATCTTTGCGGGACGGTAGACCCGTGCTAAGCGGTGTCAACATCACGAATCTGTCACATTGCCATTGCTGCCCGGGGAAAATCAGCCGATGCCGACACTTCACGAACCCAAGCTTATCGCTGGGAACGCCAATCTTCCGCTTGCCGAAACCATTGCCCGCCGCATGAGCCTGCATCGCGGCGTCGATCAGGGGCTGGTCGATGCCCGGGTCGAGCGGTTCAATGATGGCGAGATTTTCGTCGAAGTGTTCGAGAATGTGCGCGGCGAGGATATGTTCATCATCCAGCCGACCTCGAACCCCGCCAATGACAACCTGATGGAGCTGCTGATCATCGCCGATGCGCTGCGCCGCTCCTCCGCCGCCCGCATCACCGCAGTCATCCCATATTTCGGCTATGCCCGTCAGGATCGCCGCACCAAGGCGCGCACGCCGATCAGCGCCAAGCTGGTGGCAAACATGCTGACCGGCGCCGGGATCGAGCGTATCCTGACCATGGACCTGCACGCCGCGCAGATTCAGGGCTTTTTTGATATGCCCGTGGACAACCTCTATGCTTCGCCGATCTTTGCATTGGATGTGAAAAAGCAGTTCAAGGATCAGATGGAAGATCTGATGGTGGTGTCACCCGATGTCGGCGGCGTGGCGCGGGCGCGGGAGTTGGCCAAGCGCATCAATGCGCCCCTGTCGATTGTGGACAAGCGCCGCGAAAAGGCGGGGGAAGTGGCCGAGATGACCGTGATCGGCGATGTAAAGGGCAAGATCTGCCTTATCGTGGACGATATCTGTGACACCGCCGGAACATTGTGCAAGGCAGCGCAGGTGCTGATCGACAATGGGGCCAAAGAGGTTCATTCCTATATCACCCACGGCGTCATGAGCGGCCCTGCGGTCGAGCGGGTGACGAATTCGGTCATGAAGTCGCTGGTGCTGGCGGATACGATCCAGCCGACGCCCGAGGTGGCCAATGCCGCCAATATCCGCATCGTTCCGACCGCGCCGATTTTTACGCAGGCGATTCTGAACATCTGGAACGGGACGAGCGTTTCGTCGCTGTTTGAAGACAAGACGCTGACGCCGATTTACGAGTCGCTGTATCAGATGGATTGATCGGCGAGCGCGGGTCTGCGCGTTTCGCTAATCGGGGGCCTGAAACTTTGAAAGTTTCAGGCTCGGTTTCTATTTAAGAAACCGTTTGCGTCATTTCGCGGTTGTGTGAGAAACAGCCCTGCTAGGAAATATCCCAGTCATCCGCGCTGGCGACCTCGCCAATCGCGGTCCAGGTCACGCGAATGCGGGCGACGCGTGAATCCGACCACGTGCGGAATACGGCATCAAACCCATGCGCTGTGATGTGCTCGGCCTGAACTTCGGCGCGCAGGGCCGACGCCGTGTCAACATCCCAAAGTGAAACGCAGATCTGCACGATGGGCGCGGATCGAAACGGTTCGCTGAACCGCACAGCGCTGCGGCGTTCGCGGGGGCCTGCACCCGTCCACATGTCACCCCCATCCGCAAAATCCGAGAACAGGACAGCCTCGCCCTGATCGATGCCCATGGGGTGGGTCAGAAATTTCTTCATCGTGTCGTCTTTTCTTTCAATTCCGGCACCTTACCGTGCAGAGATCACGAAATCACGACAAAAAAAACGGCCCCGCAAAGCAGGGCCGTTTCAAATTTCTCCGAGATAAACCTTTACAGGCTCATATGCGTTCCAAGCGCTTCCATGTCGGCCAGAAGCTTGGCGGCATCGTCGACGATGGTCTGATCGTCACCGGCCTTGGCGGCCTCGTGCGAAGCGCGGGCTTCGGCGATCAGGTCATCCAGATGCGACCGGGTCACTTCGGCAACCGGAATGGCCTTTTCGGCCAGAACCGACAGGCCGTCGCCGTTGATCTGGGCAAACCCGCCAGTGACCAGGTATTCACTGGACCCTTCGGGTGCCTCAACCTTCAGCAGACCGGGGCGCAACGTGGTGATGGTGGGGGCATGATCGGGCATTGCCGTCATGTCCCCGTCCGCGCCGGGAAGCTGGACCGCGGTGGCCTCGAGCGAAGCAAGGCTCCGCTCGGGGCTGACGAGGTCGAATTGCATCGTGTTTGCCATCAGGGATACTCCTTAGGCGGCTTCTGCGGCCATCTTTTCCGCTTTGGCGATCACTTCTTCGATGCCGCCAACCATCAGGAAGGCCGCTTCGGGCAGGTGATCGTATTCGCCGGCCACAACGGCCTTGAACGACGAGATGGTGACGTCCAACGGAACCTGAACGCCGGGCGAGCCGGTGAAGACCTCGGCCACATCGAACGGCTGCGACAAGAAGCGTTCGATCTTACGGGCACGGGCAACGGTCAGTTTGTCTTCTTCCGACAGTTCGTCCATGCCGAGGATGGCGATGATGTCCTGCAGAGACTTGTAGCGCTGGAGAATCTGCTGAACGTCGGTCGCAACCTTGTAGTGCTCTTCACCAACGATGGCCGGGTCAAGCAGACGCGAGGTCGAGTCGAGCGGGTCAACCGCAGGGTAGATACCCTTTTCCGAGATCGCACGGTTAAGAACGGTGGTCGCGTCCAAGTGAGCAAACGAGGTTGCCGGCGCAGGGTCGGTAAGGTCGTCCGCAGGCACGTAGATCGCCTGCACGGACGTGATCGAGCCCGACTTGGTCGAGGTGATGCGTTCCTGCAGGGCGCCCATGTCGGTGGCCAGTGTCGGCTGGTAACCCACAGCTGACGGAATACGACCCAGCAGAGCCGAAACCTCGGAACCCGCCTGCGTGAAGCGGAAGATGTTGTCGACGAAGAACAGAACGTCGGTACCGGACTGGTCGCGGAACTGTTCGGCCAGGGTCAGACCTGTCAGAGCAACACGTGCACGCGCACCCGGAGGTTCGTTCATCTGACCGTAAACCAGCGCAACCTGTGAGTCCGACAGGTTGTCCGGCTTGATCACGTTCGATTCGATCATCTCGTGGTACAGGTCGTTCCCTTCACGGGTCCGTTCACCAACACCCGCGAACACGGAAAAGCCCGAGTGCACTTTTGCGATGTTGTTGATCAGTTCCATGATCAGAACGGTTTTACCAACGCCGGCGCCGCCGAACAGGCCGATTTTACCGCCTTTGGCGTAGGGGGCCAGAAGGTCAACAACCTTGATGCCAGTTACCAGAACTTCCGACTCGGTCGACTGTTCGTCAAAGGTCGGTGCAGGCTGGTGGATCGCGCGGGCCTCAGTTGCTTCAACTGGGCCTTTTTCGTCGATCGGCTCACCCACAACGTTCAGGATGCGGCCCAGGGTGGCGTTGCCAACCGGAACCGAGATCGGTGCGCCGGTGTCGGTCACGGCTTCGCCGCGGACCAGACCTTCGGTCGCGTCCATCGCGATGGTACGGACGGTGTTTTCACCCAGGTGCTGAGCAACTTCCAACACCAGGCGCTTGCCGTTGTTGGTGGTTTCCAGCGCGTTCAGAATTTCAGGCAGCTGATCTTCGAAGTGCACGTCGACGACGGCCCCGATGATCTGTGTGACTTTGCCTTTTGCATTCGCCATGTTTCGTCTCCGGTATGTCTCTACAGCGCTTCGGCGCCGGAAATAATTTCAATCAGCTCGTTGGTGATCACGGCCTGACGCGAGCGGTTGAACTGGATCGTCAGCTTGTCGATCATCTCACCCGCGTTGCGTGTCGCGTTGTCCATCGCGGACATCCGTGCACCCTGTTCAGACGCTCCGTTTTCGAGCAGAGCCGAGAAGATCGCGGTCGCAACCCCCTTGGGCAGCAGATCGGCCAGAATGGCCTCTTCGCTGGGCTCGTAGTCGAAAATGGCACCGCTATCGTCACCTGCCGCTTCGTCCTCGAACGAAGCGGGGATGATTTGCTGTGCCGTCGGAATCTGGGTCACGACGTTGACGAACTTCGAGTAGAAGATCGTGGCAACATCGAACTCAGCCCCGTCAAAGCGGGACAGCACGTCCTTGGCGATGTCTTGCGCATTGGTGTACCCGATACGCTTGACCTCGCTCAGGTCGACATGTCCAACGAACAGATCGCCCAAATCGCGCTTGAGCGCGTCACGGCCTTTCTTGCCGACAGTCAGAATCTTGAGCGTCTTGCCTTTGCCGCGCAGCTCTTCCGCCTTTTGGCGGGCCAGCTTGGCGATGTTCGAGTTGAAGCCGCCACACAGGCCGCGTTCAGCTGTCATCACAACCAGCAGATGTACATCATCGCTGCCCGTACCCCGGAGCAGCTTGGGGGCGCTGTCGCTGCCCCCGACCGATGCCGCCAGCCCCGCCATCACGGCATTGAACCGCTCGGCATAGGGGCGCGAGGCTTCGGCAGATTCCTGGGCGCGGCGCAGTTTTGCCGCCGCGACCATCTGCATGGCCTTGGTGATCTTGCGGGTCGATTTGACCGACTCGATCCTGTTTTTAAGGTCCTTCAGACTAGGCATCGGAACCCCCTATCAAGCGAAGGTCGCGGCGTATTCGTCGATCGCTGCCTTAAGCTTGTCTGCTGCGTCACCTTTGATCTTGGGATCTTCGTCGGTGATCCACTTGAGCAGGTCAGCATGTTTGCCGCGCAGGTGCGCCAGCAGACCGGCCTCATAGCGGCCAACATCAGATACGTCGATCTTGTCGAGGTAACCGTTGGTGCCTGCGAAGATAACGCAGACGATTTCCGCGTTGGTCAGCGGCGAATACTGCGGCTGTTTCATCAGTTCGGTCAGACGTGCACCACGGTTCAGCAGCTGCTGGGTCGCGGCGTCGAGGTCGGAACCAAACTGCGCAAACGCAGCCATTTCGCGGTACTGCGCCAGTTCCAGTTTCACCGGACCCGCAACCGATTTCATCGCATCGGTCTGAGCCGACGAGCCCACACGCGAAACTGACAGACCTGTGTTCACTGCAGGACGGATGCCCTGATAGAACAGTTCGGTTTCCAGGAAGATCTGACCATCAGTAATCGAGATCACGTTGGTCGGAATAAAGGCCGAAACGTCACCACCTTGGGTTTCAATAACCGGCAGAGCGGTCAACGAGCCCGCGCCGAAGTCTTCGTTCAGCTTCGCCGAACGCTCCAGCAGACGCGAGTGGAGGTAGAAAACGTCGCCAGGATAGGCTTCACGTCCGGGCGGACGGCGCAGCAGCAGCGACATCTGACGGTAGGACACAGCCTGTTTCGACAGGTCATCATAGATGATCAGCGCGTGGCGGCCATTGTCACGGAAGTATTCGGCCATCGCGGTCGCGGCATAAGGTGCCAGGAACTGCATCGGCGCCGGGTCGGACGCGGTTGCGGCCACAACGATCGAGTATTCAATCGCGCCGGATTCTTCCAGCTTCTTCACCAGCTGCGCAACGGTCGAACGCTTTTGACCGATGGCGACGTAAACGCAGTACAGTTTCTTCGACTCGTCGTCGCCTGCTGCGTCGTTGTAGACTTTCTGGTTCAGGATGGTGTCCAGAGCAACGGCAGTTTTGCCGGTCTGACGGTCACCGATGATAAGTTCCCGCTGACCACGGCCAATCGGGATCATCGCATCAACCGATTTCAGGCCGGTTGCCATCGGCTCGTGCACCGATTTACGCGGGATGATGCCGGGGGCTTTGACGTCTGCAACGCCACGCTTCGACGCATTGATCGGGCCCTTGCCGTCCAGCGGGTTGCCCAGACCGTCAACAACACGGCCCAGCAGTTCGTCACCGATTGGAACGTCCACGATCGAGTTGGTGCGCTTGACGGTGTCACCTTCTTTGATGTCACGGTCGGACCCGAAGATAACGACACCCACGTTGTCGCTTTCCAGGTTCAGGGCCATGCCCATGATGCCACCGGGGAATTCGACCATCTCACCTGCTTGAACGTTGTCCAGGCCGTATACACGGGCAATCCCGTCACCGACGCTCAGCACGCGGCCGATCTCGGCCACTTCGGCTTCCTGACCAAAATTCTTGATCTGGTCCTTCAGGATTGCAGAAATCTCTGCAGCTTGGATTCCCATTTATCCGACCTCTTTCATTGCATTCTGTAGGGAGTTCAGCTTCGAACGGATCGAGCTATCGATCATTTTCGAGCCCACTTTAACGACAAGACCGCCGATGAGGCTTTCATCCACGGTCGCATTGATTGTCACGGTCTTGCCCACACGCTCGGACAGCGTTTTGGACAGTTTATCCATCTGTGTTTTGGTCAGCGCCTTGGCCGAGGCGACATCGGCGGTCACTTCGCCACGCTCTTCAGCCAGCATGTCGCGCAGAACCTGCACCAGCTGCGGCACAACAAACAGGCGGCGTTTCTGCGCCATCAGACCCAGCGTGTTGCGCAGGATCGAGTTCAGGCCCATCTTGTCGGCAACTGCGGTGATTGCGCCCTCTTGTTCGGCGCGCGAAACCAGAGGCGATGCGATCAGGTCGCGCAGTTCGGCGCTGTCGCCCAATGCTGCTGCCAGATCGTTGATTCCGGTTTCCAGACCTGCAAGGTCATTATTCTCTTTGGCGATCTCGAAGATCGCGGTGGCATAGCGCTCGGCGATGCCTGTGGAAATCGAAGCTGGTTCGGACACGTCCACCCTTCCGATATTTGAGGCCCCGATTTTAAGTAGCGGCCGCTACCTTGGGGCGTGAGGAAACCCCGTCCATGAAGGGCGGGGATCAAAATCACCGGGGATGTAGCAGAGGTGTTCCAACCTAGCAATACGCTATAGCGGTAACGGACTTATCCACAAAATGTTAATTTTCAGTTACTTACACCAAGTGCGACCCTTTGGACCGGTTGTGGCAGTTGAAAAATGTTACGAATATGCAGGTTTTTGCGATTCCTGTGACTTTTTTCCCGCGATTTTCGCCGTCGCGGACGCAGGTCTCAGGCGGGCTTTAACAACCCGTCCAGCGCCTTGATCGGGCGCTTCGCCTTGTCCTTGGTCACGCTTCCGCTGGGCGGGCGGATCAGCTTGCTGGCCTCGACCATCAGTACGCCCCCGGCCATCACCGTTGGCAGGCGCTGCCCGGTTTTTTCGATCAGGTTGCCGGATTTCAGCCAGAACCGGCGGAACGACGGCGGCAGATACAGGGCCGAGCAGTGGTTTTCCGGCACAAAGTGATGCGCCCGCAACTGGTTCTCAAGCTGGGATGCTGAATAAGGCCGCCCGAAACCAAAAGGTGTCTTGTCGGTCCGTGACCACAGCCCTGCCCGGTTCGGCACCACAAACAAAACCCGGCCACCGGGCCCAAGCACGCGCCAGCATTCTTCAAGCAATTTGCTTGGACGGCTTGAGGTCTCAAGCCCATGCATCACCACCAGCTTGTCCACATGGCCGGTCTCGATCGGCCACAGCGTTTCTTCGGTCAGGACCGATACATTGGGCATCCCTGCAGGCCAAGGCATAACCCCTTGCGGCCCGGGCATCAGCCCGATTACGCGGCGCGCGTCCGCCAGATAGGGGCGCAGCAGGGGCACAGCAAAGCCAAAGCCAACCACAGTCTGCCCTTTGGCTTCGGGCCACAAATCGACCAGCCGCCCGCGAATGGCCGCCTGCGCCGCACGGCCCAGGGTGCTGCGGTAGTAGAAATTCCTCAGATCCTGCACATCAAGATGCATTGCGGACACCCGGTCAATCGGCTTAGCTGAGCGCAGTCTAGCAACGAAAGGGCAAAAGGCCATGCCTCTTGAGATCGTCACCATCCCGTGCCTGAGTGATAACTATGCTTTTCTGGCGCATGATGCCGCCAGTGGCGAGACCGCATTGATCGACGCACCGGAACCGGAACCGATTCTTGCGGCGCTGGATGCGCATGGCTGGCGTCTGAGTCATGTGTTGCTGACCCATCATCATTGGGACCATGTGGACGGGTTGCCCGGTATTCTGGAAAAACATCCCGCGCGGGTGATCGGCGCAAAGGCCGACGAACACCGACTGCCAAAGCTGGATCAGGCGGTCGCTGAGGGCGACAGCTTTTACATCGGCTCGGACCCGGTCGAGGTTATAGACGTGTCGGGCCACACCGTAGGGCATATTGCATTCTACGCACCAGAAAGCAGCGCATTGTTCACCGGCGACAGCCTGATGGCGCTGGGATGTGGCCGTCTGTTCGAGGGGACACCAGCGCAGATGTGGGCCTCACTATGCAAGCTGGCGGCCCTGCCGGATGAGACAATTGTTTGCTCGGGCCATGAATATACCCAATCGAACGCTAAATTTGCGCTGACGGTTGACCCGGACAATGCTGCCCTGCTGGATCGTGTTGCCGAAATCAACCGTGCGCGCGCAGCCGGAGAACCGACGGTGCCGTCGACTCTGGCGTTGGAAAAAGCGACAAACCCCTTCCTGCGCGCTGAAAATCCGGCGATTCAGTCCCTTCTGGGAATGGAAAATGCAGATCCCGCTGCGGTCTTTGCCGAAATCAGGGCCCGAAAAGACCGCTTTTAGTGCATATTTTGCGCTGTTCACGGTCACGGTCACAACAAATGTGACTGTCAAGAGCAAGAAAACCCTTGAAGCCGGGCCACGATCAACCAAACTCTAATAGTATGAGGACATGGTTGGGATGGGGATCCGGCCTAAAGCCCGCCCCTTCTGACCCAAGACAGAGGAGCACCCGCGTGCCTTCATTCTCGAGCACACTGGAACAAGCCATCCACGCGGCCTTGGCGGCTGCGAATGAACGGCGACATGAATTTGCAACGCTTGAGCATCTGCTGCTTGCGTTGTTGGAAGAACCGGACGCGATCCGGGTGATGAAGGCGTGCAGCGTCGATCTGGACGAATTGCGCAGCACCTTGGTCGAATTCATCGATGAAGACCTGTCAAATCTGGTCACGGATATCGACGGGTCCGAGGCTGTTCCGACTGCTGCGTTCCAGCGCGTCATCCAGCGCGCCGCAATCCATGTTCAAAGCTCTGGCCGGACCGAAGTGACCGGGGCCAACGTTCTGGTTGCTATCTTCGCCGAACGTGAAAGCAACGCGGCCTACTTCCTGCAAGAACAGGACATGACCCGCTATGACGCGGTGAACTTCATCGCACATGGCGTGGCGAAGGACCCGGCCTATGGCGAAAACCGCCCGGTCACCGGCGCGGATGAGGTGGAAGATGAGGCGCAGACCACCTCGGGTGAGGCGGACCAGAAGGAAAGCGCGCTGGGTAAGTATTGCGTTGATCTGAATGCCAAATCGCGCGCGGGCGATGTTGATCCGCTGATCGGTCGCTCGGACGAAGTGGAACGCTGTATTCAGGTACTCTGCCGCCGCCGCAAGAACAACCCGCTGTTGGTGGGTGATCCGGGCGTGGGTAAAACCGCTATTGCCGAGGGTCTGGCCCACAAAATCGTCGCTGGTGAAGCACCGGATGTGCTGTCTGAAACCACGATCTATTCGCTCGACATGGGCGCGCTGCTGGCAGGGACCCGCTATCGCGGTGATTTCGAAGAACGGTTGAAAGCGGTCGTGACCGAATTGGAGGATCACCCCGACGCGGTTCTGTTTATCGACGAGATTCACACGGTGATCGGTGCCGGTGCAACCTCGGGCGGGGCAATGGATGCGTCGAACCTGCTGAAACCTGCCCTGCAGGGTGGCAAGCTACGCACAATGGGCTCGACAACCTACAAGGAATTCCGTCAGCATTTCGAAAAAGACCGCGCGCTGAGCCGCCGCTTCCAGAAGATCGACGTGAACGAGCCTTCGGTCGAGGACAGCGTGAAAATCCTGCGCGGCCTCAAGCCTTATTTCGAGGAACATCACGCAATCAAATACACCGCAGACGCGATCAAGACCGCTGTGGAACTGGCCGCTCGGTACATCAATGACCGTAAGTTGCCCGACAAGGCCATCGATGTCATTGATGAAGCCGGCGCGGCGCAGCATCTGCTGGCCGAAAGCAAGCGCCGCAAGACCATAGGTGTCAAAGAGATCGAAGCCGTCGTTGCCAAGATCGCCCGCATTCCGCCCAAGAATGTCACCAAAAACGATGCTGAGGTTCTGAAAGATCTCGAAGCCTCGCTCAAACGAGTGGTGTTTGGTCAGGACGAAGCGATCGAGGCTCTATCGAGCGCCATCAAACTGGCCCGTGCGGGTCTGCGTGAACCTGAAAAACCAATCGGCAACTACCTGTTCGCCGGTCCCACCGGTGTGGGTAAGACCGAGGTGGCAAAGCAACTGGCGGATACGCTGGGTGTTGAGCTGCTGCGGTTTGACATGTCGGAATACATGGAGAAACACGCGGTTTCCCGTTTGATCGGTGCGCCTCCGGGCTATGTAGGGTTTGATCAGGGTGGTCTGCTGACTGACGGCGTTGACCAGCATCCGCACTGTGTCCTACTGCTGGACGAGATCGAGAAAGCGCATCCGGATGTCTTCAACATTCTGTTGCAGGTCATGGATCATGGCGAGTTGACCGATCACAACGGTCGCACTGTGAACTTCCGCAACGTGGTGCTGATCATGACCTCGAACGCGGGCGCGCAGGAACAGGCCAAGGCCGCCATCGGCTTTGCCCGTGACCGTCGCGAGGGCGAGGATACCGCCGCGATCGAACGCATGTTCACGCCGGAATTCCGCAACCGTCTGGACGCCGTAATCTCGTTCGCGCCGCTGCCGAAAGAGGTCATCCTGCAGGTGGTCGAGAAATTCGTCCTGCAGCTTGAGGCGCAATTACTGGATCGCAACGTGACTATCGATCTGACACCCAAGGCTGCTGAATGGCTGGCCGACAAGGGCTATGACGACAAGATGGGTGCCCGCCCGCTGGGTCGGGTCATTCAGGAACACATCAAGAAACCACTGGCCGAGGAATTGCTGTTTGGCAAGCTGGCCAAGGGCGGTGTTGTGCGTGTCTCGGTTAAGAAGGGGGATTTGAACCTGGAAATCCTTGGCCCTGATCAGCCGCGCATTCCGGGCGACAAGCCGCCGCTTTTGACGGCCGATTGATGCAGAGCCTCAAACAACCCAGAACGCCCGCCGCTTCGGTGGGCGTTTTTCGTTCCGATCAATGCACGAGGTAAAAAGGTCATATGCGCAAGATTGGAGCATTGATCTTTCCCGGTTTTGAACTTCTGGACCTGTTCGGTCCGATGGAGATGTTCGGGCTTTTGCCGGATGAGTTCGAACTGTCGCTGATCGCCGAAACGACCGGCCCGGTGCAAAGCAATCAGCAACTGCAGGCACATGCGAACGTGTCGCTTGATGACCCGACGCAGTACGACATTCTGTTTGTCCCCGGAGGTGCTGGAACGCGTAGAGAGGTCGGCAATACCCGCCTGCTGGACTGGTTAGGAAAACAGGCTGAAAGTGCGGAATTCACACTGAGCGTCTGCACCGGCAGCGCCCTTCTGGCCAAGGCCGGAATATTGGACAACAGGCGCGCGACCACAAACAAAGCCGCGTTTTCTTGGGTGAAGGATCAAGGACCGAATGTCCACTGGGTGCCACAGGCGCGATGGGTCGAGGATGGGCGGTTCCTGACTTCATCCGGTGTATCGGCCGGAATGGACATGGCTTTGGGGGCCATAGCGCTGATGCACGGAGAAGATATCGCCGACAAGGTCGCGTTGTGGAGCGAATATAACTGGCACAAGGACAAGACACACGATCCATTCACCCGGCTCCACGGGCTGATCTGAACGCTTATCGTTCGGTCAATTTCAACTCGATCCGCCGGTTCTGAGCGCGCGCCTCGGGCGTGTCGGCGGGGTTGACCGGTTGGAATTCTCCGAAACCGTTGGCCGCCAACCGCTCGGGCGGGATGCCCAGCGCGTCCACCATGTAGCGCACCACGGAAAGTGCCCGCCCCTGACTAAGCTCCCAGTTATCGCGATAGCGACCTGAGCCGCCCAGCGGTACGTTGTCGGTATGGCCATCCACCCTGATCACCCAGTTGAGACCTTCTGGTATTTCTGCCGCTACGCTGCGCAGGATGTTGGCGACCTTGGCGACTTCTTGCCTGCCTTCCGCAGACAAAACCGCTGAGCCTGTGTCGAACAGAACTTCGGACGAAAAGACAAAGCGGTCGCCTTCAATACGAACGCCGTCCTGATCACCCAACACGTCCCGCAGACGACCGAAGAACTCGGACCGGTATCGCTGCAGATCCTCGGCCTGTGCGGTCAATTCCTGATTCTGACCCGCCAATGCTTCGGCTTCGGCCTCAAGGCGCACACGCTCTGCTTCTTCCAACAGACGGCGGCGGCGTTCTTCGGATGCGGCGCGTGCAAGCGCGGCGTTCAAATCCTGCCCCAAAGTCTGGATTCGAATATCGGCGGCGGCGTTTCGTTCCTCGTAATCGTCCAACAACGCCTGCAAAGACCCCAACTGTCCACGCAATGCTGACATCTGCTGGTTCAGCAAAGCGGTCTGGCGTTGCGCTTGGGTCGAAATCTCTTTTTCCGATTCCAGCGACTGCTGAGCAATGGCCAGCAAGGCGGCACGTTCTTCTGCCAATGTTCTTTGCTCAGTTGCGTCATCCTGCGCCTGTACCTGCGCATCCAAGGCCGCTTGCAACTGGGCTTTGAGTTGATCCGGGTTCAACTCACCAAACTGTCGTTCCAGTTCAGCCCGCGCTGCCTGCGCGGCAGCCAGCAGGGTCAGCGTTTCCTCGGCCTCTTTCCGCTGCGATTCCAGCGCCAGCGTCATCGCCGTCAGTTCCGCATCCGCGTTTTGCAGCCTGTCGCGAAGGGTCTCGGCAGCGGCGGCTTCCGCCAAACGGGCCGCCTCTTCGCTGGAAAGCTGCTGCTCCAATTCGGCGATCTGCGCCGATTGCGCGGCATCGCTGCTTTCCAGATCGGCGACCAACGCCTCCAGCGCCTCACGGCGCGCAGCAGCCAGACGGGCGGCCTCGGCCTGTGCGTCAATCTCGCTACGGCTTTGTGCCAGCGCCAGGTTCAGCGCCTCTTGTTCCGATAACAGATCATCGCGCTGCGTCAGCAGGGACTCGGCCTGCGCTTCAAGCGATGCGATGTCGTTTTGCGCCCGGGCCTGATCGGCCAGTAATGCGGCAACTTCTGCCTCAAATGCGGTGATCCGGCCCTGAGCTTGCGCCAACTCGCCCTCGACCTGTGACAGGGTTGTGTTCAACGCCCCCAACCGCGCCTGAAGGCGGCTGTTTTCCCGCTCTTCCAATCCAAGCGCCCCGGCCAGCGCCGCGACCTCATCTGACAGCGCGGTCAATTCGTCTTCCTGCCCTGAGATGGTTTCCCGCAGCACGAACTGAACGATCATGAAGATGGTTAGAACAAAGGTCAGAACCATCAGCAGGCCCGTCATCGCATCGACAAAACCGGGCCAGACCGAGCCTTGGAAACGTTGACCGGTGCGGCGCGACAGGGCCATGCGTTATTCTCCTTCCGGAGGGGTTCGCACCGCGCCGCGCGGCAATGTCAGGGCCTTGACCAGCAGTTCAAAGTCTTTGCGCAACTCGTTCATACTGTCCTGACGACCGGCTGAGATTTCTTCGAGGATGCGCAGCAACTGCACGTCCATCGACCGTAGGCGCATACGGCTTTCGGCATCGATCCCCTCGCCCGCGCCATGATCGCGCATGTGATCCAGCAAAGCGTCCTGCCCCAGCGCGACGCGTTCCAACGCGGCGGTCACCCCTTCGCCTTGGGCCTGACGCTGGTTCATGTCGCCGATCGCATCCACAAGCGCTCCTAGTTTGGCGGACACATCGGCTCGGTCGGCCTCTTGTGCCGTAAACATCTCTTGCAGGGCATCCATCTGCTCGGCCATCGTGTCCAGAACAGGTGTCAGAACCGCTAGTTCTGCACCGCCATCATCCGCCCCGCCAAGGCCAACGCGCGTGATCCCGGACAGCCATTCTTCAAGCTCGCGGTAGAATCTGTTTTGGCCGTGTCCTGCAAAGAGCTCTAGCAGACCAACGATCAAGGATCCGGCGAGGCCCAAAAGCGATGACCCAAACGCCACGCCCATGCCCTGCAACTGCGCCTCAAGACCTGTCATGAGGCGGTTGAACACGGTCAGGCCTTCTTCGCCTTCCTGCGGATTCAGGCTGCGGATTGTGTCGACAATGGCCGGAACGGTTGTGGCCAGACCAAAGAACGTGCCCAGCAGGCCCAAATAGATCAGCACGTTGGTGATATAGCGCGTTATCTCACGCTCTTCTTCAATCCGTTCGGCTACCGAATCCAGGATCGACCGGCCAGAACTGGAACTGATATGTGACCGCGCGCCTCGTGACCGCAGCAACGAAGCCAAGGGGGCCAGCAGTTGCGGCGGACGGGTATCATCGCGTTCGACGCCGCCCACAAAAGCCTCGATCCAGCGGACGGAACCGATCAGCTGCGTTACCTGATAAAAACAGGCGAACACGCCGATGATGAAAACAAGAAAGATGAACCCGTTCAGGTAAAGGTTCGCCTGAAACACCGGCAACACGTAAGGCAGCGCCAGAAATACACCCAGACCGGACAGCCCGATTGCGATCAACATCATCAGGATTTGACGAATGGGGTGCGAGAAATGCGGTCTCGCGCCTTGTTGTGCCTGCGCCATGCGCCTGTGCCCCGGGTTTTGCCTGCTTTGCGCCAAACCTAGCGAAAACCCTGCGAGGACGCCAAGGGTTTATGCGGTAATTCTGCGCACCCGTTGCGACAACCACTCAAGGTCGGGATCATGCAGACCGATCTCGGTTAGGTGTTCGGCGGTGTTATACAGGTACTCGGTATTCGGGCCACGCCCGCCGACCGCGTGGGCGATGATCCGGGCCTGTTCCTCAAGCGGCATTCCACCGCAATATTGAACATGGTGCGGATCGATCACGTAGGTCACTGCATTCACAATCTCGCCATTGGTCAGGTGAACATCAAGCATTCGTTCCAGATAGGCAGAGGAGATCAGTTCTCGCTCGCGCAGTTCCGCCAGAGTACGTTCTTCATGCCCGGCCTCGACCGCAAGCGCCAGCCCGGTGCAATTGGCATCCGCCTGCTCGTCCAACGCCAGCACCAGGCCTGGGTTTTCCTCGGTTCCGCGATGATGGATCGAACTCATGCAGAAGGACCGCGCATAACCGTGCAGCGTCGCATGTTCACTGCGGGCCACCGGAAAACCGGGATTCCACAGCAGTGATCCATATCCGAAAACCCACATTGTCATTGCTCTGGTCCTTGCCTGTTTGCCCCTATAAACATCAAATTCAAAGTGGGAAAAAGGGCCATTGCTGATGCGCCGTCTGATACGAGTATTGATTTTCATCGCAATCGCCTGGAGCGCCTATTGGTTCATCGCCGGTTACGGGCTGCGCAGCGCGCTGACCAGTTGGTTCGACAAGCAACAGGCGATGGGCTGGCAGGCCGATTTTTCGGGCGTTGAAACTGCGGGCTACCCGGCCCAACACAAGACGAGGTTGATAAACCCTGCATTGGCCGATCCCATCAACGGCACGGCATGGAGCGCGGATTGGATCGAATTTCAAAGCCCCGCAATCTGGCCTGGTCGTCAGGTTCTGCGCTTTGCCGACACGCCACAGCGGTTATCCTATTTCGATCAGACCGCCACGATCGAGGCAGATGATCTGATGGCCGAGCTGCAATTGCAGCCCGGTGTCGCATTGGTGCTTGAGAAAATGGCCCTGACCGCAGGCCCATGGTCGGTTGTCGAGAATGGCACCGATCTGGCCGGGGGAACGACGTTTGCCATGGTGATGGAACAGACGTCGACACCTGAAACCTACACGATCAAGGCACAAATTGATGAGTTCACCCCGGGCGACGATCTGCGTGACCTCATGCGGTCGGCAAGGTCGTTGCCGCAGGCATTCGATACGCTGGAACTGGACATCACCGCGACCTTTGACAAACCCTGGGACCGAAGCGCGCTGGAACAGGGTCGCCCGCAACCAGTTGCTGTTGAAGTCAATCTGGCCGAGATGAAATGGGGCGAATTGCGCCTGTTTGCAGCCGGAGAGTTGGACGTGGACGAACAAGGCATTCCGACCGGAGAAATTGCCATCAAGGCTGAAAACTGGCGCGACATGATTGCCATGGCCAATGCCGCCGGGGCATTGCCGGATCAGGCGGTTGATCCGGTGACGCGGGCTTTGCACTTTCTGGCCGGTTTGGGTGGCAATCCCAATGCGCTGGACCTGCAACTGAATTTCCGCGACGGGTTTGTGGCCCTTGGTCCCTTACCTCTTGGCCCCGCGCCGCGCCTGATTTTGCGTTAGCGGCAGTACGGCCCGCTGCGGTGGCGAGCGGTATCCAGATGGAAATGATCGCGATGATAGCGATCCGAGTTCGGCCCCAGCACCGTGCCAAACGGCCCGCACGCCCCGCGCCAGATCTTTTTCAGCTGCTTTTGCGAAGGGTTCTTACGCCATCCTGCCAAGACCGTCACGACCTCTCCATCAGCCATCTTGAAGCCCGAGATGTCGATGGCCCTGCCCTTGCCGTGCTCAGAAATACGCGCGCCTTTGCGATTGTTACGTGTGCGACAAGCATAATGCGCCGCCACCTGTAGCTGGACCACCGGACCGCGCCGCTTAAAGGTTGGTTTAACCGTCTTGTCCACCCATTTGTTCAACGCGATGGCCGTGCCGCAATCCATTGTCGATGGGCGGCTGAGCACCACGCCGGACACAGACGTGATCTGAACCGCATCCTTGATCCCACAGGCCTTGATCTTCCCCGGCACTTTACCGATCGGCTTGCCCTGAATATCAATATCGCCGCAAACCGAGCCTTTGCGCAATTTGCGCTTTTTGAACAACACCTGCTGCTCCAACTCTTTTGGTCTGAGATACGGTTTCAACGACACATCCGGCCCCAGCGCCGGAAGGTCCGATGGCCGCGCGGCGGCGGCAACCTGTTGCGGTGAAACAGGGCGCACTTGTGGTCGCATATACGGAATCGCGGCGGGCAGCGCGGCCACAACGGCAGAGGCTGGAATGGCGCTGGCGGTTTCAACTGGCCGCGATACCGGAAACAGTGAGGTTTCGGGCGAGTTCGCCAACGCAGGCAGGGTCATCAATGTCACAAAAAATCCCGTGAACGTACCCTGCAAAACCCGCATTTCTAAACCTTCCCTCGTCCAAAATCCGGTGCATCCGTGTCCTGACCCGCATCAATAATGCCGCGCCGGATTGCCCGTGTACGTGTGAAATAGTCGAAAAGCTGCTCTCCGTCACCTGTTCTGATCGCGCGTTGCAGGGCAAACAGTTCCTCGGTGAAGCGGCCCAGTATTTCCAGTGTCGCGTCCTTGTTGGTCAGGAACACGTCCCGCCACATCGTCGGGTCCGACGCCGCAATCCGGGTGAAGTCCCGAAAACCCGCCGCTGAATATTTGATAACCTCGGTATCTGTGACGCGGCGCAGATCATCTGCCACACCGACCATCGTATAGGCGATCAGGTGCGGCGCGTGCGAGGTCACGGCCAGCACAAGATCATGGTGATCGGCGTCCATCTCATCCACATTCGAGCCCAGACCTTCCCAAAGCGCCCGCAAGCGTGCGATTGCTTCTGGGTCTGTTCCTTCGACGGGTACCAAAAGACACCAGCGATTGTCGAACAGTTCGGCAAAACCGGCCTCGGGTCCAGAATGTTCGGTCCCGGCCAGCGGGTGGGCCGGGATAAAGTGGACACCGTCCGGGATCGCAGGGCCAACATCCTGAATGACATGGCGTTTGACCGAACCTACATCGGACACGGTCGCCCCGGGTTTCAGCGCCGGAGCAATATCGCGCGCAACCGCCCCCATCGCGCCCACGGGCACGCAAAGAATAACCAGATCGGCCCCTTCGACAGCCTCTTGCGCCGTATCGCAAACCCTGTCGCACAAGCCGATCCGGCGGGCGGTTTCGCGTGTCGCCTCGGACCGGGCATAGCCCGTCACTTCACCCGCAAGACCAGCGCGTTTGATCGCCCAATACATCGACGATGCGATCAGGCCCAGCCCGATCAGCGCCACGCGGTCGTATATCTGGCTCATGCAGCGCCCCCTTTGAACGCGGTAACGGCCGCAACGACACGGCGGCAGGCTTCTTCGTCGCCCACGGTGATCCGCAAAGCGTTCGGCAGGTTGTAGCCCGCAACACGGCGTACGATCAAACCCTGAGTTTTCAGGTAGTCATCGCAAGCTTCGGCCTCGGCCTGATCGGCAAAACGGGCGAGGATGAAATTGGTGCAGGACGGGTCCGACAACACGCCGATCTTTGCCAGCTCCTCGGCCAGCCAAACCCGCAGTCGGGCGTTTTCGGATTGGCAAAAAGACAGGTATTCCTGATCCAGTGCCGCAGCCTCAGCCGCGGCCAGAGCCGTGAGTGACAGGTTGAAAGGCTGACGCACACGGTTCAGCACATCGATGATGTCCTGATGTGCATAGCCCCAACCGACGCGCATTCCGCCAAGGCCGTATACCTTGGAAAAGGTCCGCGTCATGATCACGTTTGGATAGCGGTCCACCAGACCTGCGCCGCCGTCGAACCCCTCGACAAACTCGGCATAGGCCCCGTCAATCACCATCAGGCAACCCTGCGGCAGCCCATCGGCCAGACGCGTCAATTCCGCATCCGGGATCATGGTCGAGGTCGGGTTGCCTGGATTGGTCACAAACACGATCCGCGTTCGTCCGGTCACAGCGGACAGGATATTGTCCACGTCCACTTTGCGATCCCGCTCGGCCACCATGACCGGCGTTGCCCCGGCCATACGCGCGATGATCGGATACATGGAGAATCCATGCTCGGTATGGATCACCTCATCCCCCGGCCCGGCATAGGCCTGCGCCACGAATTGCAGCACCTCATCACTGCCGACCCCACAGATGATCCGCGCCGGGTCCAACCCGTGCTGCTTACCAATCACGGCCCGCAGGCTTGCGTGATCGGTACTAGGATAGCGATGCAGGTTTGCGGCACTGTCGCGCACCGCTTCGATGGCCTTAGGGCTAGGCCCAAACGGGTTCTCGTTCGAGCTCAGCTTGATCACATGCTCGACCCCCGCCACATGCGACTGGCCGCCCTGATACAGCGCGATGTCCATAATGCCGGGTTGCGGGGTGATTTTGGTCATAAGAGGCTCCGTTGATTAGGGCCCCTCATACCTGTCTCAATGCGTTGAGAAAAGCGGCAATTCCTTTATGCCGCCTTGAAGCGCGCCGTCGCCGGATCGGCATTGTAGAACCGGGCAAACTCTTCGGTTCGGCGCGACAGGTCGTTAACGCTGTCGATGATGAATTGAACGGTTTCCTCGCTCATGAGATAGGAAAAGTTCAGCCGCACCCATCCGGGTTTCTTCATCTCTTCCCCTGCCATCAGATCGGCGTGCAAACCTTCCGAGGTCTCGCGATCAATCCCCAGCAGACGATGCGCATAAGGCCCGGCACATGCACAGCCGCCGCGCGCTTGAATGCCATAGATATCGCTTAGCATCCGGGTGAACAGCTGCTGATGCACCGGCTGGCCAGCATTGTCACGCACAAGGAAGGAATAGATCGGCAAACGATGCGCGTTCTTTGTGCCCAGAAGGGTCAGATGCGGGTTGTCCGCCCAACCTTCCAGCGCCATCCGATTGTACTGCGCCTCGCGCTTTGCGATCTCATCCGTGCCCACGACGTCCTTGACGATAAAAGCCAGCGCGGCACGGATGTCGCCGATGACGTTGGGGGTTCCGGCCTCTTCACGGGTCGCCAGATCTTCGCTGTAGTCGTGCCGCCACGGAGAAACAAAGCTGACGGTCCCGCCGCCGGGCCAACTCGGGCTGGTCCGCTGTACCGCCTTGGAATTGACGATCAAGACACCCGACGCGCCCGGCCCGCCGGGGAACTTGTGCGGTGACACGACGATCGCATCCTTGCGCGCATCATCGGGGCCCATATCCATCGGCAAATAAGGCCCGCCCCCAGCATAGTCCCACACCGCCAACGCCCCATGCGCCTTGAGCAGCCGCGTGATCGGATCCGGATCGGAAATGATCCCGGTTACGTTGGACGCGGCAGAAAAGGAACCGATCAACAGATCAGACCCGGAATTGGCAATCAACGCCTGCTCTAACGCGACCATGTCCGGCCCGCCATCCGTCGCTTCGGGAATTTCGATGACCTGCGCCTTGCTTTCGCGCCACGGCAGGATGTTCGAATGATGCTCATACGGACCAATCAGGACAACCGGCTGGTCAGCCTCTTCCACACCCATCAAACTGACCAGCCGGTTGAGCCCCGCAGTGGCACCGGACCCGGCGAATATCACCGCATCCTCTTCCCTCGCGCCAACAATGCGGGCGATCTCGGCCCGTGCTTCGCGGCGCAGACGGGTCATGTAAGATCCACAATAAGAGGCTTCGGTGTGGCTGTTGGCATAAAACGGCAGCACTTGCGTGGCCACAAAATCCTCGACCTGCCGCAACGCGCGGCCCGAAGCGACGTAATCCGCGTAGACAAGCGGTACGTCTCCGTGCAGACCCGGGATCAGAACATTCTCACCAATCAAACCGTCACGCAGTTCAGATTTCTGAGTGGCAGCCTGTATCTCGGCGCGGAAATTCGACAAAGTCATAACATCGGCTCCTTCTTGCAGAGCAAATATGATTGAATTTTAAGCCAAAAACTTCACAAATATCTGCCTGTATTTTTAATTTTTTGTGTCATATGATTAGATATGAGCCATAAATTAGATCAAATTGATACACGCATCCTGCGACAGCTGCAAAAAGACGCCACCCTGTCGCAGCGCGAACTGGCCGACCGGGTTGGCCTGTCCCAGAACGCTTGCTGGCGCAGGCTCAAGGCTCTCAACGACCAGGATGTGCTTTTGGGTTCAACCGCGCGCATTGCTCGCGAGAAACTGGGACTGACCCTTGTGGTCTTTGTCATGCTGCGCACCCGGCACCATTCAGCCGAATGGCTGCAGGCTTTTCGTCGCCACGTTCTAACCATTCCCGAGGTGGTCGATTTTCACCGGATCGGCGGTGACTACGATTACCAGCTGAAGGTGGTAACACAGCACATGGCGTCCTATGACAAGGTCTACCAGCGTTTGATCGAAAAGGTCGAACTCGACAGCGTCACATCCTATTTCGCGATGGAGGCCATTGCCGAAGGCCGCCCCCTGCCGATCTGATCCGCCCCTTCATCTGTCCGGAAATATCCCGGGGGAGTCGCGCAGCGACGGGGGCAGCGCCCCCACTAAACAAAAAAAGACCGCGCTGAAAGCGCGGCCCTTTGGATCATGTGTATCGGCGAAGATAAAACCGTTTTGCGTTTGAACTGGATCGAAACCCGCTGCCTCTCCCTTCGGTCGAACGCGTGTTTCGATGCTTTTGCCCTAAACGAAACGCAAATCGCTTAGTTCTTCGCGTAGAATTCCACAACCAGGTTCGGTTCCATGACGACGGGGTACGGCACATCGCCCAGACCCGGCGCACGAACAAAAGTTGCGGTCATTTTCGAGTGGTCGGCGTCGATATAATCAGGCACATCACGTTCGGCCAGCGCAGCTGCTTCCAGAACAATAGCAAGTTGCTTGGACTTGTCGCGCACTTCAATCACGTCGCCTTCTTTCACACGGTAGCTGGGGATGTTGACCCGCTTGCCGTTCACTTTGACGTGGCCGTGGTTTACGAACTGACGTGCGGCAAACACGGTCGGCACGAACTTGGCGCGGTAGACAACGGCATCCAGACGACGCTCCAGCAGGCCGATCAGGTTTTCACCGGTGTCGCCTTTGACACGCTCGGCTTCGGCATAGATGCGACGGAACTGCTTTTCGGTCAGGTCGCCATAGTAGCCTTTCAGCTTCTGCTTGGCGCGCAGCTGCAGACCAAAGTCTGACAGTTTGCCCTTGCGGCGCTGGCCGTGCTGGCCGGGGCCGTATTCACGACGGTTGACCGGGGATTTCGGACGACCCCAGATGTTTTCGCCCATCCGGCGGTCGATTTTGTACTTGGCAGACGTGCGTTTGGTCACGGCTGATCTCCTTCGTTTGGTCGAGGCCTCGATGGGCCACTATGAAGGGCGTTGTCCTCTTGAGGTTTCCCTCATGACAGGCATCCCCTTGCGGGGGCCACCAACACCAATGAAGCTGCGCTTATATCTGCATGGCAGACAGAGTCAACACGCGAAAGAGGCCCGAATTACACTATTCCGGAAGAAGAGAAATCGCTGCGAAAGATCGGTTATTCCGCCGCGATGCCAGCGATCTGGCGGGGTCTGGCGGCGCCCGCCGCAACTGCCGCGACACGCGACGGGAAAGCAACGACATTCGCGTCTTGCTGAACGTGGCCAGCCGTTTTCGCCAACCGCGATACAGAATTGACCCAGAACTCCTGCTCTCGCGCGGGGCATCCGTTTTCAAAGATCAGAAGCGAGCGGTCCTCGCCATTGATCCGAACGATGTCGGCAACAAAGCGTTGCGCGCCATTCGACAGTTCGATCCTGGCCCAAACGCTGATACCCGGATCCATGGCCTGCGCTGCGGCACTCAAAGGCTGGCCCGGCGCTCGTTTTTCGGACGCAGAGTATTCAATACCCAACTGTCCCGCTGTTGCAAAATCCAGAAATGGTCCTTTCCAGGACCAGGTGGACCCGACCGACACGTCTGCCAGAGGCGCTGCCTCAAGCCCGTCCAGTTCGGTTTGGGTCCAGTATATTGCTATTCGACCGTTGTTACCGGTTCTCATCTTTCCGCCCGCACTGTTAAACACCCACCTTTAACGCGACCTGTGTATCAATGAAAAAAACGGCAGAAAAGAGACGGAAATACAGCGTTCACAAAAATGTTGCTTTCGAGTCGATCCACTTGCCGGACCAGCCAGACGCGACCCTGGATCGTTTGACCCACTCCTTCGCCCTGGTGGGGCTGATCGGAAAAGCACACCCGAACGCCTTGTACCACATCCAGCGGCTGACAAACCGTCAGTCGGATGCGTATCAATATCTATCGGCGACTCGGGTTTGGTGCGCAATGATATTGATTTTTCGTTCTAATTTGGACCGCATAACGGGTGCGAGGGCACGCGCTTGATTATTCCGTTTCATGTCCGTGAAATGTTGCGCCGCATAAAGTCGCGCTATGATGCAACGCATACGCCGATTCAAATGGCGCCCAGCGACGCAGATTTTTCAACCCTGCGCCCGGCCCGCAAAGCCAGCCCTGACACGGTCGCGCGGTTCTGGGACAAGCTGAAACCAACCGCTGCTGCGACAGATCAGGCACAGATCGCCGATCCAGACAGCGTCGACGCCGCCGAGACCTACAGCGCAAATATCGAGAATTTCATCGGCACAGTGAAGTTGCCGGTCGGCATCATCGGCCCGCTGCGGTTGAACGGCATGAACGCGAACGGCGATTTTCATGTCCCTCTCGCTACAACCGAGGCAGCGCTCGTTGCCTCTTACGCGCGCGGTGCCTACGCCGCCACACGCTCGGGCGGTGTAAGCACCGCCGTCTTGTACGAAGGTGTCCTGCGCACCCCGGCCTTCGTGTTCGAAAACCTGCTGCAGGCCGGTCAATTCGTCGATTGGGTAGTCACCAATGTCGAGGCGCTGAAATCTGCGGCCGAGGGCACAACCCGGCACGGCAAGCTGGTGTCGCTTGAGCCCTTCATCGACACCAATGTCGTCTTTCTGATATGCCGCTATACGACCGGCGATGCGGCAGGTCAGAACATGGTGACAATCGCAACCGACGCGCTCTGCCGTTCGATCGCTGACGAATGCCCAATCCCGTTCGAGAACTGGTATATCGAGGGCAATTTCTCGGGCGACAAAAAAGCCTCGGCGCTGGGTCTGGTGACAGGGCGCGGGCGCAAAGCCAGCGCGTCCGTCACATTGCCCGCCGAGATCGTTGAAAAGACGCTGGGTACCACGGTCGAGGCGATGCTGAAATACGGTCAGGTTGCCAATCTGGGCGCGCATCTGTCTGGTCAGTTGGGCGCGCAGGCCCATTATGCAAACGGGTTGGCCGCCTTTTACATCGCCACCGGTCAGGACGCGGCCTGTGTCGCCGAAAGCGCGATGGGGGTGACACGGATGGAACCTCGGGGGGACGATCTGTTCTGCTCGGTGACGCTGCCCAACATTCTTGTGGGATCAGTCGGCGGCGGCACCGGATTGCCAAGCCAGACCGCCGCGCTGAACATTCTGGGCCTCAAAGGCAGTGGCAACGGAACCGCGCTGGCCGAGGTCGCTGCCGCCACCTGCCTGTGCGGCGAGATTTCTATCGTCGCGGCCATCGCAGCGGGTCATTTCACCCGCGCCCATGAAAGTCTGGCCCGCCACAGATGAGCTTTCTCGATCGCATCTGGGTGTATCAGGCCGAGCGCTTTCCCCTGAAAAAAACCGTTCCGCTTTTGCTTGTGTTTTCCGCCGCCAGCATCTGTGTCTCGGCCCGCCTTGCCGACCGCCCTCTGCCTGAATGGCCCGCATTCGTGGTCGGGTTTGTTCTGGCCATAGCGTTGTTCTTTCAGATGCGGGTCTGCGACGAGTTCAAGGACGCCGAAGACGACCGCCGCTATCGCCCTGACCGTCCGATCCCGCGCGGTCTGGTCTCGCCGAACGAAGTGCTGGGCCTTGGTGTGCTGACCGTTCCGCTTGCCATAGCTGCAGCGTGGTTTTGGGATGCGAAAGTTCTGTGGCTGTTGGCAGGGGTCTGGATATGGCTGGCAGCGATGACAGCCGAGTTTGGTGCACCAGAGTGGCTGAAAGCCCGACCTGTTCTGTATCTACTCAGCCATATGGCCATCATGCCTTTGATCGACCTGCTGCTGACCGGGATCGAGTGGCTGCCATCAGGCGGTGCCGCATCGAACCTGTGGCTGTTTCTGGCTTTGTCCTTCGTGAACGGCTGCGTGCTGGAAATCGGGCGCAAGCTGTGGGCACCTGAGAACGAGATTGCAGGCGTCGACACCTATTCCGGGCTGTGGGGACCATCCCTAGCCATCCGCATTTGGCTGGGAGTCATCCTGACGTCCTTTGCGCTGTTGGTTGGCACGGGCATTGCAACAGGCACGGGCTGGATCACGGCGTTGGTCGGGATGCTGGCCCTGATCCCATGCGGTTTGGCAGCCTATGGCTACCACTCGTCACCGACACCTAAAGCGCAAGGCCGAATGGACGCGGTTTCCGGCCTCTGGGTATTTTTCTGCTACGCTACCGCAGGCTTCCTGCCTTATCTGATCGGAGCCTTCGCATGACGTTCATCATCGCCGCACCCAAGGCCACCGACACGCGCCGCGTCGGCGGAAAGGCTGCGGCGCTGTCGCGACTGGGGGCGCAGGGTTTTGCCCCACCGGCCTTTTTCGTCATCACAAGTGACGCGTTCCGGATGGGCAAATCCGGCCCGGTTGCTCAGGCGGGCCTGCAGGCATCGCTGAAAGCCGCACTGGAAAATCTGGGGGCTGGGCCATACGCGGTGCGCAGTTCAGGTCAGGCCGAAGATGGGGATGAACACAGTCACGCAGGGCAATACGACACGGTGCTGAACGTTGCACGGGGCAGCGTTCTGAAGGCAGCCAAACAAGTCTGGGCGTCGGGCTTTTCCGACACCGTGGAAACCTATCGCGCGCTGAAATCCGGTGGTGATGCCGAAGCCCCTGCAATCATCGTGCAACGCATGATCGATGCAAGGGCCGCGGGCGTTGCCTTTTCCGCCGATCCTGTCAGCAAGCGGCGCGATGTAGTCGTCATTTCGGCCATCGACGGGCTGGGTGAGCGTCTGGTCTCGGGCGAGGCGGATGGTGAGGATTGGGTGATCGATCAGCATGGCCATGCCACGACCGAACCGGATAATCCCAAGGTTCTGACGCTAAGCGACGCCCAATCCATCGCTGAACTCGCCCGAAAGGCCGAAGCCGCGTTTGGATCACCACAGGATATCGAATGGGCGATTGACAAGGCTGGTCTGCAAATCCTGCAGACTCGGCCCATTACGACCGAACTGAACCCGGCAGCGCAGCCAGACCAGACGCTGACGATCTTTGACAACTCGAACATTGTCGAAAGCTATCCGGGGATAGTCAGCCCGCTGACCTATTCCTTTGCACTGCATGTCTATGCGCGGGTGTATCGCGCCTTTGTCCGGCTGCTGGGAGTCTCAGAGCGTACGGTCGGGCAGAACCCAACGGTGTTCGACAACCTGCTGGGGCGGATTGACGGGCGCGCCTACTACAACCTGATCAACTGGTATCGCGCGCTGGCGCTGTTGCCGGGGTTCTCGCTGAACCGGGATTACATGGAAACGATGATGGGCGTGTCCGAACCCATGCCGCCCGAGGTCACGGATGCGCTGGCCCCAGCCCCGTCGGTCGGGTGGCGCAAAGGGGTAGAATACGCAAAGCTGGTCCGGGTCGCCGGAGGGCTGATCTGGCAGGCGATCCGCCTGCCCCGGACCCGGCGCGACTTTTATCACCGGTTGAATGGCGTCCTGCAATCGGAACTGGATGTTGACACCGCCAACGCAACCGAACTGGCCGCCGAGTACCGCAAAATCGAAAGCACTCTGCTGGATCGGTGGGATGCCCCTTTGATCAACGACTTTCTATGCATGATCGCCTTTGGTGCGTCGCGCAATCTGCTGCAGAAATGGCTTGGCGAGGACGGACTGTTGCTACACAACGATGTGATGATCGGTCAGGGGGACATCGTCTCGGCAGAACCGGCGCGTCGGATTGCGCAGATGGGACAGATGGTTGGTGCGGCTGGTATTGCCGAGCAACTGCGCAGCAATCCGGATCTGGCAGAATTGTTTGACCATCCGCAAATCAGCGCCGAGGTTGATGCATATCTCGAGAAGTTCGGCGACCGCTGCACCGAAGAGCTTAAGCTGGAAAGCATCACCCTGCGCGGTGATCCCACCAGTCTGCTTCTGGCCATTGCCGCCAGCGCTGAACGCCCGGTCGCGGCACACATCACAGGCGCAGAACCCGATTGGGCCACCCTGTTTCCATCGAACCCGATCAAGCGATATCTGGCGCAGTGGATCGTCGGCTGGGCCAAGGCGCGCGTGCGCGACCGCGAAAACCTGCGCTTTGAACGCACCCGGATATTCGGCTATGCGCGCCGAGTGTTTCTGGGCATTGGGCGCGAATTCACGGCGCGCGGGCTGTTGGACACCCCGCGCGATGTGTTCTTTCTGACCACACACGAGGTTTTGGGTGCCATCGAAGGCTTCAGCCTGTCGCCCGATCTGAAAGCGACCGTCCAGCAGCGCAAATCCGAAGACTCAGCTTCGGCGCAACGTTCCGACCCGCCAGAGCGGATTGAAATTCGTGGCCCTGCCATAGCGCCTGTCTGGTCGCAACCGGCGCATAAGGATGCTGACACAACGCGGCTGAAACACGCCACCGGTTGTTCTGCCGGACAGGTGACGGCGCGGGCCCGCGTGATCAGCGACCCACGCAAACAGGCGTTAGAGCCCGGGGATATTCTGGTCGCGCGCCACACCGATCCGGGCTGGATCGCGGTGTTTTCCAACGCCGCAGCCATCGTGGTCGAGCGCGGCTCGCTCTTGTCCCATTCGGCGATTGTCGCGCGGGAATTGGGCATTCCCTGCGTTGTGGGCCTGAAAGGGGCGACCCGGTGGATCACAGATGGCGAAACCCTGTCTGTCGATGGCGCAAGCGGCGCGGTGGAGCGATGCGATGTCCAAAGCTGAGATCGAGAAGAAGGCCGATTTCGACTACATCCGCTATGCGCAGCTGTGGGAAGATGCCGATGTGCTGACCGCGGCTTTGGGCGATTGTACCGGGAAAACGCTGGTGTCCATCTGCTCGGCCGGGGACAATGCGCTGGCAATGCTGACGCTTGATCCGGCGCGGATCGTGGTGCTGGACCTGTCTGCGGCGCAGATTGCCTGCCTGAAGCTCAGGATCGGGGCCTATCGGAACCTGACCCATAGCGAGTTCATTGAACTGACCGGTTCCCGCCCCAGCACGCGGCGGCGGGACTTGCTGGACCGGGCGCTGCAAGGCACCGACCCCGAAACGCGCGCCTTCTGGTCCATACAAGCCGGGGACGTCGAAAGATACGGCATCGGCGGCGTCGGTAAGTTCGAACGCTATTTTCGCATCTTTCGAACATGGTTGCTGCCGCTGGTTCATTCCAGCGCAACCCTGAATGATGTCTTCATCCCCCGCGAACCGGATGCGCGCACGGAGTTTTTCAACACGCGCTTCAACACCTTCCGCTGGCGGATGTTGCTGAACCTGTTCTTTTCGCGTTTCGTGATGGGCCGCATGGGGCGGGACAAGGCGTTTTTCGATCACGTTGACGGCAGCCCTGCGCAGCATGTCGCCCGTCGGATCCGTCACGCAGGGGTCGAGACCGATCCATCGCAAAACCCCTATCTGCACTGGATACTGAAGGGCGATCATGGCGATGCCCTTCCCATGGCGTGGCGCGCCGAGCACTTCGAGGTAATCCGATCCCGGCTTGATCGTTTGGACATCCGTCAGGGGTCGCTTGAGGCCTTTGTGTCAACCGGCGAAAAGGCCGATGGCTTTAACCTGTCCGATATCTTTGAATACATGTCACCGGATGTCTTTACGCAGGTCTATGGCACCATCCTGTCAGCCGCCAACCCAAAGGCCCGTCTGGTCTATTGGAACATGATGGCCCCGCGCCGCGTGCCGGAACAGTACAAGGACAAGATCCAAACTCTGTCCGAGCTCGAGACCCGTTTGAAAGCCCATGATATGGCCTTTTTCTATTCTGATTTCGTGGTGGAAGAAGTTCAGGAATGAATGTTGCGTCTCAGATCCTATTGGCCTTTGGGTCGGTTCTGGCGCTTTTGGGCCTGATGGCAGCCGTTCACAGGCTGGCGGGAAACATGGGTTTCAGCGCCGAGGTGCAGCGCAAGCTGATGCATGTGGGAACGGGCCTGTTCGCTCTGCTGCTGCCCTGGCTTTTTCCTGACCGATGGCCGGTCTACATGCTGGTCGCATTGACGATGGGTGTCATGGTGGTGCTGCGCCTGCCGCGCTTCTCGGCCGGTATCGGGGCAACGCTGCACGGGGTTGAACGCAGCTCGTACGGGGATTTCCTGCTGGCGCTGTCGGTTGGGCTTTGCTTTCTGCTGGCCGGTGCAAATACCTTGTATTACGTGCTGCCTATCGCAGTGCTGACACTGGCTGATGCAGCGGCGGCGCTGGCCGGAACGACCTATGGAACCCGGCGTTTTGTTGTCGAGGATGGCGAAAAAAGCGTCGAAGGGTCCGTCGTTTTCTTTGTCGTTACCCTGCTGATATCGCTGATCTGCTTTCTGTTCCTGTCTGACCTACCCCCCGCAAATACGCTGATGCTATGCCTGATGGTCGCAGCCTTTGGCACCTTGGTCGAAGCACAAAGCTGGCGCGGATTTGACAACCTATTCCTGCCGCTTGGGCTGTTGATCTTCCTGTCAGTGCATTCCGGCAGCTCTTTGTTCGAACTGACGGTGCTGGCGCTGACCTTTCTAGCCGCACTCATCAGCTTTAGCGTACTCGGCGCCCGGCTTGGGCTGACCAAACATGCAACCCGCGTCTATGTCATTGCGGTTTTCCTGCTGTTGGCGGTGACGGCCTTTCAGAACGCGATCCTGCCCATCGCCGTTTTGGCGACGCATTTCTGGGCACGGGTAGCGGCCCCATGCGACAGCAAATATCCCGATCTGGATATTGTCGCGTCACTGGGTCTGTTCAGCTTTGGCTGGCTGGCGCTGGGGAATGCAACGGGCTGGAATGCGGTGTCGTTTTTCGGGCTCAGTGCGATGGGTCTGGCCATGGGGCTGAGCGTTCTGGCCCTTCGGGGTAAGGCTCTGGCTGTTGCGGCCGTCGCCGCGATCCTGTTCGCTACCCGGAACATGGTTGTGACACTGAACCCTGATGCCTCAAACTGGGCCGAGCCTTTGGTGGCCTTGTCGCTGATCACGCTGGGGGTTTCAGCAGGTGCGCCGCTGATCTTTCCACGTCTTTTCATCAAAGACCGTGTGGCAAAGCTGACGGCTTTGGCAATTGCACCGCCGCTAATCTTCTATCTGTGGTCCGTCGCGGTGTCATCCGAACGAGGCCTGTTCCTTGGAGTGGTCTCATGACGAAACAAACCCTCAAGACCGATGGCGCAAAGCTGACGGTTTACCTAGACGGCCCGTATTGGGACCATCACGCAACCGCCACCTTTGGCGATTTTTCCTGTGTCAGTCCCGAGGCCGGAGCAGAGATTCTGCAACAGGGCATCGCGCTGGTCCGCGACGCTGGGATTGATCGCATCATCGGGCCGATGTCGGGGGACACTTGGCACAGCTATCGGTTCGTATCCGAAACCGACGGCTCGGCCCCCTTTTTGATGGAGCCAACAAACAAGCCGCATGATCCTGATGTATTCCGCGCGGCGGGGTTCGTTGCAATCAGCCAGTACTTCTCGGCCCGGGTTGCCTTGGCCGACACCACTGCGTCGGTTGCCCCGCCCAGCGATGCGTTTTCGGTCGAGACCTGGGACGGCGCGGATCCCGAAGGCCTGTTTCGACAGGTATATCAGCTGTCAGTTCAGGCATTTTCAGGGAACGCATTTTACAAGCCCATCTCCGAGGCCGATTTTCTGGCAATGTACATGCCGGTGGTGCCGATGATCAGGCCAGAGCTGATTTTCTTTGCCCGCCGCCCAGATGGTACATTGGCCGGATTCCTGTTCGGGATACCGAACTATGCCGAGGGGCCCAATCCAAAGGCCGCGATCCTGAAAACCTATGCCAGCCTTGAACCCGGTGCGGGGCGGCAGATGGCGAACCGGTTTCATAGAACCGCGCTGGAAATGGGCTTTGACACGGCAATCCACGCGCTGATCCATGACGACAACCAATCCGCAGACCGCAGCGCGGCCGAAGGGGCTTCGGTCTTTCGGCGCTATTGTCTTTTGGGGCTAAAGCTGGATGTCTAGCCTGCTGGACCACTTTGCGGCGGCGGTTGACCGACACCCGGACCGGATCGCGATTGTCGAGGGCAACGGGCGGCAGATCAGCTTTCAGCACTTGCAAACCCGCGCCCAGCGCTTTGCCGCAAACTGGCAGTCAAAGGGCATCCGACCGGGGGATCGCGTGTTGCTGGCTATGGGTGTCAGCGCCGATCTCTATGCCAGTCTGGCCGCCCTTTGGTCGTTGGGGGCAACCGTGGTTCTGCCGGAACCTGCAATGGGCCTGCCCGGTCTGTGCCGTGCCGTCAGAACCACCAGACCCACGGCATTCTGCGCCGCTGGCGCATATGCGCTGCTGAAACTCTGCCAGCCGGACCTTTGGCCTCTGCGTTTGCTTTTGTGCCGGGAACGCGACGGAGCGGTAGCGACAGTCGCAGGAGACGAGACTGCGCTGATCTCATTCACCTCTGGAACCACGGGCCAGCCCAAGGCCATTCCACGCAGTCATGGGTTCCTAATGGCCCAACACAACGCAATTGCACCGTTGCTGAACAGCGATACGCCGCAGCGTGATCTGGTGGCATTCCCGGTCTTTGCCCTGATCAATCTCGCCGCTGGGCGCACGACCGTCCTTCCGAACTGGAAGATAAGCAAGCCCGGCAGCGTCACGCCCGCGCAGCTATCGGGCTGGATCCGCCAGCAGCAGGTCACGCGCATCCTTGTGCCGCCCTCGCTTTGCGAAAAGCTGGCGCTTTGTGACGATACCGACCCGCTGCAAAAGGTTTTCACCGGGGGCGGTCCGGTGTTTCCCGATCTTGTCGAGACGTTGCATAGCGCGGTCGGGCTGGATGTTACCTGCGTCTACGGCTCGACCGAGGCGGAACCGATTGCCCATCTGGATGCCGGTGAGATTTCGGAAAAGGACCGGCAGAAAATGGCAAGTGGCAACGGTCTTCTGGTCGGGCAACCAGTCGCGCAGGTCGCGCTTCGCATTCAGAATGACGAGATACAGGTGGCCGGGGCGCATGTGAACGACGGCTATCTTGATCTCGCTCACTCGAAGGAAAACAAGATTGCCGACGGGGATGTGATCTGGCACCGGACAGGGGATGCCGGGGCGCTGGATGATCAGGGGCGTCTTTGGCTGTGGGGTCGTGTCGGAACAGACGTGACCACACCTTCGGGACGTATCTACCCCTTTGCGATCGAGGTCGCCGCGCGGCAATGGCCCGGTGTCGAACGCAGCGCGCTTGTCGCGGTGGACGACCAGGCGGTGCTGTGCGTTCAGGGACAGGCAGAGCATTTGCCCGACTGGCGTAACGCGGCCCGCAAGTTTGGGGTGCCAAAAGTCGTGTCCGTCCCGACCATCCCCATGGACAAGCGCCATGCGTCCAAGGTGGATCGCAGAAAGATGCTTGACCTTCTGCGATCACAATCCGGACCTAAGCAATGAGCTGATGATCGTATGCATACCAGCTGGATGGGTCCAGAACCTGCTCGGGTGTCAGTGCCTGACCGATGATCGATACCATGACGCTATCGATCCGGTGACCCTGCGGCCCGCGATTGCGACCGGGTTGATAGTCGTTGCCGTTCCGGTCCATCCAAAGCTGCCAGATGCGGTCCACATTGCAGTGATTGAGGAAAAACGCCGGATCGTTTGGCGAGGTTCCCGGCCCCATATCTCCACCGATCCAGACATGGACACGGTTGTGAAGCTGCGGGCCCTGGACCCAGCCTTCCAGAATGTTGCGGTGGCTGATAACACTCTGGTTCCACGGGGGCTGGTCATAGACGTTCTGGTTCAGCGCAGTTTCCACATGCGCCTCGGTCGGCAGCGTTCTGACGCGCGGATCCAGCCCCGCAGCGCGCTGGATCGGTCTGGGCGCCGTTGAAACAAGACGGCCGGTTCTGGCATCCTGAACCAACCGCACCTGCATGTTGGCGATGGGTCCGGACCGAACCGCGCCGCGTGCCTCGCCGATATAATCGCGCGACCATAGCTCCGTACGCCATTGGTTTTGAACCGGCAGTTCCCCGTCGGCGGCCCAGTCCCAATAGGGAAGGCCGAAATCGGGATCACCCAGAACCTGCTGCAGGTTCTCTTCCAGACGGATCATATACATCCGGTGCCAGGGCAGGAAGATCGGGCCACTATGGGCCGCGTTGCCCACTGAAAGAGGGATCGACATGGCCAGCACATGCCAGAAGACAAAGATGTCATAGATCGACAATTCCTGATCTATGCCGACAATATCCAGCGGCAGGTTGTTGTTTCTGAGAAAGGCAAGAATATCGCGCGCAAAGATGCCAGAGTTAGGCTGATCCAGCGCCACCATGCCTTGCAGGAACTGATCGCGGACGGTTTCGCTGACCAGTATGTTCTCTCGGGTGCCGCTCATTGGTCATGCCCTCCGTGTTCATGCCCTCCGTGGTTGCCGTGACCATCGTGGTCATCACCCTCTGAGCCCAGCTCGTTACGGACCATCGGCGCCAGCCGTTCGGCATCGATGATGGATCGCACAAGATCTATGGCCGAGGGAAAGGAATAGTTCGGCAGACCGTGGTAATGAACAGAGCCGTCATCCATGACCATGGTGTGCATGGTCAGCGGTTCGCCATCAATTTCTATACGATAGGTCGTTCTGATTTTGATTTTCCTGCCGCGATGCTCTGCCGTTCGGATCGAAGTAAAGGATTCCCGATGCCCATGATGGCCCGCGTCCGGTGAAAATCCGGACGGAAGATACAGGTTACCCAGATTCGGGCTAAGGCCGGTGTCGTGTTTGCTATGCTGATCTGACATTAATGCTTCTCCTTCCATTCAATCCTGATGGCTGGTTCGGGCGGGTGTCACCGCTGAATTGGAAAGCGTTCGGGGTCTTTCAGATATTCGACAATCGCCATCTTTTCATCATGGGTGAAAGGCGTGTCCCAGAATACATGGCCGCCATTGCCATTTCCCGGCACCGTGGTGTCAAACACAAAGGCGTTGTCACCTTCGGTGCTTGCAAACCCAAGCTTTTCAGCGTCAAGAGTACGGTCGCCCACAAAAAACGTCGCCTCGCGATCCTCGGGCGACGAGATCACCTGATAGACGGTGCGTACGGACCCGTTGTGCAGATAAGGACCGGTGGCCCAGACGCCGATCAACGGGCTCGCCTTCAACGCAGCGCCACCAAAGGGTGGTTGATAGCCGCAGGGCGCAGTATTGCCGTTATTCGCACAGTCCGCGTGGGTCGGCGGCCTTAGGCGCATTTTCGCACCAGCCTGATCCCCAAGCGCTTTTCTGACCACGCCCCCAACGACCGTTTGCAACAGCGCAACCGAGGGCACGACAGCGGGTAGACCGCCCTGATCGGAAGGGCCAGCAAGCGAACCCGTCGTGGCCCAACGTTGCGTAAACGCATTTGTATATGCGCTGTCTGTCCCTGCTTTAATCGCAGGGATCGCATTGACCCGAATGAACGTTTCACCCTGCAGATTGTCGCCCGGATCGGTCATACGAAAAGGCGGTGCGTTGTGACATCCGTCGCAGTTTGCGGCAAAGAGATCCCGACCCTGCTGGGCCAGCGTTTCATCGATTGGTCCCAACAAATCCTCGGGCCAGGGCGGAGGCGACAGATCCGCGATCCATGTCTCATAAAGCTCCAGCGCTTGACGGTCCGCCGTCGAGTCAAACAGGGTGTCTGCATCAAAACTGGTGGTGCCAAAAACGCCCAACGCCTGCCCGAGATTTCTTGAGAACGGGTCGGCGACGGCAAGGTTCCACTGCACAAATTCCAGCTGATCGGCCAACCACAAGGGTGGATAGCTGGTCGGCGCGCGTGGTGTCGCCAGATTTTCGATGACGCCCAGATCCTTCACTGCCACGGCGTTGACAATCTGCGTCAACGCATCAACGCGGCCCGGTCCTGACGGGTGCAAGGGGCTGCGCTGCGCCATTTGCCCCGAGAATTCCGAGGCAAACTTCAGGAACTGCGCCACAAAGGCAGGCTGGTCCTGCAGAGCGGCAGGGTCCAATTGACCAAGGTTCTGCATGAACCGTACCAGACGTTTAGAAGGTGGCCGGTTGACCGGATCGGTAAGGTCCAATTGCCCCGTATCCCGAACGACTTGCGCCAGATCAGCTACAAAGTGATCGAAATCGAAATTGGCCGGGGCACCGTCAATTCTGAACTTCTCACCCCCGATCACAACGTCCGCCGTATGACAGGCAGCACAATTCAGGCTGACCTGCGCCCCACCCTCGGCAGCGGTTTCGGCAAACCCGACCGGCAATCCATGCGGGTTGAGCGCATCGGCTGGCGAAGGCAGAAAGCCATAGCCTGCCAGATTGTCGGGGTCCGCAAATCGCGTGCCCTCGCTGGTTTCAAGCGCCAGAAACCAGTTCAAAGGCATGATCTCACCGCCCTGACTGGTATGATAATAAAGCCTGCGGATTTCGTCCGGCCAGCCCTGATCTATGAATTGAGTGTGATCCTCGGCAAGGCAAGGTTCGTCCAGCTTGGTCCAGTCGCCGTCGTTCAGACATGCCACAACCTCGACGGTTTCGCGTGCGGTTCGGCGCGTTACCGTGGCGTGCGCGCGCTTGTTCGTGACCTGAAAGCCCGGGAACCAGCCGAAGGCGCGGACGTTCCATCGGTCAAACCGGGTCGCCTCACCATCCGGGCTGCGCGGAAGGTCGGCGACTGCAATCCGCTCTTGCGTGGCGATCCGTTCGGCAGCGGCCTGCGGGTCCGGCGCGGCATCCAACTCGCGCCGCGTTTCAGTGTGGCAGCTGACGCAATCGGTGTTGAAGAAATGTGAAACGGTAGGGTCTGCGATAACAGCCGCGATGTCCGCTGCGTTCTGCGGACTATTGTCGCCATCACCAAACAAAGTGCTGGTCGAGACCCCGGCATCCGCACCCGGTTGCGCCCCGGGTGGAAGAAGGAAATTCGCCCCGCAATCAACCGGTAACAGGTTTCGTGTCAGCCCGGGCGGAACCACCCCGCCGTTCTGGGGGTCGCTTAGAAACGTCAACATTTGCTGAAGGTTCGGCTGGGCCACAGCAGGGCTGGGAACCGGTCCAAACCCGTTTTCATCGTGCTGCAAAGCCAGAAACACCCAAGGCTCTGGCGCACCCGGCGGAAGACCAGCGATGGACAGCGCCGACAATCGGCCTTCGCTTAGATGAGTATCCAGAAACGCACCAAGGCGCGCGGTCAAAAGCTCTGCCGCAGCCGGGTTTTCAAACGCGGGATGTACACCCAGCGGGGTATCCGTAGTCACCACCCCCATCGCCGCCAGATCGTCGCGGATTGCGGCCAGATCATCCAATGCTGCCTGAAAATCATCCATATCCGCCTGATCCGGCAATACGCGGAACGGACAGACCGGCGATCCACCCGGAGCAGCATCGCCGAATGTATAGACCAGATGCACTGCTTCGTCGCGAACCGGAATGTTGGCAGAAAAATCCACGGGCTGCACAACCAGTCTGATCTGCAGGTTTCGCCCAAAAGGACGGAACGCCGCATCCAGCCCCGGCGCGCCCGGATCAACTCGGATCGATGCAACGTGCAATTGATCCCGGCGATTGGTCAGCAGGCTTGTATCGATCGTTTCAACCGCCGTCGGAGAGGCATTCACCCCGTCAATAACTGCGCCAGCGGACGCCGATAAAGCGGTCGAGAATACTGACTGAGGCAAAGCAACGCGAGGGTCACTTGCCTGCACAGGTGCTTCAAGCAAAATGGACACGTCGTTTTGCGAAAAATCCTCGGCGACGACAGAACCGGCAACAAGACACAATACGGCGATCGAGCTACGCAGCATATCAGACTCCCAAAAAATAAAGTTAATCTTCTTAAAGTATAACCGAATTAAACCATGAATTGGCAGGTTTTGAACAGTCACCGCTTGCCTGGGCGGTTTGCATAGGTGCAAAACCAGCGGCTAAAGTTGCTTATCCATGCCCTGAAACGATGCAAGGCGTGCCTTGTCTGTGACCAACGGGTCTGACCACAGCGCAAGAAGTTCATCGCGCACCGAAGTATGCTGCGCATTGTCGAAAACCTGCGCCTCAAGTCTTGCAACGATGCGTGAAACGCGAATGCCTTCATTCGCCAGCCAACGCACACGGGCATCGTTTTCTTCGAAACGGTCCTTGGCGATCTTCTTGCCGTTTACGTCCAGAACATGCCCGTTGACATCGGTGTCCGGGATGGCCTTGTGATGCACGGCCAGCACTTCCCACCGGTTGTTCAGAACCGGCGCGCCGGAACTGCCCTTGTCGGTATCGCCCGTGTACCAACAGAATGCATCCGCATCGGTCCCGTTGTCGACCAGAGTAAACGTGCTTTCGTGCACCACGATACGCTTCTTTTCACCCGCTGGGTGCTGAATGATATTGGTAGGATCGCCAATCAGCGCCTTGCCTTCTTCGCGCAACAGCGGAAGCCAGCCAAAGGTCTTGATATCCGTCACACCCTGCAGGCCCAGAAAGCAGATATCCAGATCCTCATCCGCCCAAAAGAAATGGTCTGTATCCGCAAGAAAGGTTTCCGTGCTGCGCGGAGTGCCGATGCTATTGTCGTCAAACAGGAATTCGAAAGACGAGTTCTTTGCCTCAGCTTCGTTCTTGATGACGTGGTGATTTGTCACGACAACGCTGTTGCCGACCAGAAATCCGGTGCCCGTTTTCAGACCCTGAGCGATCCTGCAAACCGACCGTGCCGTCAGAATTCCGATCTCCAGAAACTCTCCTGACAGGATGTTGTTTCTTTCCCCGATATGAGCTTCCTGCCCCAAATCGGGCATGAGGGTCAGAAAACTCTGCCCACCTTCCGATTCGGCAGTCTGCATCGCTTTTTGCCGCAATTCAGCCTTCAGACGTCTCTGATCGCTTTCTGACGCGCGGCCATTTCCTTTTGCAATATTTTCTTGGGCTTTCTGCCACTTAACCTTGCGCGACATCATCCGCGCGATGGCATCGTCATGATCATCAAAGCCCAGATCCAGTGGGGTAATCGCCATGTGATCTCACAATTGAATTTGGTGTAGAATGGCTTTGAGCCTAAAATGCGGGCTTTATTGTGCAAGGTTTTTTCAAATGGACAAAATTTCCTACGACACTTACGTCTCTCTTTCTGCGAACCGCAATCGCCGCAAAGAGTTTCGCGATTATTCGATCGTAATCCCCGGGGACAGCGGATTTGATTTCCGTGTTCTTCCGAACCCCGACCTTGTGGTGGACATCCCTGACGATATTCAGCTTGAAAACGCGATGCAGGCCGGAAACGGGATCGAGCGGACTGCGCGGCGGCTGGCCTTTAATCTGGATCGGATATTCAGTCGTCACAAACCCGTGCTGGTCGCCGAGGGTGACAGCTGGTTTCAGTTTCCGATCCTCGTGGATGAAATCCTAGATCATCTGTCGGACAAATACGCGATCCTGTCTTTGGCTGCAGCCGGGGACACGGCAAAGAACATGGTGGACGGCCCCGAAGAATCCGGCGGGCGCGAATACATGATCAACCTGCGCCGCCAAAAAGAACATGTTCGCGCCTTTCTGTTTTCCGCCGCTGGCAATGACATCATCGGAGAGGATCCGGACACAGAGAAATCTGCGTTGTTTGACATCCTTAAAGATTTCAACGGGAACGAGACCGATATCGACGGCCATATCGACAGTGGCGTTCTGACAACGCGACTGGATACTCTGCGCACAGCTTACACGCGGGTGATCACGGATGTGCGGGCCGAACCGGGGCTAGAGACGCTTCCGATCATCATTCACGGGTACGATTACACGTTCCCCTTCCCTCATATCGATGACGATCCACGCAATCCCATCCACGCCGCGAATAACGAATGGCTGGGCGAGCCTCTGGACCAGCGCCATTTTCCGACGACAACACAAACCCAGCGCAACTTGCGCCATAACATCGTGAAACGGTTGATCGACCACCTTTATGACATGCTGAACGAACTGGCGCAGACGCATAACGATGTTCTGGTTGTGAATTGCCGCGGCGCGATGCCGAATCTGACCGACTGGATCGATGAAATCCATGGCACAGACGAGGGCTTTGCAAAGGTGACACAGCGTTTTCGGGACACGTTGGATACTGCCTTGGGCAACTAGTCCAATGAACGCGATCTGGGGCGTTGTTGGACGATCCAAGTTGCCCCAGTTCGTCCGACACATCAAAGCGTAAACAGCCCGAGGGCTTTGATCACCGCGCTCTTGGTGGTTTCGGTCCGCTCTCTTGCGTGGTCAGTGCCTTGCCGAATGATGTCAAGAACATAGCCTTTGTCTTTTGCGATCTGTGCGCGACGCGCGCGGATCGGTGCGATGAAGGCTTGCAAGATGTCCTCCAGTCGCGCCTTGATCTTCGCATCGCCCAGCCCGCCACGTCGGTAGTGGGCCTTGAGCATGGCGAGGTCATCTTTCGCCTCATCAAACGCATCGAGATAAGTGAAAACTACATTCCCTTCGACGCGCCCTGGATCTTCGATGCGCAGGTGGTTCGGATCGGTATACATCGCCCGAACAGCTGCACGGATTTCGTCAGGTGATGCGGATAGTAAAATGGCGTTGCCACCGGATTTTGACATCTTGGCCTTGCCATCAACCCCGGGAAGCCGCCCGGATTGCGGGATCACCGCCTGCACATCTGGCAGAACCGATGCACCCGCGGTCGCATTGACCTTGCGCACGATCTCATTCGTTTGTTCTATCAGTGGGGCCTGATCCTCTCCGACAGGGACGACTGTAGCCTTAAAGGCGGTGATATCTGCTGCTTGCGCTGCTGGGTAACACAGGAAGCCTGCAGGAATGTCCCGGCCAAATCTGCGGGACTGAATCTCATCCTTGATGGTCGGGTTTCTTTCAAGCCGCGCCACTGTCACGAAGTTCAGATAAAGCATCGAAAGCTCGGCCAGCGCAGGCAGATGCGATTGCAGGCAAATCGTTGTCTTCTGGGGGTCAATGCCCACCGCGAGGTAATCCAGCGCAACTTCCAGCACATTACGACGAACTTTGTCGGGGTCATGGGCGTTGTCGGTCAGGGCCTGCATGTCCGCAAGAAGCAGAAATTGTTCATGGCTGTCTTGATACCGAAGTCGATTGGCCAGCGAGCCCGCATAGTGGCCGATATGCAGCGGCCCGGTTGTGCGGTCGCCTGTCAGGATGATGGGTTTGTTCATATGCGTGTCCTCATGAGATTTTGAGGCGCCGCATTGGGGAGTGTTGAAAACAAATAAGACCGCCCAAGCGGCGGCCTCAGAAAAAATGGAAATGTTCTGGCCGCCTTGTCAGGAGACCAGCCACCAGATCACAGTAATGACGCTGCAATGTTCCATGGACACAGGATCTAGCTGCCAAGTGAGGTTGCGTCAATCGCAGAGCCCGACCAGAGCCTTGCGGGCGCGTTTCAGGTCAGCAACGCCAGATCCGAGATTGTTGTTTTGTGCCGCGTTGGCATTTTCTTTGCATCCGCGCCAGCCAGGGTAAGGGCAACATCCTTGTAGAACCCCTTGTCGTCAAACAACCAACGATGCGAAAAGGCTTTGGTCCGCTTTCCCTTGGGCACATGGCGCAGATACTGATCATCGCAGTAAATGTCCCAATGGGTCTTTGACACCAGCTTGGGCATACCGACATGCCCCACCCGGGCCCTGCCCCCATTTACCAGCCCCCCAGACAGCGCGAGGATCTTGTCTTTGCCACTGTAGTAATTGGTAAAGCGTTTGCTGCGCTTTTTCAGGACCAGATCGCCCCACGCCCCTTTTTCAAGCCAGGCTGAATCCACGTCGCCCGAGGCGAACATGACCTGATCTGCGCCCCAGTTCCCTTTTCCGGCCCCGGCCCCATCGCCGAAATCAGAAAAGCCACGCAGGACGACCAGCGCGCCCATGGAATGCGCCAATATGTGAACCTTGGGTTTGGGTGACATGGCCAGCAGCGGCAAGATCCCGTCGCCGACCAGATGCGGCGCAACCGCCTTGGCGTCGGATCGGTCCCGATCATAGGTATGGATCGACCCGTCGCTAGGCCAGTCAAACCCCACAACCGCACCCCGATACCCCTGTGATCGGAGGTTTTTTTCGATCTTTCCCAATCGGTCCAGCATACCCTTTTGTGAGGTGTTGAACCCGTGGACATAGATCAAAACCGAGCTGTCCCCGCCTTCCTTGCGCACCAGCTCCAGCCATTTCGATTGCTTCACGATGCCGCCTTTGCGAATGCGGCCACCGGCACTTTGCTTGGTGATGCTGACGTATCGGGTTTTCGCCGCAGGCTTTAAGGTGAATTTCTTTTTCTGCGCATTAAAGGTACGGCGGGAAAAAAACAGTGCCATCTTTCAAACTCCTGTTCCTGTAATCCAGCAAGTCTGGCACGTCACCAGCCCCAAAAAAAGGGCGCAGGTGATGCGGGGTCTGCCCGTCAGGTTTCCATTGGTGGCGTTTCAAGGGATGGCGCGCTGCCTGAAACCAGATAATCCCTTAACCTTTTTAACGACTTCTTGGCCTCTGCGGCCTGTGAATAAACCATGTAATATCCACGATCTGCACGGCTGATGGCGGGGCCAACCCGAACAAGCTGATTCTGCTCGATCAACGTTTCTTCAAGCCCGCGATAGCCGATCCCCACCCCCTCGCCCGCGCAAATCATATCCAACATGGTTGGATAACTTGCCACCCGCTGGAACGGAGTATCAGCCCGCAGCGTCTGACCGGTCTGTGCGGCAAAGTCATGCCATGTCATCCAGCCATGGGCATAAGGATCACCGTGGTCGAACATCCGCCGGGGATCGACGGTCTCGGCCAACTTGCAGGGATCAAAGCCCGGATTGGATGCAAGAAAGGCGGGGCTGGCGATGACCTGACATGTCTCGGGGAACAGCAGGTCGCTTGAGTTTTCGCCGAAGGTGCCGCTGCCGAACCGGATCGACAAATCCACAGAAGGATCGTCGAAATCACGATAGTTGTCCGACGTCAGAAAATTGATCGTCACCTGTGCCGCCGCGCGCATCTTGCTTATTCGCGGCATGAGCCACAGATGCGTCACGCCAAAGGACGCACCTATGCGCAACTCACGCTCATCAGACGCAACCACGTTTCTCAGGCCCAGTTCGAGGCGGTCGAGAACCGAGGTCGCAAGTTCAGCCAGCTCCTGACCTTGCGATGTCAGTGAGACCTTGTTTCCGCGGCGGACAAAGACTGGGGTGCCCAACCATGCCTCGATGTTAGCGATGTGCCGCGTGACAGCAGGTTGCGCGACCGAAAGCTCCTCGGCGGCGCGGGTGAAACTGCCATGCCTGGCGGCTGATTCAAACGCAAGCAATGCGTTCATCGGGGGTAAGCGTCGTCTAATCATCGTGGCAGCTAGATAACAAAAAGGCATCAAAGCATTCAACAATTTGCTCTCGTGAATCGCGCCCGACTTGTGGAATGATTGACGCAAGCCAACCGAAAGGACGCCAGAATCATGGACCGCGTGAATTTTACCCAGATGAAGGACGGCACCAAGGAAGAGTATGAATTCCTGACCGCACATGAGATCGAGTACACAAAAGGCACTGCTGATCGTCTGCTTCACGCGCTGGAACATCTGGATGAAGGTCTGTCGGGATATCAGATCACGCGGCTTGGACACTCGGTACAGTCCGCGACGCGGGCCTGGCGCGATGGCGCAGATATTGATTGGGTCGTATCAGCGTTGCTGCACGATATCGGGGATATCTTTGCGCCCTATAACCACGATGAATATGCCGCGACCATCCTGAAGCCGTTTGTGCGCGAGCAATGCCGCTGGTGCGTGGAAACCCACGGCGATTTCCAGATGCTGTATTATGGCCATCACCTGGACGGGTTCGATCAAAACAAGCGTGAGCGGCATCGCGGGCATAGATATTTCGACGATTGCGCCGAGTTTTGCGAACGCTGGGATCAGGCCAGCTTTGATCCCGACTACGACACGCTGCCCCTGTCTTTCTTTGCCCCCATGGTGCACGAGGTTTTTGCACGCAAACCCTATGATCCTGCGGTGATGCAGGCCGAAGACCGGCCGCTTGTTGTACCGGAAACTGCGGCTAACCGCGCCTGAGCAAGCTGTTGAGATGACAAATCAAGCCGACAGACCAGCGCGCGTACCGCGGAAAATCTGGAATTTCACACCCAGCCTGCCACTGCAGGTCGCCCCATACTGGGACTGGCCCATGAAACCTGTTGCATCGGTTGTGTATCTGTTGCGCAGCTGGAACCCGGTCGGTATGCGTTGCCTTTTTCTGTTGGGCGCGATCATCACCTGGGCGTTCGCAACACCCGAGATAGGCCGAGCGGAAACGCTGGCATTCGACTGGGTCTTTCAGGTTTGGGTCCGCAACTTCATCATCCTGTTTGCCGTTGCTGGTGGCCTGCATCTGTTGCTTTGGAGATTTGGCGTACAAGGTGATGAAACCCGCTATGACATGCGCCCGATGATGACCAACACCAAGGCGTTCTGGTTCAAAAATCAGGTCTGGGACAACATGCTCTGGTCATTTGTTGCGATGCAGTTCTGGACGTTCTGGGAATGTTTCATGTGGTACGCCTATGCCAAAGGCTGGGCGACGATGATCACGTTTGCCTCCAACCCGGTATGGTTTGTTCTGCTGATCATTCTGATACCGATCTGGGCTGGGTTCTATTTCTACTGCCAGCACCGCCTGTTGCACATTGGGTTCATGTACAAGCACGTTCATTCCTGGCACCACAAGAACATCAATACCGGGCCTTGGTCAGGGCTTGCCATGCATCCGGTCGAAAGTTTCATCCTGATGACAGATACCCTGTTGTTTCTGATTGTGCCCGCCCATCCAATCCACGTCATTTTCCTATTGTTCCATCATGGCATTGGCGCCCCAACCTCGCACGCCGGTTTTGAAAAGCTGAGCTTTGGCAAGGCAGGAGGGCTTGAGGTCGGGGACTTTTTTCACCAGCTTCACCACCGCTTCTTCGACTGCAACTATGGGACGTTCGAGACACCGTGGGACAGCTGGTTGGGCACCTTTCACGATGGAACGACCGAGGGCAATGAACTGGTGAAAGAAAGGCGGAGAAAAATCTGGTCGACCTGACCGAGTTGCTTGATCGTCGCGACTATGGCCGGTTCACGACAAGGACATCGACCGCGACACCGATGATTGCCTGTGGTTTCTGACGGCCCTGCTTGTACTCCGGGGTCTTGCAGCGCGTTTTCGATCCGGACATGCGTTGATCTGGCTCTGCTACACACTAGATCTTGTGGTCTTTCGGGCGTGTGGCGATATTTTTTTGTTGCATATCCCTTATATCATTGTGAGAATCCATAAATATAAAAAGAACTTCGAGGCGCAGTCTGACATGTACCGACCGGAAACACACGACATAGACAGGCAAATGATCGGCAGTGTGGAACATCCTGCAACTGCGGCCTACCGAATTGGGGGCACCGCATGAGCACCGATATCGTTGATCAGATTGCAGCACTGCCCATACGCTGGGAAAAAAACGGCAAGCTGCGCGTTCTTATGGTCACCTCACGTGACCGGGGCCGCTGGGTATTTCCCAAAGGCTGGATGATGGACGGCAAAAAACCCTGGCACGCAGCCGAGATTGAAGCGCTGGAAGAGGCCGGGGCCGTGGGGTCGATCTCGAAACACGCGATTGGTCAATTTCATTATGACAAGCGGTATCAGGACAAGGACAACATTCCCTGTCGCGTGACGCTTTATCCGATGATCGTAGAGAAGCTCAAACGCCGCTGGAAGGAACGGAACGAGCGCAAGCGCCACTGGTTCTCGCCGGGCAAGGCGGCAAAGCTGGTAGAAGAGAAAGAGCTGGCGTTGCTACTAAAGGAACTGGCCAAAAATTCGAAAACTTTTGCAACCATCGAGGATTTGCGAAAAGCCGCATGAGCGGCGGGGCCTTTTGTTTCTGATCACCGCCAATTTGCTTAGGTCCGCAAAGCACCGGGCGGCGCTTTCGCCGGATTCCTGGCTGACGGCAACGGCGAGCTCCATGAATTCCGAGTACCGGGGCTTGGGCAATCCATCCTGGTTGCGTGTTACTATGCAGAGCGAGAGCTAAACATTGGGATCGTAGTCTTCTCGGGATCCCACGCGTCAAAGGTCGGTTTATCCCGCCAACAGAGTTGAACCGGATTTCTGATCGCTGGGTGTAATCCCGAATTTGCGTGAATACTCGCGGCTGAACTGAGTCGGGCTTTCATACCCGACATCATAGGCCGCTGACGCAACCGAGATATTTCCACCTGACAGCAACCGGCGCGCTTCAAGCAACCTCAATTCCTTTTGATATTGCAACGGCGTGGTCGACGTCACGGTCTTGAAATGCTCGTGGAATGCCGAGGGGCTCATGCCAGATTCGCTGGCCAGATCGGTCACTGCGATGTTGGATCTGAAGTTGCTGCGGATAAAGGCAATAGTCTTGGAAATTCGGCTCGCGGTGCTTTCCTGACTCAACAGTTGGCGCAGCATTCCACCATGGCGCGCCCGCAACAGGCGAAAGTGAATTTCCCTCGTTACCAGCGGCGCTAACGCACGCGCCTCGACCGGATCTTGCGCCAGCCGGAACAAACGTGTCACCGCTTCGATCAGGGCGTCCTCGGACACGGCTGCATCCAATGTGTGCACATTGACATCTGCCTGGTCCATCTCACCGATCTCATCGTAAAGGCTACGCGCCAGTGCCAGATCCAGCTTCAGCGCCAGCGCGACATAAGGTTCACCCGGGCTGGCCTGTTTGATCGCCGCCTCAACCGGAACCGCATGGCTGACGATCAACGTATCACCCGCGCTGTAGCGCACGACGCGACCCCCGATATAAGCCTCTTTGGCACCCTGCAGGACCAGACACATGATCGGTTCATAAAATCCTGCGGAACATTCGGTCGTCTCCAGACTGCCAAACGCATAAAACCCATCGACACCGGTTTCGCAGCCGACACCCAAAGCGCCATTGGCTTTCACAAGATCGATTACATCATCAACCAGCTGTTTCGATTGCATCCCGTGCCTCCTCTGCCTTTGAAATATAGGGTCTATGCAGCGTCAGGAAACACCAAACCGCAGGCTGTCGGAGGATTAGGCAGATCATTCGGAGGATAAGGCAGCGACGTTGCGTGCCTCAGCGCTATCTTTGTGGAGACCCCACAAAAAGCACTGCGCAATCCACGCAATTTGACAATCCAACGAACCAGCCAAAGGGAGCCCCTACAGCCATGGCAATATCGCTTAAACTGAATGGCCAGACCCATAGCGTCGAGGCCGAACCCGGCACCCCCCTTCTGTGGGTGATCCGGGATGAGTTGAAACTGACCGGCACCAAATTCGGATGCGGCGTCGCTTCGTGTGGGGCCTGCACCGTGCATATGAACGGTGAACCTGTTCGGTCCTGCCAGACCTATATCGAAGATGTCGAAGACGCCGAAATCACGACCATTGAAGTGATGGATCAGGACAAAGTTGGTGCCGCCGTCCAACAGGCGTGGCTGGAACTTGACGTGGTTCAGTGCGGCTACTGCCAATCTGGTCAGATCATGAATGCCGTAGGGCTTTTGCGCGAAAACGCCAAGCCAACGGCTGAAGAAGTTGATGACTACATGCACGGCAATGCCTGCCGCTGCGCGACCTATCAACGTATCCGCGCAGGCGTGTTGCGTGCATCCGAGATTCTGGAGGCCTGAGACCCATGACAGCCAATATTTCCCGCCGTGGGTTCCTGAAGTCCGCCGCAGCCGCAAGTGCGATCCTCTATGTCGGCGCAAACGCCGATGGTGCGGTCGCAGCATCCGGTAGCGCGGACGCGATGCTGAACCCATTTGTTAAGATCGACAGCAATGGCAACGTCATTGCGATCGTGAAACATTTTGAAAAAGGTCAGGGTCCAGCCACTGGCCTGACATCGCTGATCGCCGAAGAGTTGGGCGTGACGATGGACCAGATCGGCTATGAATTCGCTCCATCTGATCCAACTGTATACAACAACACTTTGTTCGGCCCGTTTCAGGGGACCGGCGGCTCGACCGCGATGGCGAACTCGTGGTTGCAATACCGCACCGCCGGAGCCAATGCGCGCGAGATGCTGATCAAAGCAGCTGCAGATGCCTGGGGTGTTGACGCAAGCTCGCTGGACATTCAGGACGGCCTGATAGTCGGTTCCGGTAACTCCGCCCCATTGGGTGAATTCGTTACAGCGGCTGCCGACATCGCACCTTCGGAAAACCCGCGCCTACGCGACCCGTCCGAATGGAAGATCATCGGTAACGAGGCCACGCGCCGCAAGGACAGCCCCGTCAAGGTGAACGGCAGCGGTAAGTTCGCAATGGATGTTCATCTGGACAACCAGATGGTTGTCATGGTCAAACGCACGCCGCAGCGTGGTGGTCTGGTGGCCGGATTTGACGATACCGACGCCAAGCAGGTGAAGGGTTTCATCATGGCCCAGACCCTTCCAACCAAACATGGTGTCGCTGTCTATGCCGAAAACACCTGGGCCGCGATGCAAGCGCGCGAGGCGTTGCAGGTTGAATGGGATCTGTCTGCCGCTGAAACCCGGTCGTCTCAGGAAATCCGGGATGAGATCATGGCGGCGCTGGATGCGAAACCGGTTTACAACGTGAACAACGCCGATCAGGCCGCAGTCACCACGGCAGTGGACGGCGCAGCGACGATTGTGGAAAAGACATTCTATTTCCCGCTGCTGGCACATGCCCCAATGGAGCCGCTGAACTGCACCATCGAACAGACCGCCGAGGGTGACATTGTGTTGCATGATGGCGCGCAGATGCCGACCGGACCGCATATGGCCTATCAGCAGATTTTCGAGCTTCCGGCCGAAAAGATCCACATCAACACAATGCTGGCCGGTGGCTCGTTTGGTCGCCGTGCGACCCCGGACGCGGATTATCAGGTCGAAGCTGCTCTGGCCTTTGTCATGACTGACCGGACGCGTCCGGTAAAACTGGTCTGGGATCGCGAAGACGACATTCGCGGCGGATATTACCGCCCGGCGGCGGGCCATAAAGTGCGCGTTGGACTGGATAGCGCTGGCTCCATCGTTGGCTGGGAACATCAGGTCGCCGGCCAATCGATCATGAAAGGCACCCCGTTCGAGTCCTTTGCCGTGCGCGATGGCATAGACCATTCCACAGTCGAAGGTGTCACAGACAACCCCTATATCATTCCCGGTATGGCGATTGGTCTGACAGACACCGAAAAGGCGACTTCGGTCCTATGGTGGCGCTCGGTCGGGCACACCCACACTGCTTATGTCATGGAAGTCATGATGGACATGGCCGCCAAGGCCGTTGGCAAAGATCCCGTGGAGTTCCGTCTGGCCTATCTGGAAGGTGACAAGGACCAGCAACGCAAAGCTGCCGTGTTGAAACTGGTGGCCGAGAAAGGCAATTGGGGCAAACCGGCCGAAGGCAATGTGCAAGGCATTGCCGTGCACAAATCCTTCGGATCTTATGTCGCCGAGATTGTCGAAATCTCGGGTGATCTCGATTACGGCATTCAGGTCGAAAAAGTCACCGCTGCCGTCGATTGCGGTATCGCGGTGAACCCCGACGTGATCAAAGCCCAGATCGAAGGCGGTATTGGCTATGGGATCGGTCACGCGATGCGGGATCAGATCACCCTGTACGGTGGTGCCGTGGAACAGTCCAACTTCCCCGACTACGAACCGCTGCGCATCTCGGACATCAAGGCGATCGAAACCCACATCGTGGCCTCTGCCGAAGCCCCGACCGGGATCGGCGAGCCCGGCACGCCCCCCTCGGCGCCTGCACTGGCGAATGCGATCGCGCAACTGGACCTTCGCGTCTCGGAACTGCCGATGAGCGAGAACGGCGTCTCATTTGCCTGATGAATACCCGCCGCGCAGGATACCCCCTGCGCGGCGAACTTGATCAATTATAGTAGAATATCTGTAGCAGACAGAATGCAGCCCCACCGGCATGCAGAATAAGCTGGCCTGCGTCGCTTGGGCGTTTAATATTCCGGTAAGACTGATCCTTATCCAGAGCCGGACAAATGCCAATAAAAATCATATCTGGCGGTCAGACAGGCGTGGACACCGCAGCCCTTGAATTCGCGCACCGCTGCGGCTTGCCAACTGGTGGCTGGGTGCCCAAAGGGCGAACCAACGAGGCAGGGATAATCCCCGACCATTTCGAAGGCATGAAGGAAACCCAATCCAGCGACGTCATCGAACGCACCCGGCTCAACGTTGCATCCAGCGACGCAACCCTGGTTTTCGTGGACGGCTCGAACAGCCCGGGAACTGATCAAACCGTTGATTTCGCCCGTGATCTGGAAAAACCGTGCCTAGTCGTCAACGTCAAAGCCGGGGAAGAGGCATGCATCCGCAATATCCAGTCATGGATGGCCAGACATAAGACTGAAACGCTCAACATAGCGGGCCCCCGAAAATCCGAGGCTCCGGCCTTGGGGAATAAGGTGTCGGCGATCTTACAGCGCTGCCTTTCTGGGACCTAGGCCCTGAAATCGACGAGGCTCGGACAAGCGATTGAACTGGCGGCTCAATTGTGGTGATGCGGGCTGTACTGAGATTTTCTGACGCTGGTTGCGGGAGTAGGATTTGAACCTACGACCTTCAGGTTATGAGCCTGACGAGCTACCGGGCTGCTCCATCCCGCGACACTTTGGTTTGG